>JAKAKT010000003.1 GCA_021813385.1 Microcaldota archaeon
GCCGAGGCTGCCGGCCTCGTCCGATATCCGGAATGGATAAAAACCGAGAAGCAGAGGCTCGAGTATCTCCTTCGAGAGGCGACTTATTTTTTGTTATCGTTCATCTCCCGAGAACTGGGACAGAACCCTGTTTTTAACAATGAAAAGGTTTTAATACCCCCCTTTCGCATTTACATCCTGGTGGTCTTTATGGGTTTCATGGAAACGTTGATAGGTGCCGAAGAACGGGTACTCGACATGATAAACGTTATGTGCGCGATTATAGGATTTGGGTTCATCCTCATGGCGCTTATGACGATGTTTTACTATGGCGGAGAATTAAGAACGATATCATACTCGGTGTTAGCAATGGCATTTTTGCTATTCCCGATGGCAGCGAGCAGGGCGCTAAAGAAGGAAGCGTATATCCAGTCGCCTCCGCCAATAATAAAGAAAAAAAGATAGGGGTTATGGGCGAGGCACAAAGCCTCGCCCTGAAATAATTTCGGCGACCATAAAAAGTGGATTCGATGAAGCTTAGCAGTGACCTTTGCGCAGGAGTTTCCTTGATCGGAATACTGGTAGCCGTTCCTTCGGCGTTAATCGCAATATTGATAGCAGTGATGATTGTGGGGGGCAATCCGTGGGCCAAATATTACGGCCCGATTTTTACTTTCTTCGGAGCCATTCCGGCGGCTGTGTTAGGCGCAATCATATTCGTGTTTTTCTATCGGGAATCAAAGAGAATGAAGCAAGTGGAAGCAGAAGAAGAGCTAATACGCAAGCTTGCCCTTGAACGGCTAGAAAAGGACAAGCTCAGGAGCAGTTAAGCTGGTTTTATGCCTCTTTATCTCGGGGATGCGCTCGATTTCCTTTTCGGGAAGAAGGACAGCGAGGAAAAGAGGGAATTCAAGAAAACGACTGACTCGCTCAAAGCTCTTGGCTGGGAGTTCGAGAGATTCGACGAGGGGACAAGGGTCGTCTATTTCAGGAAAGGGAACTGTAACATAGCGCTCGGCTCTCATCCGGATTAATCTCTTTTTCGTCTTTTGTCTAAGAGCGAAGGTTTATATTTGTTTAAAACCTAATAGTGTATTTCGGGTTCTATGCATCTGATTAATGCTCCTCTTCGAGGCGGATTCGATAAAACCGTAGCCCGAAGGCTAAGGCACCTCACTGAAGGCCAGGTCACTACATTTATGGAGATAGGGGGCCTTATTCCCCAAGGCGCGTCCAGGGTCAACGGAAGAGAAATTCGGATGGTCTGGGGGAATATGGTCAAAGACCTAGGCGCGCCTTTGTGGATTAGGCAACTATTAAGCGAACTGTCTCTCGAGCATGACCATAGCTATACGACCTCGACTGGCCACCCGCCGTTTATCGCCAAATTGATTGAAAAACTGCGCATAGAAGCCAAACAGAATGTCACGGCTGAAGACGTGCTTGTTGGATACGGGGCAACCCAGCTCATGGACCTCATAACCATGTTCACAGTCAACGAAAAAAGAGCGGTTTTTTTCCCGGAATATTCCTACCCGCCATTCCTGTCAGGCGTCAGGGCAAGAAATGGAAAGATATACGCTTATCGAGTTCTCCCGAACGGCGACCCCGATACCGAACACCTTAAGCACCAAATCGAGAAGGCTCAAGAGGACGGTTTCAGACCAACCTACGTATATGTTAACTCGCCACAGAATCCAACGGGAGTAATTCATTCGCCAGAATCACTCGGGGGAACAATCGCTGTAGTTCGGGAATTCAATTTGGACCCCATAAACGAGAACAAGATGTTCATAATCTCGGATGATGTTTATCATGGGCTTGTGATGAGCGGCAAGAACGAGAAAGTCATACACCCGTCATCTCTCCTCACAGAAGAGGATAACGGGGTAGTTCCAATACTGCAACTCGGAAGTCTCTCGAAGGAATTTGGCCTTTGCGGGGCGAGAGTCGGCTGGACATATTTTATTAATTGTGAAGGCATAGACGGGATGCAGCATCTGAAGAACGGGCTTATATATGCACTTGGCGTCGACTTGTGCGCCCCTTCGCTGTATCAGGAATTGGGGGCAAGAATAGTTCTTGAAACCCGCCATCTGCCTGAAATGATTGCAAAAATTGCGGCGAGGCAAGATGCAGTTCAGGCTGCGTTTAACCGCGAAGGCATCATTCTTGGCGATAGGCCGGAAGCAACATTCTACTGGTGGATGGGCATAGACCCGAATTTTGGAACCTGGAGAAACGACAAAGAATTTGCAAGAATGCTCGCCATGGAACAGGGTGTCGGCTTCGCCCCAGGAGGAGCGTTCTACTGCGGCGAAGGAACGAAAAAACAATTTGTCCGGATATCGCTTGTCGAACCGCCGGAAATAATAGCTGTGGCAGGGGAGAGGCTCGACAGGTTTATGGAAGAGCACAAAAGATAATCAGCCAATCAAATGGTTCAGCTTTTCTATTACAAACTCGATAAGCCCCTCAGCGTTTTCTCTCGTATTCGCGACAACAATCGCCAGGTCCAGCTCGCCCAGTCCAAGCCTCTCTCGCAGAGCTCTGGTCTCGCGCCTTCCGATTCCATAAGCGGGAAGCTCATCAGAAGTTAGGAACTTTCCATTGCCACCCAAGCTCCCCACCGTTTCACCCTCAACAAGGACTTCCCCGAAAAACTTCGTTTCAGGCCCTTTTTTGCCGAAGATTCCCGCGCAGAGAGGGAGCTTGAGGGCAAACACATGGTTTCCCTCATCCATCCGCGTGGCCAGCAGCCTCGAGCGCGTGCCTGAAAACAAGCCAGTTACATCGGAAAACGTCCCGCCCAGCATTCGGCTCGCCCCGTTGGCCTTCAGCCGCGCCCTCACATACCCCAAAGAAGTTTCGGTGTCCATGGACACAATAGTTTCAATATTATCATTGAAATACCCGTCAACTGTTTTTTCTGTCAAAAAAAGCTTATTTATTTAAAATTAATCAGAATGAACGACCTATCGACGCTTCAGTTGAGCATCTTGACCCCAAATTCCCCTTCTTTCAGCTCAATTTTCCCCAATCTCCCAGTAGCCAATAACTCTTCCTCAATCAAAGGAATGAGCTTCGCTTCTTCGGCCCCGAGCGTTAATCCGATTCCCTTCAAATCGGAATTCAGCGCCATCTTGTTCTCAGCCTTGTATTGCCTGATAGCCGAGAGGATTTTGTTCGCGAGTTCGCCGACCTTCTCGCTCTCCTCATCTATGCCTTTCTTGTTGAATTTTGGCCATTTCGAGAGGTGCACGCTATTTTCCTTGGTTTTCGAAGCGAAAAGCGCGGCATAAAGCTCTTCGCTCACGAACGGGGCGATTGGCGCGAGAAGCTTCAGTGTAGTCTCGAGCACCTCGTTCAGCGCATACTGGGCAGCGAGTTTGCTCTCTTCCCCGTATTTCTCCGGCTGATAAAGCCTGTGCTTCACTCCCTCCAGGTAAAAGTCGCAGAACTCGTGCCAGAAGAACTCGTGAATCGAGGTTATTACCGCGTGGAAGTCGGATTCCTCGAAATTTTCGGTGCAAGACTTGACAGTCCTGTTCAATCTGCTCAGAATCCACTTGTCATAAGCCCGAAGTTTCGGCTTCTTCGCAGGCTTATACCCCTCGAGCCCGGTTTCGACAAACCTGGACGCATTCCATAATTTGTTTATGAAGTTCTGTCCGAACTGGATGTCCTTATAGCTGAAAGGCCTGTCCTTCGCGAGCGCTCCCGAGAGCGCCACCCACTGCCTCACTGCGTCAGCAGAGTATTCCTTTATCAACTGGTCCGGGATTATGACATTCCCCAATGACTTGCTCATCTTCTTCCCGTCAGGAGCGAGAACATTCCCATTCAGCAGCAGTTCGACAAATGGCGGCTTCCCGGTCAGCATAAGGCACCTGTAGGTGGTATAGAAAGCCCAAGTCCGGATGATTTCCGTTCCCTGGGGCCGAAGTGACGAGGGGTAAGTCTTCCTGTGGAATTCCTCATTCTCGAGCCATTTCGAGATTATGAGCGGCGTAATTGAGCTGTCGACCCAGCAGTCGCAGGTGCTCGTCTCGGGCTTCATCTTCCCCCCGCAATCGCATTCCCTCTCGGGCATCTCGGGGGGATTCACCGGCAACTCCTCGTATTTCGCAGCAACGATTTTCTCGCATTTCGGGCAATGCCAGAATGGAAGCGGGGTCCCGAACACCCTCTGCCTTGAAATCACCCAGTCCCACTCAACTCCGTTGGTCCAGTCTATGAAATACTGAATCGTGAATTCCGGCTTCCACTTCATCTTCCTGCCTGCTTCGAGAATCTCCTCCTTATGGTCCTTTATGTTGGCGAACCACTGGTAGGAGAGCAAAAGCTCGACAGGAGTCTTGCACCTGTCATGGACCTTCACAACCTGGTGCAGGCTCTCTTTCTTGAGCACTTTCCCATCTTTCTCGAGCCTTTCGAGAATTTTTTCCCTTGCTGCGCCTGCTTTAAGCCCGTCATACTCGCCCGCATTGGTCAGTCTCCCGTGCTCATCCATCGCCTTGACCACTGGGAGCTTGTGCCGATAGGCCCAAACCACATCCTGCTTGTCCCCGAAAGTGCAGAGCATCACGGCCCCTGTCCCGAAAGCAGGGTCGGCATCAGGGTCAGGCAGGAGTTTCACGGTTTTCCCGAGGGGAGTTTTCACGTCCTTCCCGTGCAATTTCTTGTATCGTTCATCTTCCGGGTGGACAAACACCGCTACACAGGCGTGCAGATACTCCGGCCGGGTGGTGGCTATCGGAAGAGGCTTTCCTTCGCACTCGAATGCAAGATGGTTCAGTTTTGTATCGCGCTCGAGGTCATCCAGCTCCGCCTTGGCGATTGCCGAGCCGCAGCTTGTGCACCAATAAACCGGATGCTCGCTCCGGTAAACGAGCCCCTTCTCATACATCATAAGGAGCGAGTGCTGGACCTTTCTGTGATAAGCTGGGTCCATCGTCCTGTACTCGTATTTCCAGTCCGGGGATAGCCCGAGAGCCTTCATCTGGTCCTTCATTTTCTGGATAAATTCCCCAGTCCACTCAACGCACTTCTTCCTGAACTCCTCCCTCTGGAGCCTTCCATATTTCTTTTCGACCTTTACCTCAGTCGGGAAGCCCTGGCAGTCCCAGCCCTGCGGGTAAAAGACATCGAATCCGTTCATTCTCTTGTAGCGCGCAACGAAATCGAAATAGGTGTAACTAAGCACGTGGCCCATGTGGAACTCGCCTGAAGTGAATGGCGGTGGAGTGTCGAGCGAGTAAATAGGCCCCTTCTTGCCTTCGTGAAACCGGTAGGTCCCTTCACTCTCCCATTGTTCCTGCCACTTCTTTTCTATCTCTTTGCTGTATTTTGATAGGGGCATTAGTCTCATCCTCTAAATCATCAAGCCTGTAAACCTTGTGGAAGGGCTCGAGGTCACCAAACCTCATCCCATCCCTGGCGGCAATTGTCCTCACCCCGCTCTCGCGCTCAATCATCTGCGCCTCGGCTTCTGCGGGCAACTTCAGGAATTTCGCCCCGAGATGGGTGATAATCGCCTTCTTTGGCTTAGCATCTTTAAGTATTTTAATCGTATCCTCGCTCGCCAGGTGGTCTGGAATCCCGTCAAGCTTGGGCTTCAGGTTGCTGATTATCAGGTAATCGCAGCCCCTGTAAATCTTTCCGAGTTCCTTGAAATACTCCGTATCAGTGGTATAGCCTATCACGTTCCCTTCTGTCCTAAGGAGGAACCCGATTGTGCTCTCGTCATCGTGCTTCGCCTTTGTTGCGGTTATCTGTGTTCCTTTAAGAGAAAACTTGTCCCCGGGCTTCATCGCGAGGACTTTCCCGACCTTGCTCAAGTGATACTTGTCGATTACTGGCTGGAACTTCCCGCAGCCCTTAATCACTGACTTGCTCGCGAGCAGGACCCCCTTCTTCTTGAGCGCATAATCCGTCATCGCTTCAATCATCAGGTTCGCGTCATTCGAGTGGTCGATGTGGGCGTGCGAGACAAAAATCGCGTCGAGCTTTGTCGGGTCCTGGCGATATTGAATCGATTTGAGGAGAGCCCCAGGACCCGGGTCAACGTGGAGATTTATCTCCCCGTTAATCCGAAACCCCCCGGTAGCCCTGAACTGCTTGATGAGGTTGATTCTTCCCCCGCCGGTTCCCAGGAAGACGATTTGCATGATAAGGATAGCCCGGGAAATCTTAAATAAGCTTCCAAAGGCCCGGGAAGAACTGGCTTAAACGAGAAAAAGTTTGCTTTCCGTACATAATTAAGTTTTTTAATCTGTTTGGGGATTATGTGGCCGGTGGTCAAGTGAGATTTTTAATTGGATTATCTCTGTTGGGGGCGTTGATAGCTTCTGTTTAATGAATCCGATGGGAACTTATTACTGCAATTAATGTCTTATCCCAAGATAATTTCCTCTCGGCAAATTTATTTACTTCTATGACAAAACTAAATCAGGCTTACGTCGTAGAGATTCTCAGGAGGCTGAATCTTGGAAATAAAGGAGCTTACACCATTGGG
>JAKAKT010000004.1 GCA_021813385.1 Microcaldota archaeon
TTTCCGTAATGCCGGATGTAGGCACGGACAGGCTCGCTTACTACCTTCTCGCCTGCGTTGACCTCCTCAAGCCGAACTTCAACGAGGTCCCCAACTCTTGCGTTGAACCGGTCAATGATTCGGGGTTCTCCGGCCGCAAAACTTAGCGATGCACGGACTGTCATTCCGTTTAAACAGGCAAGCCGGTAGCCGAAGAACTCAAAGTGGTCGTTATTTGAAGTCGCCACCTGCTTGCTTCCGTAACGGAGCGCGGTCGTCTTGTTGTAGGAGTTCACCGCCTTGAAGCCCAGCTCAATTCCCTGCTCTCCATCATCAACCTTGATTTCGGGGAACGTGGCCGCAAGATAAGTGCGTCCCTTCTCTTCGCACACCGATGCACGCACCGGCTGGTCCTCGCCCTTCAGGGCTATCATTGCGTCCACGATGGCGGAGAAGGCGTCTCGATGCTGTATCACCACGTAGTCCTTGCTCACGAAGTTCTCCAGCTCTCCCGTCTTGTCGTTCACTATCGCCTTGTGCCTAGTGCTCTGGACTGGCACCAACTCGCCGTTCTCGGTCTTTTCAACGTAGACAGCCGGGCTCTCGTGCGCGGTTGAAAGCCCGTTCAGCTTTTCTTTCAGCTGCTTCAATTCCATTTCTTCAAGCCTTCTCATGTCAATCACCCGTCCTCTTCCTCGTCCTCAGGCCAGTTGTCATTTTCACAGTCCCAGTCTTCGTCCATGTCGAGGCACTCATCGCCGCACTGCTCCCGCCTGTAGGCGTCAAGTTCAATCCGTCCCAGGCGCGCCAGCTTGCGCTCGGTTCCGTCAAACTCATTTACGTTCATTCAAAACACCTCGTTCTTGGCGGCTCACGCCCCTCGGACAAGAGGGGTCGCTCATCGCCCGCCCCTGGTTTGCGAAGCTAAGGGCGGGCGTGAGCTTCAGTTAAAAGCGGAGTGAGCGCGCTGAGCTCGACTGGCGGCGGGCTAAAGTGGCGAGCGTGCTCGGCTTGCCAAAAGCCTTTTATGCGAGGAGAACTCGGCGCATGGCGCGACCGAGCTTAAATGGCTTTCCTGCCCCTCTCCGCGCGAGGCGAGCGAACGACTGAGGACGACCAAGAAGTTCGGAACCATCACGTTATATAAACCTGTTTGCCTGAAATACTAACTCGGCGATGAAGCTCGCCCGCGAGGGCAAAGTCCGCGACTGACTTTGCTCGCAGTGGAATCGGAAATTCCACTCCAACCAGCGAACCGCCATTAAGGCTGATAGCTTCTGTTTAAAGAAAAATGGTGAGCTTCATGGATACAAGCCTGATTCCGTTATTCGCAGGAGCATTGGTGTTCCTGGCCAGTCTTATATCACTCCGATTAGGAATCTCGGTTGCGATAGTGGAGATTCTGTTAGGGGTGCTAGCAGGAAACTTCTTCGGGTTCCAGACTGAGCCTTGGATGACATATCTCGCGGGCTTCGGGGGAATCGTCCTCACGTTCCTTGCTGGTGCGGAAGTCGACCTTCACCTGATGCGCTCAAAAATGAAGGAGAGCCTGCTAATCGGCGGCGCATCCTTCCTCGTCCCGTTCATCGGCGCATTTGCCTACACTTATTTCATTTCAGGCTGGCCCCTGAACGGGGCGCTGATAGCCGGTGCTGCGCTCTCCACCACCTCGCTCGCGGTCGTCTATTCCGTTCTCAACGAAACCGGCTTGACCAGCACGAAGCTCGGGAAGTCCCTGATGGCGGCATAATCGCCTTCCTGATAAAACCGATGTACCAAATCCCTTCAGGTAAAGGATTCAGAAATTTCAATAGAGTATCAAACATTTATCAGACCAATTTCGGCATCAAAAAATTGCGTTCTCCGCTTAGAGTTTTCCAAGCTGAAGATCTAACAAACGAAAATCCTTTCGAGATAAACAACCAGGTTTCACTCATTTTTGCAGAAAAAAACAAAGGAACAAAATATCCCATCAAATATTTTAAATGGACAGGCGAAAGGACCCACGAGTTGCTCGATTATAAAGCGGAACCTTCCGATAAGTTAGACGCATTATCCACGTGGATGATCTATAATGGTGAAGCTCCTGTTAAGAATATCGGAAAATTTGATTATACAATTCGGCAGGGCATAAATTTCGGAACCCGCCCGCCATTCTTTGACCTTCAGTTGATTCTTGATAAAGGGCACCTCGTACAGATAAGCAATCTTGATGGCAAAATAAAGGATATAGAAAAAGACAAGGTGTACCCGATCATAAAATCAAGACACCTTTATAAGTGGAGGATAGGCGATTCCAAGGGTGAAAGATACACCTATTGCATTTTACCTCAATCCACCCCAACAGAGAAAAACGAAGATGAAATGAAGGTTAAGTATCCAAAAACGTGGGATTGGTTAAATGATTTTAGGTCGGAACTGTTAAGCAGGAAATCGAAAGTTTTTGTGAAAGATCCGTTCTATTCAATATATGGACTAGGAGATTGGGATTCGAAATACAAAGTGGTTTGGCAGAGCATGGGGTTCTACCCGGATTTTGTAGTGGTTTCTTCCGTTCAAGATAAAGTACTTGGAAAAAAGTTATTGTTACCGGAGCACGTGTTGTATTTCGTACCAACAAATAATGAAGACGAGGCGCATTATATCTGTGCGTTCCTAAATTCAACACCCGTAAGAGAAACCCTCCTAACATTAACTGAAGGAGGGAAATCAGGTATTTCCAAGGCGATACTAAGCAAAGTCAGATTGGACAAATTTAATCCTCACGATAGTATCCATAAAAAATTAGTTGGGTTGTCTAAAAAAGCACATGGATTAGCTGAAAAAGATGCGCATGAATTAGACGAAATCCAAAAAGAGATTGACATTTTGGTCAAACAGATATGCAAAAAGAAACCTCTTACACTTTAACCGGTTTTTCGTTCAGAAGAGGATGATTATGTTCATTTTTCCTTATCTTCACCCTAAACCCTTCCCTCTCAATCTCGACCTTTCCTTTCGTCTGGATGTCTTCAATGAATGCCAAGTACCGTTTCACCGTCTTCGGGTGCAGTTTCGTCTTCCTGCAAAGTCTATAAAATGAGATAGGGCTATCCGAAAGGGCCTCGAAAATCCTCTCTGCTATCTCGGTACTCGGCATTTTGACACCTGTGCGCAAGAAAGCTGCTCCAAAGTTTATATGCGAGACCACACACGGCATGCTTCCGCGGAAATTTCCTAGGAGCATGGACGTGTCCAATTCGGCATCAAAGGATAAATCGACTCGGAAAGCCATTCCTGCGGTGATGAATATGGTCTTGGACAACGGAAAAGACGAAGTATTGAAGCGGCTTCCCGCCTGGTATGTCGAGCTCAGGAACGCCTACTTGAGGCAGGAAGCCGAGAAAAACATGAAGGAGACTAAACATCTTCCTACGATGAAGACAAGCTAGCTGATTGGCTGAAAATTAGACATCGCGCATCTATAATAGCGGACGTGGTTTGACAGGTTTTCTTTTTCTCTGCCTGAAAACCTGCTTAAATCTTGGCCTTAAAACAGGGAGCAGGGTAAGCTGTTCGAGCTGTTTCAGCAGTGAACTGACTCCGCCGTGGAGGGTACGCGTTACTGTTGGCCTGGTCGTGTTCCTGAACAATTCTATCTCGTCTTTCACTAGGCGTGGAATCAGGAAGTTCTTCCGCACTTTTTCCTTAGCGTGTTGACCGAGCTTTTGCGCCAGTGGCTTGTGTTTGAGAAGGTGAGAGACTCTCTCCGCGCATTGTTCAACCCCTTCCACCAAATACCCGTTCACCCCGTCGTCTATCTGGAGTGGAATCCCCCCGACCCGGGAGGCCACCACGGGAGTGCCCTTCCACATCGCCTCGGAAACAGTCAGGCCGAATCCTTCGCGCAGGGACTTCTGGATAACCACGTCCGCCCTTCTCTGGAGCGCGTTCACGAGCAGATCGTTCTGGGCGGTGATGAGCACAATGTCCCTTTCCTTCTCCACGTCCCGGAATACATCGTTGAATATCTTTTCTCCTTCTGGGTCATCCGTGGCCATCGAGCCTATGAGCACGAGCCTGCATTTCATCTCCTTCTGCACGCGGCGGTGGACTCCTATCACCCCGAGCGGGTCTTTCCATGGGTCAAACCTTGACACTTGTACCAGCAGGGGCATATCGTCGTCAATTCCGTATCTTTCGAGTTGGCGGTCAATCTCGGAATCAGATATCTCCTTGTTCTTGTCCGAAAGCGGGTCTATTGCCGGGGCGATGAACGAATGTGGCTTCTTAATCGGCAGCCGGTATTGGCGCGACGAGACTACAATCGCATCATAATATTCCAAATAGTTCCTCAAAAACTCCCAAGTAGTTTTATTCGGATTGGTGAGGTCGATATGGCACCTCCACACCCACGGCTGCTTTTTTTGAATTTCAGAGAGATTCAGGAGAAGAGGAAATGGTTTCCAGAGATAGGGGAATTTCCGGAGATAGCGGTTAACGAGGCCGCACGGTTGCGGGTCGTCAATAACCACGAGGTCGTACCACTCCAGATTCGTGAACTGGGCGTTCTCATCCATCGTGTTCTCATAATACTCGATGTCTTCCTTAGTGATTGGAGCGTTCATCCCCTGCAGGGAGTTATGGATTTTCTTTGTCACATTGAAGAAGTCCCGTCCCCCCTTGAACGAGCGCCACTCCGTCGAGAGCCCGGCATCGTTGAGCAGCGGGATGTAGGTTTGGAGCATCTCGGCGACACCGCCGCCGTAGTAAGTGGAATTGACGTGGGCCATCGTCTTGTTTTCGCAATAAGCGCCCAGGTCGTAAATCCCCTGGATGTAATCGTCCCCGACGATGCCGGCATAGCTTTCAAGCCTTTTCTTCATTTGGATTACCGCTTATGAAGTTTTCAATAAATGAAAACAACTCGCTTCTACTTATTGTTTTCGCTCCTTTCGGGGAGACCTCACGTGATTTCACCAGGACGCCGGTGAAATTCGGATATTTTTGCATGCGCAGGATGCCCTCCAAATCGGAATTATCGTCTCCGATGAAAAGCACTCTCCGCTTGGGATTGCGCTTGACTATCGATTCTAGGGTTTCGGCTTTCACCCGTACTGATGCGGGCAGGAATTCGAACGCTTTCCTACCTTTCAGAACCCTGATGCCCTTGCCGGCAGTTTTGGCAAAACGGGCAAGGCTCCGTTTCAAGGTCGGTGCATTCCGGTAGTGCAGGGCGAAACCGAGCGGTTTTTCCTCGACAACGCCCTGGTTCTTCCCGAAAAGCCGGATTGCCCGTTTCTTAAGACCCTCAATTCCCTGGTCCATCGCATCCGTCTTGTTCCCATGAAGTCCGAGAACGCGGATCTTCGGCCCCACCTGTCTTTTTACAAAGGAAGCCGGGCGCCCCGTAAGGATTGCGACTTTAGCTTCTTTTGATACCTTCTGCAGGTTTTCCAGGTTTTCTGCGTCAATCCTGGCGTTTTCCGGATCTGAGACTATCGGAGCCAGCGTTCCATCGAAATCGAGAATCACGAGCGGTTTTTTCTTCATTTTCCTGCACCCGGCCTCTAAGTTGACTAGCTCCAAAAAACTTAAATAAGATAGTGTCGATAGCCAAATCATGGTCGAGTCTCTTTTTGGGCTTAGCCCCGAAATTTCGAAGATTGTGCTCGTGATAGCGATTGCCTTAGGGGGCCTTATCATCGGCCATCTCGTGGAATACCTTGCGGTGAAATTCTCGGAACGCATGGGGCTGAAAAGGCATATGCGCTTCGGCCTTGAGAAACAGCTTGAGAGAGTCGGCGTAAGCGCGGATGTCGTAGGCTTTTTCGGAAAGATAATGAAATACATCGTTTATTTGGCGGCCATCCTTTTCATATTCGAAACTTTAGACATAAAGACATTTACTGAATTCCTTCGTGGCGCGCTGATGTTCACCCCGAACATTGTTGCCGCGATAGCCATCGTCATTTTCGGCAGCGTGATAACGGAGTTTGCTACTGACATAATAAAATTCTCCATCAAGTCGAATGGCGTTGACGCCATTTTGGAAGAAGCCGGCGTAAAGTTCAAGGTATCGAACACGGCGTCCGCCTTCGTGAGATACTTCCTTTACTCAGTTATACTGGTAATCGCACTGGCACAGCTGGGCCTCCAGGTTCTCGAGCTTATGATTATCATATCGATTCTTTGGCTCGTGGCCATCTCCACGCTGGCATTGTTTGTGATTTTCGGGCTCAAGGAGATGCTTCCGGACATATGCGCAGGATTGTACTTGCGCAGTTCCAAGCGGCTGATTGCAGGCGACAGACTCTCTTTCGGACAAGTCAAAGGGGATATCAAGAAAGTCGGATTCGTAAGCACGGAAATTGAAGTGGGAAAAGAAGTTGCATACGTTCCCAACGGCCAGCTCCTCAA
>JAKAKT010000105.1 GCA_021813385.1 Microcaldota archaeon
GATGGTCGTGGAGCCATACCCGCGCAATCGTTCAACAATGTCCGCAATCGCCTTCCTCGTGACCGCCTCGTAACTCTTGTCAGACACCCCGAGCATCTCCACGCTTTTCGCGTCCACGAGCACATTAGTATAAACCTGAAGCATCGTGAGAGAGTCAAGAACGAGCCTGTTCGGCTGGAACTTCTTCACGAGCTCGTCAATCTCCGCAAGAACCTTCTCGATGCTCGTGTGGCTCACGACCAGGGAGACCAGCCTTAACTTGTGCTCGCTCTCAGCAAGCTCAAGGTCCCAGCTGAACCGGTGTGCCTGCTCGAGAATAAACGGCCGAGTCTCTTCGAATGTGAGGTAAAGCCCGCGCTCGCCGATATCGACGCCTTTCTTGAGAAATTGCAGGCCGAATATCGTTTTCCCAGCCCCAGGCGAGCCGGAGACGAGAACCACTGAACCCTTGGGGAATCCTCCTTCCAGAAGCTCATCCAAACCATCGATTCCAGTTGTCACTCTATCCATAGTTACCACTTCGTTTCCCCCCTTATTAAAGCTTTTTTTCCTTCCAGGATGCGGTTCCCGTCGGTCCCCTACCCAATTTCAGGTAAATCCCCTTCTTGTAAAGGAGCTTCGGGAGGTTCATGCCAAACGAGCTCGCCATTTTCACCATCGCGGAGAGGTCGCCGGCTCGAGCGCACCAGAGCAATTCCCTGGCAGTTCGCTCGTAGTGGTCAGAAAGCCTGATGGAGGCTATGTACTGTTTCGAACGATGGATTCTGGAAATATCGGAAGCATCGGAGGAAATCCGCGAGTTAACAGCTTCAGTCATCGTCTCGAGAGCAATCTTTACTTCCCAAGAAAGCTTCGGGTCCGAAACGATCTCGGTGAGTTCCTTATTCAACGCCTTGATGGTCTTCCCGAATCCGGAGAAATGTTCAGGGACCTTGAATGAAATGTGCTGGTGTTCATTCGGGGTTTTCGTCAAGGTGGTTTCTTCAGGGATAAGCGCCTCAAGCGATGCCATGAGTTTGTCCCGCGAGCTTTTGAACCTGGCGGCCTCAATCCGGTCATCCCTTGATAGCGAAGAAAGCTTTATCGAGTCCAAATGTTTCGCAGACTCGAGGAAGAGCCTTGCGAACCGGAGGGCTCCAGCATCATCCCGGCTTCTGATTGCGTCTTCCCTTTCGGAATTCAGTCCTCTCAAGTAGGGCAGGAGCTCGGATGGAGTTGAAAGGGCGCTGGGAGGGGGGTATGAGGCCGCATTCGAATCAAAAGATGAGCCCCTGCTAGGGCTTATAATGCCTATACGCAGCCTTCTTAACATTTCCCAGTCGCCCTGACAGGAGTTTTGCTTGGGGGGTTTAAAAGCGTTGCGGTCGAAAGTTTTAAATATAAGTTGCGCTCCAAATACGAGCTAATGCCTAGGGAAAAAGCAAGCATCGTGTCTGGTTCGAATTCCCTAATTTCTTATCTCCTGTTTCTTTTTGAGTAGGCGCACCTAGGAAAACTGGGGGCGCTTCTGAGCAAAAAACCTAGAGTGAAAAACATGAAAATCGGGGCGTGTCGGAAAGTGGCGCGCGTCGCGCTTCCCCCAGCCTCGCTTCTGCTTGCCTATTTTCTGCTCTTCGGCTTTAGTTGCGCGTAGTCGGTTTCTTTTTTTTCGGCTGCGCGCGTCCGTGTTTGAATGTGGTTAGAATTAAAACTAAAAGGTGGTTTGAATGTCAGGTGTGGGTGCAGATATAATGGTTGCAGGAAGAACCGCAGTTGTCCCGAAAATAGGCCAAGCCGGCCAAGGGAATAAGGTAATAGAAACAGTTATCACCCGAACAATCAGGGTGGGCGGTCAAGTGACGGGGAATGAGACTAGGCACTACCGAACGAGCGAAGGACCGGATGGGACAAGGACAAGCGAAAGATGGAATCCGCTGGCATCCGGCAACGAAGTCGTAGGTACTATGGGCGAGTGGGAGAGAGTTGGAGGAAACCGGGGAGTCGAAGGAATCATGCGCACAGTCGGCGGGAACGGCAACGGTGGCGGGAAGACTGAAAAGAATCCGAGAAATGCCGCTGAGACTAGGCCTGCAGCGCAAGACGACTCTAAACAAATCGACTGCTCGCCGTGAGTTTGCAGCCGGCATGCCATACCGGTAAGGAGGTTCATCGTGACACAAGGACAACGAGAATTCAAGCGCCCGAGCATTCCTCCAGCGAAGGCAGGAGAGAAAGAGCCCGCGGGGATAGTCCGGCAAATAAAGTCCTACCACGCAATCGGCCCAAAAGGGCGGCTAATGCCCGGGATGAGGCCAATCTCTAGCGAACTAGCTCACGAGATGCCGTCTTTCCTCTTGGGCTTGCGGGATGGAGAGAAACAATGGGTCAGAGTCAATGGAGGGCGACTGCAAACTCTCACGGACCCGCCTCTGCTCTTTGTCCAAGACGAGCACGGATACAGGCAGGCGACCAATACTGAAATCCGATGGGCCGTGGCTCACGCGAAAGGCGAGCTGGAACCAGGGGTTCCGGGAATTCCGCTTTTCAAGATAAAGTGCGGGAAAGCAAGGGAAGTCAATCCCAGGAGAGTCAAGGAGTAACCATTATTAGGTTCGCCCCAGATAGATTCACATGATTAACACCATACTGTTCGACATGGACGGGGTCCTGTTCGACTCAAGAGGGGACGCGATAGCCCGTTTCAGGGAAGTTCTCGACGACTTCGGCTTCAAGTTTCCGGATGAGCGCGAGGAAATCGTACTCAGGGGCGGGACTGACCCGCAGATAATTCGCGAGCTCATCCCGGGACTGGACGAGAAGACAGTTTTTGGAATGGCAAAGCAAGCTGCCGAGCTTACTTCCCCGCTAAAGCACCTGAAGATAAACCCCGGAGTAAAAGAAGCCCTCATAAAGCTGTCGAAAACTCATAAGTTGGGACTGGTCTCGAATGATGGCAGGCCGAATGTCATGAGGAAGCTCGCGAAATTCGATGCAACTGGTTTTTTCCCGGTCATTATCACTGCGGACGACGGAGTAAAGCCGAAGCCAGATGCCGAGCCGCTGAACAGGGCCCTGGAACTCCTCGGGGCGAAAAAGGAGGAATCCATATACATCGGCGATAATGAGGTGGATAAGTTGGCGGGGGAAGCAGCAGGGGTCCTCACAATAGTCAGATGCAATTTTCACGAAGACAAGAACTTCTTCAAGAAAGAGCTGTTCGAGATTATAAAACGAAGCTAAACTGTTTTATAACTGATTCCACAAAACGCCCGTATGGCCGAAGTCTATGGAGTCCTCAACAAGGCTTGGAAATCCACCTGCAAAACCGTATTTGGCGAGGAGCTAGGCGAACTCAAGGATTACAAAGACTGGCTGTGCGAGTACGTGCACCCGACCCGAATCGAGCTTTCCGGCTCCGCGGAAAAGGTCTGCTTGTCAATAGACGACTACTGCAAGGGAGCGAAGTTCGCCGGCCTGGAGAAAATCGACCTGAGCAAACGATTCGAGCCCCTCGGAATAAACGAAGTGAAGGACATAGACTCGATAGTCGAGGCCCTTCAGGACAGGTTCAGCTATACCGGCAACATAATCCTCGGGAACTCGAGGTTCGTCGAGGGCAGCAGCAACATCGTGGATTCGAGCTTCATACTTGACTCCATAATGATTAACGACTCGAAGTACCTCGCTTACTGCGACCTGGTGAAAATGCAGGAGTATTCCTTCGGAACCTATGCAGACGCCGAGTCGCAATTCGCAATAAAGTGCAGGGAAGGCCACAAGAACCGGAGATACTTCGAGTGCCACACGAACTACCTCTCCACCGACTGCTTTTACAGCGCGAACCTCCAGAACTGCACGAACTGCATGTTCTCCTTCGGCGCGGAGGCGAAATCCCACCTCGTAGGGAATTTGCAGCTGCCCGAGGACAAGTACCTCAGCCTGAAGTCCAAAATAAAATCCGAGATAGCCGATATACTCAGGAAAAACAAGCGCATCTTCTCCCTGCTCGAGGTAATAGAAAAATCCTGCGACTATGCCCCTGAAATAAAACTGAAGACTGGCAAGGGGGACGAGATTCTGGATAAGGGGGTCATAGAAGCCGCCTTTTCAAAAACCACCCGGCTGATACTCGGGAAAGAGCTTAAGGGCATAGACGCGTATTCGAAACTCCTTCAAAAGCATTCGCCGAAATCCGAGGTTCTCGCAATGCCTTCCCCGCTCACGGGGGAGCGGGTTTATGCGGCAGGATACCTCTCGCAAGTCGTTGGGGCCTACGGAATAAAAAGCAGGCTAGTGGGGGACGATGAGATAAGAAAAGTCGGCGACTTCCACATAAAGGCCGAAAGCATCGAGAAGCTTTCTTTGGATTCTGATTCGCTTTCAAAGGACCTTCACCCCATAGCATACCTCGCACTTGACGGGAAGACCGGGAAGCTCCTGAACATGATAGACTGCGCCATCACCCAGCATTCAGAAAGCTGCTATCACGGCTCGCCGTATGTTTACTCAAAAAAATGCGGTTATTCCTTCTGGCCGAGGCACTCGGAATACATATTCGGCTCCTCGGCAGCCCTCAACTCGTCCTTTTGCATAAACTCCCATTACTCGAAATTCCTTACCAGGACTTTTGAAGTTGATTGCTGCGAGAACAGTTCAGACCTTTACTTCTCCCACAATTGCGAGAACGTGCAAAACTCGCTTTTCTGTTTCAACGTAAAAAATCTGAAAAACGCGATAGGAAACGCGTCTTTTCAGCCAGACCGCTATCGCGCGATAAAGAAATCGATTCTTGAGCAGGTTGCGGATGAAATAGAGAAGAAAAAAGATTTCAGGTGGGACATCTACAACCTCGCCTGCGCGAAAAACTGAACTAACCCGCGCCCATCCTGACAGCAGCTTCCTCGTTGAAGAACTGCAGGGCGAACTTCAGTTCCTCTTCCCCTGGTCTCACGATTTCTCCCGATTGGAAATACTTCATCAGCGCCATCGAGCAGCAGAGCTGAATCGTCCTCTTGACCAATCTCGGGGAGAATCCCACTGAATCGCTCTCGAGCTCGCTTATGTATTTTTTTGCGGCATCTGTAACAGCATTGACAACTTCGGGCTCTAGCGAAACCTCTTTTCTCGGGAATTGCTCGGCGACGAGCGGGTGCCCTGTTTGGATTGCGTAAGTGAGAGTCAGGTGGTCCCGTATCCTTATCGGGTCAAACACCGTCTCCCCAAGAAGATGCGACCCCAGGCTATCGAGAATCTCCAAAAACCTTCCCTTCGACATCCGATGCAGCCTGCATGTCATCCTGTCCTCCACGGCGTTGAAGTTCGGGTCCCGTATTGTAACTTCATAGCCACGCTCGCTCACGTTCGTGTTGTAATTCACCGTGAAGAACGAGTTGAACTTGTAAGGCCCAATCGTCTCATTCACAGTTTCATATTTCAGCATTTTCCTCTCGAGGGCCTGCTTGAGGTTCTCGACCATCCCGGGATACTTGAACCAGTCGTTGAATTCCGGGACCACGAAGTTGAACTTCTTGTCCTGGTAAGCCTGCCCGATTCTTATGAATTGCGCCACGGTTATCCCCCCGCAATAGCGGTTGAACCCCGGAAGCCCGTGCGCGGGAATGCTCTCGTTCGCGTTCCCCATGATTATATCAACAGTGGCGAAAGTCTTCCCTGTTCCCGGCTGGCCCATCAGCGCGAGGTTGAATCCAGTGCTCATCTTCACGCTTCCCTTGGAGACTATCGGCGAATCTGAGAGGGAGTATTGCTGGATGAGCGAAAGGAAACTGTCGAAGTAAAGGTTCCCTGCGATGCTGTTGAGATACGCCATCAAATCAGTTATCTTCATCCCCTTCCCGTGCTCAATCGTCCTCTCGAGCCTGTTCTTCACCAAGTCCGCCAGATACTCCTCGAACTGCCTCTCCATGAAGAGGACGTTCTGGTATTCGGCTACCCCCTGCTCCGAGTCTAGCGAAAGGCCCTGCGGCCTCCCCCTAATCAGCTTGAGCCTCTCCGGGACTCTCGAGAGCGAGTTTATGAAAAGATTCGTGTAGTAGGCATCGCTCTGCGGGCTGCCGGTTTTCTTCGGGGTTATCACGTATTTGTCCAGGAGCGAAATCATGACTGCGGTCTCTGGGAGTTCCATCACGTTAGTTATGAAGATTCGAGGCGCAAGGGGCCTGCTGGTGTCGATGAAAACCCTGTCAGAGCCAAGGGAAACCGATTCGGGCTTTATGTATTCCGGGACGAGGAGCGAGCGGGACTGAATCACGAGCCTCTTCCACTCGTCCTTCTTCCCGAATAGCGCCCATCCCTGGTAATCGA
>JAKAKT010000063.1 GCA_021813385.1 Microcaldota archaeon
TCTCCTGGGCTGCGATTCGACAAGAACCTCCTCCTTCTGCATAAACTGCTACAACTCGTTCAAGCTCAGCAGGTGTTTTGAAACTGACACCTCGCAAAGCTGCACCGGGGCATACTTCTGCCACAACTGCGAGAACGTGCATGACTCGATGTTCTGTTTCAATAAAAAGAACTTGAGATACGCGATTGGGAATGTCGAAGTAGGAAGGGAAGTTTTCCAGAAAGTGAAAAACCTTCTTATGAGTCAGATAACCGATGAGCTCGAGAAGAAGAAAGACTTCAAGTGGAACATCTACAACATCGGCGCTGGGAGAAAGTAGGGAATTTGCTTTCTAAGCCCGCACCTTTATATACGGCCGGTCCGTAAGGGCATTGTGGAGCCAATCCTAGCCCAGAAAAAGAAGAAGGAAGAGGAGAAAGGATTCGACTTATTGGAAGCCAGCTTTCTCGAGAAAGGGCTCACGGCAGCAGGCGACAGCCGTTCAATTGGCCTGCGGGCAGTCGGGCAGGCTCATTCCATAACTGAAAAGCACCACGAGCAGAAAGCCGAGAAGCAGGACTCTGAATTCAGGGTGAAAGTAAAGCAGGAACAAGGGAAATCTCTGATGCTGAGGCTTGGCTCAGTAAAGCCGATTAAATTACCACCAAAACATCGAGGTTTCCTTCCCAACCAATTGAAGGACAGGGGCGGCTCTGATTCTTCGAAGGGTGGCTCGGGCTCGAAAAAGGCGTGAAAGCGGATTACTCAATCCTTCCCAAAGCAGGCGATAGCCTCCAAACCAAGACTATTCCTAAGAAGAACAGGAGGGCGGATGCCAAAATTGCGCTCGGCTCGCTGAGATATTCCGCGAAAAGCCCTATCCACAATGCTCCGATGGGCTGAAGCCCGAAGAATGCCAGGCTGTTGATGCCCATTACCCTTCCGCGGAACCTGTCCGAAGTAACATTCTGGAGCAGGTTGAACGCCATGTTCACCATCACCAGGTTCGCCCCGCCTGAGATGAAGATGAACAGGAGCGAGAGCTCGAGCGAGCGGGTTGAAGCGAAGGCGATAAGAGCGAGCGGAGTGGCAGCTGCACCTAGGGCGAGCAGTTTCATCTTTGACCTGATTTCCCCGTGGGAAGCAACCCAGAGCGCAACGACGAGCGCGCCAGCCCCCCGCACGGCTTGGAGCAATCCGTTGGTCCCCGCATCTCCCCCGAGGATATTCACTGCCCAAGCCGGTATGATTGTCAAAAATGCCATCCCGAACAGGCTCGTCATGGCGATTAATGCGAGGATTGAGACTGCTGTGGAATTGGAGCGCGTATAATTGAACCCTTCCCGCAAATCAGCCAGCGCCGAAGCCCTCGAAGCCGGCCTTACGGTTGACGGAATCCTCATTAAAAGGAGAGCGATTATCACGGCGATGAACGAGATTGCGTTCAGCACGAAGCACCAGCCCGGGCCTGCGGCGGCATAGGCTATCCCGGCAAGAGCAGGGCCGGCGACCAATGCCAGGTTTATCATCGTCCCGTTCAGCGATATGGCGTTTGTCAGGTCCTCCCTGCTCACCATCTCCACAACGAACGCCTGCCTGGCCGGTGCGTCGAAAGCATTCGCAATCCCGAGCAGGAATGCGAGAATCATTATGTGCCACGGCTCGGCCATTCCCGCAAAAGTTAAGCCAGCGAGAAAAAAGGCGAGCATCATCATTGAAATTTGAGTCGCGAGCAGTATCCTCCTTCTCGAAATCCTGTCCGCGACAACTCCTCCAAAAGGCGTCAGCAGCAATACGGGTATGCCTCCCGCGAATCCGACCAGCCCCAGGTATGCTGGCGAGTGCGTGAGCTCGAAGACGAGGAATCCCAGGGCGGTCAACTGCATCCAGGTCCCGAAAAGCGAGAGCGACTGCCCAATGAACCACAACCTGTAGTTCCTGTGCTTCAGGGCCCGGAAAGTCTCCTTTACTTTTCCCGGGAGCATTCTTTTGGCGTGGTGGATTACCATCAAACGTTATTGAGGCAAAAAAAGGAATATAACCCTTGCCGAAGTCGGGAAATTACGAGGAATGGAAATAAATAAAAAAAGAGGATTAAAAAATCAATAGTCGTTTATGGCGCAAATTGCCGTGTATTCCGGGTCCCCTGGCGATGCATGCGGCCCGTATAATTGGCCCAAGCCATTCATATTGGTTGCATGTATTGGGACGTATATTATATGCACTGTCCCGCTCGGAGTCAGGGAATAATCCCCGTCGTATATCGGGAATGCGTTCGGGTTATGCGCTCCAGCGTTTCCATTCAGTATCGGGCAGACAAAAGCTTCTGTCTTATCTTGGGTGGCCGACACAAGAGTGCTCAAGACCAGGAGTCCCAGCACAAAACTGATTGCTCTAAAATTCATGGGATCTTCACCTCCAATAACTCCTGTAATTATGTCGTGTAAGATTTATATCAATTTCCGATTGTTCGCCGGCACCCGAGATGCGGCCCACAAACGCGACAGATAAGTATTTATTATCGAATGAAAAAGATTCGGATGGTATTGACTTGATTCTTAAGGCAAGTGTAATCAGCGTCGTTTCCTTGCTGTTCCTCCAGTTCATCATCTTCGGTTGCGTGGACAGAGTGGCGGGACAGGCAGAGAACATCGGCTGTAGCTTCATAGCAGGCAAGGACCAGGCCCACTGCTACAAGGATGCCGCGATAAGGGCAAGCGATGGGAGCACCTGCGAGAAGATAGTTGCAGAAGCCAACTCGTGGGAGAACCCGCCCAAGAGCAGCTGCTATCACGAGGTGGCGGTAAAGACGGGCGATGCCTCCCTTTGCGCCAAGATGGGCCCTGCTTTCGCATACAGCGACGACCCTGGCGAGTGCTACCAGGATGTAGCGGTGAAGACCGGCAACTCGTCGCTCTGCAACAACATCAAAGGCAGTGTTTCGCGCATGGGCGCCATAACCGCATCCAGGGAGCTTTGCCTCAAGACTGTCGGGGGGACCGGGGCAGCTTCCGGCGGATGCCGCTTCGATTCTGATTGCAGCCCGGCCTGCGAAGGCCAGGTCTTCTGGAAACGGGGCTGTGACGCGCAAACAAGCCTCTGCAAAAACACGTTCGAGACCGATTGCGCCGGGGAAAAGACAGTTATAGGGACTTTCGAATTCCCGAAGCTCTGCAGCTCGGCCGGATGCGTCGAAGACACCAATGCGATAAGCAGCAAGAAGAAGGAGCTGATATCGACTGCCAATGATTACACGGCCGCGATGCAGAGGACAACCGAGCTGCGCCAGGTGGCCTCAAAAAATTGCCTCAGCGCGCTGGGCGACGTTACAAACAAGCTGATAATCGAGACGGCAATCACATTCAGCAACCTGCCCTCCAGGATGGCCGATGTCGTCACAGACCAGACGAAGCAGGCCCTCGACCTCCTTTCAAGCAACAACAATACGATGTCGACTGAGGAATACATCTCCCTGAATTGCAATGCAGTCAAAACCCTCGATGTCGAATATTTAGTTCTCTCCAAGAAAAGGGACAAAGTGATGGAGCAGGCCAAGGCTTTTGAAGGGCGCTGATACTGAAGCTAAAGACATGATAAATATCCTCCAGTCTAAATATCGTGCTAATCTTTTAGGTACACATCCTGATGGCTGCAAACTTTGTAGAGAGTAATCTTATACCCGCTTATAGAGTCACCACAAACAGAATACAGAATTCGATTTTTATTGTCGAGTTCAAAGGCTCTGTATCCTTTGAGTTTTCCATGTTTCAACACGCCAAGACATTCAGGATTATTGGAATTTTTTAATAACGTGATTGCTTCCTTAACTCGTTCCTGAATAAAAACAGGAGCTTTCTTTTTTTTCTTATATAGTTTCCAAAAGGTATTGGGCAAAATAATTTCGTTAGGAATACACTTACCCCTCTAATTTTCTTAATAATTCTTCAGCGCTTTCGTCCTGTTTTGAAACAGTATACCTACCAGAGGCCAAATCCTTTAAACTGTCTTGGACGTATAACCACTCATCTTCACTGATTGGATTTTCTTCAGCGAAGTTTATGGCGATTCTATTTTCCGAGGGGTATGGCGGGATAAATGGAGCTATTTGGGGGCAAACCAGTTTTGGTTGGTTCATTCGTTCAGTCACATCAAACAGAATTTCTGATTGAACTTCTGGTATTGTAAAAGTCACAAACTCACTTCACTTCCTTTAAAGATAATTCCCCACTTTCTTTGATACTAAGTTCCCATTTTGAACCAACTTTATAAGGTACTGTTTTATCAAAATCAAAAAACATGATGATGGTGTCATAATAGATTACTGCCGGATGTTTAGCTCCAATAGGCTGTTGTGGCAAACATTTTTTTAGTTCTTCATCAACAGGCGTAGGAACGGCAAATTTTACACTGTATATCTTTTTTCCAGTTGACGCTTGGGTAGCAACTGAAACGGCAGCTACTTCCACAATTTGATTAAAAACCATAACACCACTCTCGGGTTAATGTTCTGAGATGAACCCTCTCGTTAATACTGGTTGCCACAGGACTGTTGAAGGAACCAGTATTTAAAGCTGTTTGTTGAGAACCTCCCAACTCCCCATACCTCCTCACAGTCGTATTATGACCGACAGACTTTAAAACGCTTTGTGGGGTTTGCTACCCCGAAATAAGGTTGACTTTATAGAGGCTTACTCGGAGCTTTTGGCCATTAAGTAAGCGCCCACACTTATCATCAGTATTGCGATGGGGAACTCGCAACATTGAATTATACGGATTGAGCTCATGGTGTTATTCAAGGAGTCGGCTGAGATCTTAGTCGCCCCCAACGGACTTTTCAATAAAGCATCCAGCATCATGAGCATGATTGAACTGGTTGCGGGGACCCCAACAAGGGTAAGGAGGATATCTATTAATCCCGTGAAGACCATGCCCGCGCCAAGGATTTTTGCCCCTTTCATGTCCTACTTCGCTACGTGGGCGCTATAAAAATGTTTGCCGGCAATTCCAATCTTGTTAGGGTTTACCGTTAAGGAAGTACCATGAGACCAAAGTTCAGTCCTTATCGAATCTGCTCTGTTCGGTGTTTGCCACGTTCAATCCCTGCTCCAGCACCAATTTAATGGAACAGTGGCGCAGGTGCAAAGAACGTGACGAACTCAGCACTCAAGATCGTCTTCACAGTCTCTTCGGGAGACTCAGAAATACCTCGTTGTCATCATACCGAACATTAAGAAATGGCTAAAAAGAAATAAAAGGGCTATTGATTCCGGTTTCTGATGAAGGATGGGCAGTTATTTCCGGCTTGCGTTCAAATTTGTGATTTCACATATGGCAAAAAATACCGCGTAGAAGAGAATGCAGTTTATAACACTGACTATCAACGAACCGAGGAAATAGTTCAGCGGCAAGCCGTAGCTGATTATTCCGTTTATGATAAGGGTAGCAGCATTGACCACTAAACTAATAATGAATAGCGAAATCGAGAGCCCCAGCGCATCCTCTTTTCCAAGGGGCTTTTTTTCAAGTCGAGCGAATAAAAAGACGAATAAAGCCATTAGGACAAATAACGCATAAGGTCCATAATTCTGCGTGAGAAGATAAAATTGCGTGGCGAATTTTATGGCCAAGACAAGAATACTTATCACAATGAATGAGAGGACGAGATGGATGAAATAATCGGTCTTCAATTTTAGCATGTCCAACCCCTTTTTTCCGAGCTATTTGTTGAAAGCCGGCTAGCCGAATATCGCCCCGAACCCGGCCTCAGCTGCGTTGTCCTCGCTCTCGATGCTCTTTATGACTTTTCCCTCGATTTCCTTCGCCGCTCTCTTGAAGGACGCGGCATTAGCAACCTTGAACTTTTCCTCAGCCCATTTGAAGAAGCCCGGCTCGGCCTTCATGTAAAGGTAGTACCTGCCATCCTCTCCGCCGGCAAGCTTGCCCTCCTTGAACTTGTAGCCCTGCCTTGCAAAGCTGATATCAGCGTAAGGTTCTGTCTCAACGACCTTCTGCACAAGGGCCTTCTCCTTTGACTCGCATTCGTAAACTCGTGTCTCCATAACTACACCTCGTAAGGAATAGAGGTTATGGAAATAAGGTTTAAATCCCTTACCTCGAGGATATTTCTTGCCAATTGCACTCTTACCCCGAAGGACGCTGTTTTTGGTTCTGTCCCTAAATACGGGTGATAAGTAGAAAAGGCCCGCATCCCTGTTCTTCCATATGACAACAGTGGGAGGCCAAGGAGGGGCCTTATGAGATGTTTTTTCTGCAAGTCAGATAAAACCATAT
>JAKAKT010000064.1 GCA_021813385.1 Microcaldota archaeon
GGCTTGAGGAGGTCAACGCAGGCGAGAAGGTAGTAAGCGAGCCTGTCCGTGCCTACATCCGGCATTACGGAAAGGGCGCGAAACTCAATCTGGTGAGGCTTGAGCGCGCAATCCTCGGGCTAAAGCACATAGTCCCTGAAATCGAGCGCAATATCACGGCGGCAAGGCTACGCGAGTTCGAGAGCCGGAAGGTAGCGGAGGAATTGCTTGAAAAGCTCGGTTTCGGTGACAGGCAGAGAGAAACGATAATGGGCGCTTATTCCCTTGAGGCACAGACTGAGTGGGGCCTCTACAACGCGATAACCGGAGTCGCAACGCACGAGAAGGGCAAGAGCCTCCAGACGATGGAGCGGATGCTGAAGATGGCCCAGCCGATACTTGTTAGGGCGTAAGCCCTCCCTTTTTTTGGCAAAACTGTTCATCGCGTGTTTAATATATTGCTTGTGAAATATGCTCAAGTGGTCGAATGAATGTTCCTTCCGCAACCGGCAAACGAGGAAAAAGGAATAATGCCTGGACAATTCTCCGCTGGGAAGACCCGAAAACGAAAGCGACGTACGCGGTTCGGGTTCCGAAAACGATGAAACTGCCCTTGAATCCGGTCGTGAACACGAAGCTCGGCGAAAATCCGCTAAAGGGCGAATCCGCCGTGTCTATTCTCTCGCCTCAAGCAATACGCATAGCTCCGCCAACTGAGCCAAGGCGCTTCTCCAGAATAACAGTTGGTTTTCTGGTTACGGAGCACGGCAGGACATTCATTTACGAACCGAAAGATGGAGAACCCGAGCATTTGATTGCGAAAATCCTGCCTGGATTCTTAAAGGGCATAAGAAAGCGCTGATTTTTCCGGGTGGTCTGATGTATATGATTATACGGCAATCCTTTTTCCAAGAGGAGTGTAAACGGCGATTGTCCAGACCAGGAAAATCGGAACCAGCATCGCAACCCCGAGGAGAACGCCGCTGCTTATGATGCCGTCAGTGGTGAATTCGATGAAAGGCTCTCCTGAAAGGAACGCCATCGCGTGGTCCACTGCCACCATTATCGTCGTGCCCCAAAGCATGAGGGCAAGGAAACCCAGCTTGTATTGCTTTCTTTGTGATGGAAGTTTCATGTAAGCTGCGGAGGCCGCAAGCGCTGCAACCAGGGATACGACAAGCCACATGCCAAAACCCCTAAAGTGCTGCGTCGGCACCAACCGGCACCCTCCGCGCCGCCATTATTTTTTCGTAGGCAACAACCAGCACGGCCCAGGCTAAAACCAATGCTACTGTCATCGGTATCCCAACGATTGCCATCTCCTTGAGCATCGCCGCAGTGTCAGCAGGCGTAGCCATGGCAGTGAAGAATGGCGGCCAGGGAACTATTTCGCCATGTGCGTAGTGCTCGACCCCGAGTCCCATCGCTCCGCCAAAAACCATGGTAGTAAGCCAGCCCACATGCCAGTTCTCGGGGAACCTTTTCCTCGCGGAATGGGCTGCCAACCCAGCTATTGTCGGTACAACGAAGCATGCCATAGTGCATCACCTGTTCTATGAAACGAGGTTAAGTAATAAAAATACTCATTTCGTAATACTTTGGAAGGTGGAAATATGAGCGTCAAAAGGATTGCCATTTCGCTTGAGCCGAAGATCCTCAAAAGACTTGAGGCAAGCATGGGGCGCAGGGTTTACTGGAACCGCTCCAAGGCAGTTGCGGATATCCTGCGCGACTGGTTTTCAAACGAGGAATGGGTTAATGGCAAAGGCATTAAGGTGGGCACCATCTCCTTGGTCTACGAACACCACACGCACGGAGTTCTTGACAGGATTACCGACATACAGCACGATTCAGGCGCAAGCGTCATCGCTACTCTGCACGTGCATCTGACGCATGAGGAGTGCCTTGAAGTAATCGCGGCAAAGGGCACTGCCAAGCAAATACAGAAAATAGCAGACTGCCTCGCCTCAGTGCGCGGCGTGAAAAGCTGCAAGCTCTCGGTTGTCTGCTAAGGGGCCGCAGCACGTTCTGCCAGCCTAGAGACTTGTCATATAGTCTAATTATATGACAACCGATAGTCTTATTAAGTTTGTCATATAATCCAATTACATGACAAATATTTCATTCGGGAAGGAAGCCGAAAAAATGGCGAAATTGATAGGGAGGGAGATGCCGGCCGTCACTTTCGTCATTTGGGACCTAACCCCGTTCATCCCTCACCTGCACAACTGGAGAAAGAACATCATTTTCGTGGAATGCGACAAAGCGGCAGTCGACTCCCTGGCGGAAAAACTCTCGGTTGAATATCCGGATTACGACATCTACGCGGGAGTGAAGAAGCCGAAAATCAAGATAAGCCGGGGGAACGCGGAGGCAAGCATCGTCATAACCGCAAGGGAGGGAAAGGAGCGAAGGGAAGTCAGCGGCTCGCATCCGAAGATAGAAAAGTGCCTCGTCGACATGCTTTATTACTCAAGAAACGAGATCCTCCCGCTTTCCCTGAATGACGTTCTTGACTTGTGGAGTTATTACCTGGCTGGCGCGGAAAACGTCGAGGATTTGATTAAGGGTCCCACGATACGTTTCAGCGAGATATACCGCTATTCCCTCAGGAGGTACTTGGGGTGGTTCGTGAGCATTTTTGCCTTCAAGCTTTCGAAAAAAATGTTTCGGAGCATTGACAAGCGGCATTTGACGCAGGGCAGGAAAAACCTCGAATTGATTAGGATGGTGGATAAGCTTGAATAAGGAATTCGCAGCGAGAAGCAAAGCGGTGTTTGAAGTTCTTTCGGAGATTGTGAAGATAGACGACTCGATTATCTTTCTCGGAGGCAGCGCCATTCAGGCCACTTTGCCCGAGCCGAGAAGGTTGAGCATTGACTTGGACGTTTCCTATGGAAAAAACCCGGAAAAATTGGTTGAGATCCTGGGAAAAATGGCCGGTTATTCGAGCGTGAGGCGTACGAGCCGCAACCCGAATTTCGTCTTTTACAAGTTGTCGAAGGACGACGTTGAGATAAAGCTTGATGTCAGCCGCTTCTCGGTCCCGGAAACCCAAAAGCTCAAGATTCGGGGTTTTGAGGTTCTTGTGCCAAAACTCCGTTACTTCCTTGCGGCAAAATTCTCATCGCTTGCTCTCGATACTATCGGCAGGCCCGAAATGGAGCCGTCCCAGATAATCAAGGACGTTTTTGACATAAACTGCATTCTGGATGGTAAACCACCGCTTGAAAAGACTATGGAAGACTGGAAACACATAGTCTCGAACCAGAACGAGCTGCGCGGGACAAATTACAGGGAGTCGCAGTGCATCGAAAGCACGGAAAAAACCCTGCTTAGGTGCGTTGAAGTGACTTCTCCGCCCCCATTTTTCATACCGCAAACCGCACTTGGGAATTTTCAGGAATATCTGACGAGTGGCAGATTGCTTCGGCTGGACTTGGTTAACATGGCCGCCCGGGCGCTGCTGCTATTTGCCTTTATGGACGACAGGTTCTTTGACATTGAAAAGAAGGCCCAAGTCGAGTCCAGGAACAGGAAAAAACTGGAAGAAGCCGAAAGAGTGCTTTCCGAAAAAAGCGAGCTCTCCGCAGCTCAGCTCAAGGCGCTGAAATTGGCCGCGCCTTTGGCTTTGGTGTGCTTGAAATACTGGGTGGAGAACAAGAGGAGCGACAACTCGCTAACGACCAGAACGCGCGGTGCAGGGCATCCGAGATTTTCTTAATTTTTCATCTAAAACTCTATTTGCCTCTCTAAAACCATTTTGGCCTAGCCCTCGTATGGCGAACGGCACAATCTTGCCAAAAGGTGCCGTAACTAAGGCTTTTTAGAGTGGTTTCCGGGGCTGGTTTAAATGAATTGTGCCGTAAACGACACCTTTAAAAACTATTGTGCCTTAACCAAAACATGGCGGAGGAAGGCACATTTGTGCTTACAAAGACCAAAGAACGGCTAGTTGTGAAAAAACTGGAAGGCAGGCGCGAGTCCCCCAGGTACTACTTAAAACCGGAGCAGGTCCGCGACCTCATCTACCACGCGGGAAATCCGCGGGACCGATGCCTGATTAAGATGCTCGCGTTCGGGGGGATGCGGCGCGAGGAGTGCCGCCAGCTCGACATCCAGGACATCGACTTTGACCGGAGCCTGGTAACGCTGCGAGTCGCGAAGTTCGGGAAGAAAAGAACGATTCCGGTTTCACAGGAAGTGCTTAGCGACATCAAATTCCTCGTTGGGGAGAGGCTCAAGGGCCCGATTTTCGAGTCCCGCAAGTCCGAAAGGGTATCGAAACGGCAGATAAACCGCATAATTGAGGAAACTGCTGCCCGGGCGGGAATAAAGAACCCGGACCCGCACAAGAAGCACCTGAACCCGCACTTACTTAGACATTCTTTTTCAAGGAACGCTCTAAAAGCGGGCGTTCGGATTGAGGTTCTTATGGAGATACTCGGGCACGCCTCGATTCGAACTACGATTGACACTTACGGGACGCCTTCGATTGATGATATTAGTCAGGAATACGAGAAATTGAGGAAGGCGTACGGGTGAGGATTTGGTGAGGTGAGAAGGACAAGATAACTGTTTAAGTTTTTGCGTGTAGAATTGTTATATGACCAAAGCTAGTTCCGCTGAGAACATTGTATTCGGCGCAGGCTTCTTTGTTAAACCCAGCAAAGGAAAAGACGAGACAGATATTGCTAAAAGCATTGAAGGCGGACAGATTGGATTAGATTTGGACAAAAAAACACGGTTAGTAACTTTGCTCAACAATGCGTTAAGCGGAGTAAAAAATCACATAGTGTTTTCACCTGTAAGTGGCAATTCTTCTGAAAATCGAACACGAAGCCAGTTATTGAATTTCTGCACGGAGAGTAAAACTAGGGCAGAAATAGCTAAAACGTTTGCGGTACGCCTTGCAACCGTGATGGACGAACGTGCAAAAGAAGTGCTTTTTCTGGAATTGCTAGAGAAAATGGGCGTAAAATTTAGGGTTATCTTCTTGACGCTTGAACGAACAGAAACAATAAATGCTCAGCAAGTAAACGGACGAATGAATCTAAATTTCGGTCCGGGATTTCCAGAGGATTACTTCAAAGCAACAATTTATGAAGGAGACCCTCAGGAAAAGAACAGTTTTCTTAAGGGGAGCGTGGCTGATTTTCAAAGCAGCCAACGAAATAAAATAGCTTCAGACTACTGGGTTTTTGATTTTCTAGAGTCAGAAAATGAAATGACTAATGCTACTGCTACTAGTATGGTAACGCAAGCAATTAAACAAATCTACGAAAAGGCAGATTCAAAGGACAAGGAACAAATTCTCACGAGCCTGGATATCCTAAAATCATCAGGTGGCAAACAGTTCACGCCTCAACAAATAATTGATGAGTTTTTACCAGAATCACAAAAAGAACGCGCAAAAAAGAAATTAAACCTCACAGAAGAGCAACAGAAAACTCAATTTAAACTCGATGTAGTTGAATTAAACCGACAATTCCAAACGAAAACACTTGTGATTGATAATGAGATTTACATCCGTGGTCCAAACGAAGTTTTCGATAAACGTATCAAAGAGGAACGAACCGATGTGGGAGTGAAAGTAACAATTACTGGAAAGTCGTTTACATATCGTTTTGGTCTAGGTAGGCGAAAGAAAAATGACCAATAACTATTCCAAACAGTATCCTCGGCTATTAAAAGTAGCCAAGGAGTTAGAAAAAGAAATTGGGAAATATTTCGAAAAAAAACATTACGTGGACCAGATAAAGGTCCGGGTGAAATCAGTACAAAGTTTTTCTCAAAAAGCACGACGGAAGGTTCATCGTCGATTAAAATATCATAATGCTCTAAAAGAGATTGAAGACCAGATTGGGATTAGAATCGTTGTACGCTATAAAACTAATGTCCCTGAAGCAAGAAAGATACTGCAGAGATATTACTGCGCTACGGAGAATTTGAGAAGAGAGAATTCTTCGCCACATCATTTTGGATACGAGGGACACGTGTTGGTGCTACCACTGCCACAAAAGATTCAGCAGCGTCATAAAATAGAAATTGAATTTTTTGAAGTCCAGATATGCACATTATTCCAACACGCTTGGGCTGAGGCAGAGCATGATATAGGATACAAACCTGAAAACCGAAAACCGAC
>JAKAKT010000048.1 GCA_021813385.1 Microcaldota archaeon
GCAAAACTTACAGAATTTCAGACGTAGTCGGAAACCCCAATCCGAGCGAAGCGAGGACTCGCCCCCGAGGGCGAGCCTTCAGGTTGGGGAGGAAGTCATAGCTTCTTCAGTAGAAATCGTTTCGATAATCCTAGAGTGGTTCGACCACAAAAGCTACGAGCGAAGGTTCGGATACTAAATTATATAACCCCTAGCTTCCAGAATATCCCCTGTGCCAGGGTGGCGGAATCTGGTTAACGCGCCAGACTTGAGATCATCAGAACCATTGCTTTTGCTCTGGTTCTAAACAAGGCGAGTAATCTGGTTCCACTCACGTGGAGTGCGAGTTCAAATCACCATCCCTTTTCTTTTGGAAAAGAAAAGGTCTGGTGGAACCCCAAAAGAAAACCTTTTGTTGGGGCAGAAATTCCACCTGACTCGTCGAGTGAGGAGGGGGTCAGGAGGAACCTGAAACTGGGGGGAGGAAACTTCCTCCCCGCGGTTCGGAAATCTCGTCCCTGGCGCTTTTTTTACCTCAGTAACTCTCCCTCACCCTCTTTTTCCGCGAGCTTGCTCTTGAACTCGTAGTAGTAGCGAAGCGTCGCATCAACGTGCTCTTCGTGCTCTTCCGTGTTTATCACAACCCCGGCAGCCATTATCGCCGAGACTAAGTCTATTATGTTATCCCTTGAAAGCTGAACCTTCATCTCATCAACCATCCGCATCACCAAGAAGATATCCCCTGCAACGGTATTTAAACCTTCAATCTCTTTATCTTTACATGATTCGAGTAGTTGTGCTTGGCTCTGGGGGTAGCTTGCCTAGTGTTCAACGGGGAACCAGCTCGGTTGCGATTAAGCACGCTGGCGAAGTCTATCTCTTCGATTGCGGTGAGGGGACCCAGAGGCAGATGATGAGGTTCGGAATTAGCTATGCAAAAGTCAAAGCAATCTTCGTGACCCACTTGCACGCCGACCACTACCTCGGGATACCCGGGCTGGTCGAGACTCTTGGGTTAATCGGGAGGAACGAGCCCCTTGAGGTTTATGGCCCAAGGGGAACGAAGGAAAGGCTCGAGGAGTTTGTTCATTCGGATATTTTGCAGGCGAAAGACGTGGATGCGAGTTTCGTCTATACGGGAGACGGTTTTACGATTAAACCCTTCAATACGCTTCACTATGCTACGAGCCTGGGCTTTGTTTTCGAAGAAAACCAGAAAAGGAAATTCGATGAGAAAAAGGCGCATTCGAAAGGCCTGAAGGGTAAAATGTTCACGGAGATTCAAGAGAAGGGGAAGCTGAAAATAGGAAGCAAGACCGTTCATTTGGATGACATAAGCAAGCTAGCGCAAGGGAGAAAAATTGCCTATACCGGTGACACAATGCCTTGCGTAGAGACGGAGAAGGCAGCGAAATGCGCCGACCTCCTGATTCACGACGCCACTTTCGGGAGAGAGCTCAAGGACGAGGCGGAGCTCAAGAGGCACTCGACAGTCTCAGAGGCTGCGCGAATTGCTAAAAAAACAGGAGTTAAGAGACTTGTCCTTGTCCACATCTCCAACCGGTACGATGACGACAAGGCTCTCGAAAAAGAGGCGAGAGAGGTTTTCCAGGAATCCTACGTCGCGAGGGATGGAAACGAGTTTTTGGTTTAGGTGAGAGAATGAAAAAACTGCTTTTGCTCGCGATTCTCGCGGCTTTTCTTTTCGGCTGTGTTTCTCCGTCAAAGGACTCAGAAAGATTGCTTTCCGATTCTGCAAAGAAGGCAAACTCCCTCGATAGTTACATAATCGAGTACAAGCGGGTCGTTGTGAGTTACGTGAACCCAAATGAAACCGTCCACATGATTCCGGAGACAGTAATAACAAAGTACAAGAAAGGCGATAAATCCAGGTGGGATTCACGCGACTGGCTCAATAATTCCGCAAGGCTCTACAAGCTCGACGGCGGATACTACTCCTGTTTGCTGAACAAAACTTGGGCCTGCGCGAAGACCGATTCATCGAAGATGCAAGAATTTCTCGGCTTCAACGTGGCTGACCCGGAGGCGAGCATCCTGCGGGCGGTCTCTGAAGGCGCGTTGGTATTGGGCGTGATTAAGGGCGAGACAGTTTACGGAAGAGCTAGCAGATGCCTCGCAATCGAAATCCACCAAGAGAAGTTTTCCGAAGAGGACTCGCGCGAATTTGCCCTCGGGTCACTTGAGAACGCGAGCAGGATGAACGGCCTTTTGGCTTGGCAGTGCCTGGACAATGAGACCGGAGTGAAGACCCAGGTCGTCCTAAACTATAAAGATGTGATAGACGGGGAAAACAGAACTGTCGAAGTTAATTTAAAAATGTCCGGCTTTGACCCAAGCCCGAAATTGGAAGACTCATTCTTCGAGTTGCCTAGATAAAAAAATAAGAAGCGAGAAAAAAAGATTCTACTTCATCAGGTCTTCCATTCCAGCCGGCGGCTTGTCCGAGACCTTAGCAATCTCGATTCTCGGCGGAACCATTGGCGGTGAAAGGTTTATTGGCCTAACGACAAGAGTCCCGTTAGTGCCACAAGTGAAGTTTATGGTATTCAGAACAACCTCTGCGAAATCCTCTGGGAGCTTTTTGTCCTTCTTCCAGCTTAGCATGATTTCGCGTGCATGCTCCTCGCTTGCGGTTATTGAGCCGATTATCTTAAGCATCCCAACGTTTTTCGCATAGTCCGCGGTGTAAGTGTACTTAATCTCGAGGTCATTCCCCTCGTTGACAACGTCATCAATCCCGATGTTAATCGAAAGGCCGATGATTGGGTCCTCACTGTTCCTTTTTGCTTCCACTGAAAATATCTTTCCTCCTGTTATCATGTCACTCCCTCCTTAAATCTCCCTGCTTTCGCCAGGCCTCATTACTACAACTTTCGTCTTCCCAGATTGTTCCAGGGCGGTCGAGAACTCAGAGACTACCTGGTTTATCGTGTCAAAAGTATTATAATGTATCGGCACGGCGTATTTCGGCCTCATTTCCTCGCAGGCCTTTATCGCTGAAAGCGTGTCCATTGTGTAAGAGCCCCCGATTGGCAGCAATGCCCAATCGGCCTTTATGTCAATCATCTTCGCAAACTCGTACGTGTCCCCGGCGTGATAGACGCGCTTCCCCCCGCTGCTCACGACATACCCGACCGGATATTCGGATTGCGGGTGCACTGCTTGCGTCACCTCGATATCGACCCCATAAAGGTTGAACTTGTCCCCAGCCCTAACGTCGACTTTCCTGTTCTCCGGCACATTCACCTGCGAAAGCACCGTCCTAGGAGCGACAACCATCGCCCCCGTTCTCCTCACAATCTCCTGGACGGTTTCCTTCTCGAAATGGTCCGGGTGCTCGTGGGTAACTAGAACGAAGTCCGCCTTGACAATCTTTTCCACAGACCCGGAAGAAGGGATTGACCTTTGCTTTCCTCTAATCGAGGCCCCGAAGAACGGGTCGATTATAAGCCGCCTCCCGCCGAGCATAAGCTCAAACGATGCGTGGCCCATGTAATATATATACTCCAATTGACCCCCTCGATATCCTATTTGGCTTACCATTTTAAATATTCTTCCACGTTAAAGGATAATATGAGGATTCTTCCAGTTCTTCTGCTGCTTGCCCTGTTTATATGGTGCGCAAGTGCTGAGTTTCAGCAGCTGAACCTCTCGGTAAGCGTCATCGTGAAACCTGATGGAACGGCCAAGGTCACAGAGACGGTCCGTCTGTCGATGGACAGCGGGAGCCCCGTCATATACGATACCGCGATGACATCCTATGACTTGACGAGCTGGCGGTCGAAGACGAAGCTCGACCTCAGGTTCCACTTCAACAGGGATATTGTCGATATAAGCGACGTGAGCATCATTGCGCAGCCAAGGGATGGCTGCTCCGAGTGCGTTAGGGATGTCTGCACAATCTGCTATGGCACGCTGCTGATAACATACGACCTGGCCCCCATAGCCAATAAGTCGGACAGCGGGCTTTTCAAAATGGACCGGTTCAAGCCTAGGACCATAAACTTCACGATGAACCCGGACGCGTTCTCCTTCGAGTCTTCGGCCCCGGGGGGGACTGTCCTTCCCGAGAACACCCAGCTCGCAATAAGTTTGCCTGAAGGGGCATTCGGAGTTTCGAAAAACCCGAGGCCCGACATTTCCGAACCAGCAAACGCTCCGGAGGATAAGCAGAGGGTCTTTACCTGGAAAGGCAGGGTCCCGCTAAATAACTTCAAACTCTCATTTTACACCGAGGAACCGCTCAGCGCAGAGGTGATGGGTTTCTTCAGCTCGGTAAGGGACGATGTGCTGAAAGTGCTCTATTCGCGCGAAGGTCTCGCGATAGCCGTCATTGCAGTCGTAGTCGTTGTTTCATTTATCGTCCTAAGGAGAAGGGCCGAGGAATAGCGAAGTGATTTCCATGCATAGGCACGAAAAGCTCGTATTGAAAGCCCTCCTCCAAGACTCTGGCGAGGTCCCGCACATCGCTTCCTGCTCCAAGCTCCCAGAGGACTCTGTTCTTCGGGCACTCCAATGGCTCGAGGAGAAAGGGGCAGTCCGATTAGCTAGTGCGAAATCAACGAGCTACTCACTGACCCAGGAAGGGAAATCTTTCCTAGAACACGGCTTCCCGGAGCAGAACCTCCTGGAAAAATTATCGAGAGGGACGCAAGTTGGACCTGAGGAAAAGAAAATCGGGATTCCCTGGGCCATAAGGAACGGCTGGCTGGAATTCACGAAAGAGAAGGAAATGAATGCAACCAAGAAAGGAATTGACGAGCACACCCGATACTCCCCCCGAGACATTCTCAAGAAGATAAGCGAGAACAAGCCAGTTTCTGAAAGCGACCGGGCTTCCCTCGATTCACTATGCAAGCGTGGCAGCGTCCAGCTTAAGGAAAGGAGTTCCTATTCCGCGAGCCTCACCGAGAAAGGGAAGAAAATGGCGGCCGGGGTGGGCGAGATTCCCGAGGAAGTGAGCGTCATCGACCGCGAGCTTATAATGAGCAGGAAGTGGAAAAGTGCCGAGCTCGCTGCCTACAACACAGATGCCCCAGTCGAGCGCGCTTTCCCGGGGAAGCGCCATCCGCTGAGAAAGCTGACTGAAAAAATTCGCGGGATATTCTCGGAGATGGGGTTTGAGGAGATGGAGGGCGAGTCTGCCGAGAGTGCGTTCTGGAACTTCGATGCCCTCTTCCAGCCGCAGGACCACCCCGCGAGGGAGCTCGCGGACACGTTTTATCTCCAGGGAAAGGCATCGCTCCCCGACAGTGACCTCGTGGAACGCGTGAAAGATGCCCACGAGAAGGGCTGGAAATACAAATGGGACCCGGAGATTGCGAAAAGCCTCGTCCTGAGGACTCACACGACGGCTGTTTCAGCCCGCTATGTAGCAATGGGAGGCGGAGAGCCTGCGAAATATTTCTGCGTCGGCAGGGTGTACCGGAACGAGCAGACCGACTTCAAGCACCTCGCCGAGTTCTTCCAGGTCGAGGGAATAGTGGTTTGGGAGAAGGCTACGTTCTGCGACCTGATGGGCCTGCTCAAGGAATTCTACGGGAAGCTCGGGTTCGAGAAAATCAGGTTCAGGCCGAGCTTTTTTCCCTATACCGAGCCAAGCCTCGAGGTCGAGGTTTTCTTCGAGGAGAGGAACGAGTGGCTCGAGCTCGGCGGGGCAGGTGTCTTTCGGCCGGAGGTCTGCATTCCGCTGTGCGGGAAATATCCTGTCCTCGCATGGGGCCTCGGCCTTGAACGGCCGCTGATGATTAAGATGGGAATCGAAGACATAAGGACGTTCTACAGAAACGACCTGGGCTGGCTCAGGAATTCCAAAGGCGGGTTCTGATGGCAGTTTTTACGTCAGGGACAAATGAGGTTTGTTCTAATGGCAATCGTTGAGTTCAATTACAAGGAACTGTGCAAGTTCATGGGGGTCTGCGTCCCTCTCCCCGAGCTTCGCGAGCAGCTTGACATGATGGGGGCGCCGGTCGATTCAATCGACGGCGAGACGATGAGATGCGACATCACCCCGAACAGGATAGACTTGCTTAGCGTCGAGGGGCTTGCGAGGGCAGTCTCGAATTTCATAGGCGCGAAAAAGCCCTTCGATTACGAGGTAGGAAAGGGCGGGGTAACCCTGGCTGTCGATTCCTCCGTCAAGAGTGTGCGGCCATTCGTAGCAGCTGGAATAGTGAAAGGGATTACGATAGACGACTCGACAATAAAATCCTTGATGCAGGTGCAGGAAAAAATTCACGCGACACACGGCAGGAACAGGAAAAAAGTCGCGATAGGGATACACAACCTGGACCCCCTAAAGCCACCGTTCACCTACAAGGCGGTGTCTCCAAAAGACATCTCCTTCGTTCCCCTCGACCTCGAAGAATCGCTTGACCTGAGCCAAATCATAGAGAAGCATCCGAAGGGAAAGGATTACGCGCACTTGGTCGCGGAGTACGACCGGTATCCGATTATCGTCGATGCAAGGGGCAATGTCCTCTCATTCCCCCCGATAATAAACGGGGAGCTCACCCGCGTTTCCGAATCAACGTCAAACATTTTCATCGATGTGACGGGCACTTCCTTCGATGCTGTAAACGACGCGCTCAATGTTCTTTGCGCGCTTTTCTCGGACCGGGGCGGGAAACTCTTTTCAGTGGATGTTGGCGGCAGGGAGCTCCCGGACCTGTCGAGGAGAAAAATCACCGTCTCACCAGAGCAGATGAACAACTTGATTGGTTTCAAGCTGAAACCCGAAGAGATGGCCCCGCTTCTGTCGAAAATGGGGCACATCGCAAAACTTAACGGCCAGGAACTGCAGGTCCTTTGCCCTCCCTACCGCTCCGACATAATCGGCTGGGTAGACATTGCAGAAGACCTCGCAATCGCCTATGGATACAACAGGCTCGAGCCAACCCTCCCCCAGCTTCCTTCGATTGGGAGACTCCTCGATTCAAGGGAAAGAATAAGGGAAGCGATGGTTGGGCTGGGATTCTGCGAGGCCATCACTTACACCCTCTCGAATGATGAGGTGAATTTCTCAAAGATGAGGCTCAAGAACAACGGGAAGGCCACCAAGATAACGAACCCGCTCACAATCGACTTCACGCTCTTTAGGACTTGGCTCTCGCCCTCGATGCTCTCAGTTCTTGGTGTGAACTCGCACGAGCCAATGCCCCAAAAAGTTTTCGAGATTGGCGATTGCTACGAGGGTGGACGTCGGGAGATACACTTCGCATGTTCCCTTGCAAAAGCCAGGGCATCCTTCAGCGAGATGAAGTCAGTTGCTGAAGCGCTTGCGCTTGAATCTGAAATGAGGCTCGAGTTCAGGGACGAGGCCCACCCCTCCCTGATTCCAGGCAGGTCTGTTTCAGTTTGGGTAAAAGGAGAAAAGAAGGGATTCCTTGGGGAAGTCCACCCGGAAGTCCTGAATAATTTCGGTATTGAGGAGCCCACAGTCATCTTTGAGCTTGAGCTCTGACCTAAACTTTGCAAAAAGCGAAGTTTTATATACTCCGTTCGACATAATAGGGTTACTAAGAGGTGGCTACTAATGAAAGTTATTGATTCTACTCAAAAACCCAAATTGACTCCTGATCAGAGGCAGGTTAAGCGGCAACAGTATTTGGAATGGGTTCGAACTCATGGGCTACGTCAGCTTAACACAACCACCGCATTTCTTTCTCCTAAAAGAGGCTTTACGCCTGTTTTCCCAAAACCAGATCATCATATCCATTTCAGTGTAGGATTCAAAGACCATCCAGATGGTCCTGTCGCAAAACTTAATGGTTCCACTGTCTTCATCCAATTTGGCTTGGAACAACAGATGTTAACACTCTTAACAAATGCGAGATTGGAATTATCAAACGTCAATCAGCCTGGCGCCAACTTTCTAGTCGCCAGAGTGGAGGGTATCTGGGGGAGGGACGGAAGCAACGTCATTGTGCTAAAATACGAGTTCGGGGACGAGTCGCACTATTCCCCTGCAGCGGGCGGCTGGAAGCCTGAATTCCTGCCCGGACGAGGCGAGTTCCTCTCCAGAGAGGGCGTCAAGGCGAGCGGAGTTGTCGTATGGAGCACAGGCGAGAGCACAGACGGCGTTGCACTTAGGGTTGCAAATTATATTGAAAAAATCGGCATACCCAACGTCAGTCTCATCCAGAGAGGGGCGGCAAAAGCAAGTCACCAAACACAAAATGAAATTGGGATATTGCAAAATAGCATTGGGCCTTTGCAGGAACAAGTTAGAACGCTGACTGAGGAAGTTGCTAGACTTGCTCGAGAGAATGCAACTCTAAGATCTCAGAGCGTAGGACCAAAATAGTTATACTTTTAAATATGTTGGCGGGTTTTTCCTAAAGTCCGGGGAGGAGGTAATATAACTATTTTTTCTTCCTCTTCGCTTCCTTTTTTTCCGTTTTTCCATTTTCCTTTTCCTTGGCCGGGGCTTTCCTCCCGGTCAGAAAGGCCATGTCCTCCTCATCGAATCCAAAGTAGCGGGCAACTGTTCCCTCGTCCTCTCCCTTCTTGAGCATCAGCTTGACGAGCCCGAAGGCATCCCGCGCCCTCCTGTTCGAGGCGTGGGTCCTCGCCCCAATCTTCCCGAGAATCTTCTTCTCCTTCGCCCTCCTGGCTTTTGTCGCGCCCATCTTTCTAATGTAGTTCGGGAAATCGTATTTCGAGAATTTGTGGTATGGCTCGTCCTTGGCGAGCGCGACTCCCGCCGTGAGCAGGTCGCCAAAATATCTTAAGAAACCCCAGTATTGCCTATTCCTGATTCTACCATAAAACATATCGGACCTGGAAAGCGCATCGAATGCCCTCGCGACATCCTCCGGCTTGTCATATTCCCTCGGCACGTTCTCCTCAATCCACTTGAACTTCATTTCAGGCTCCAGGTCGACGCCCCTGTCCGCCTCCCTCGCCTCATCGTAGGTTTTCGCCTTGAGCACCTTCCTCACGAAATCATAGGTGTTCCGCTCCCTCTCCCGAACAAAGAGCCCGCCCTCGTCGAGCCAAGCGAGTGATTGCAGGTCGTTTATCCCTGCCCTCATGTCCCCGCCGCTGTTCTCCGCGAGAGCCCCGACGTGCTCCTCGCCAATCTCGAGCTTTTCCTCCTTTGCAATCACCTTGAGCCTCGAGGCGACGCTGCGGACATTCACCCTTCTCATCTCTAAGAGCGTGCATGTGGTCTTGAGCGATGAGACGGACTGGTCCCAGGCATCATTAGCTGCGATTATCATCGGCTGGCGCGTGCTTTTCGCAGCCTCGTAGATTGTGGGAATCACTCCTCTCTCCGGAGCCCCGTCAACCTCATCGATGAAAATAAGCTTGAGGGCACCCGAGAGCGACGAGCTTCCTCCAGCAGCGGACAAAACTTTTTCGAGCTTCTCCTTGTCGCTCACATCGGAAGCATTTATTTCGAGGAATTCCCAACCGTATGTTTTCGCAAGGGCCCTTGCGAGGCATGTCTTCCCGACTCCGGGGGGGCCGGCCAAGAAAAGCGGGGGCTTTCTCGTTCCCCTGCTCCACTCGAGCGCCCACACCTTTATTTTCTCGAGCACCTCGGGATTTCCAATAACCTCATCGATGGTTTTTGGGGAATGCTTCTCGCTCCAGAGCATATATTACAACCTCAATCTGCCTCAATGTAAACGTCCCCTGAAAACGTTTTATAATACTCCGGTCCCCAGTTCCCGAGGTCACTTCGTTTCTCTTTAGGGAAGTACCCGACGTTTATCTTCCCGGAAAAAACGCCTCCCTTAGAAAAATTTATGGGCTTCCCGAGGTCGTCATTACAGCTAAGCACAAATGAGTAAGTGTCGCCCTGGTTCATAACAACCGGATTATTCAGCGGCTCAAACTGGTTTGGGTCTTTCGTGCAGCTCATGTTGGTAATCGTAAGATTTGGATATCCAGAAGTTATCGTAATCTCCAACTTGTCCGAGCTGCTCGAAAATGAATATTTCACGCAAGTCATCCCAGCCGGCATTATGCAGAGATTCGGCGAAGGCCACGTTTCTTGGTACGGATAATACAGAAAAGCAATCACCACAACCACTAATAGAACTAGAATCCAGAGATTAAGATTTTCAATGGAATTAAGTATACGCTTGGTTCCCTCCCCCATTTAATCCCCCCCAATTAAACCTAGACAGAAAGCAGCTCGTCCCCCTCGTTAATCCGCTCAGCCTCCTTCTCCCCGCCCAGAAGGATGAACTTGTGCTCGGGAGTTGTCGAGAGCTCTCCTTCCTCGAAAGCGACCTTCACGATTCTCCCGCTATACAGCCTCCTGTTCATGCTCATGACCCGGGTGGAAGCGACTCCATCCCCGCTCGCACTCAAAACATAAACTTCCTCCTCTTTCGGGAAGGTAATGTATTCATAGCCCCCGCTCTTCTCGACTTTCTCGGGATATTTCGAGCCCATCTGTTTCCAAAGCGAGGAGAAGCTCGTCCCCTTCAATTTTTTGCCCTCAACCACGTAGAACTTTCCCTCTGGAGTGAAAGACTGGAGCGGGTCGTGCTTGACATCCCCGAACAAGGCCCCTGCCTTCGAGCCAGTCGCATCGACGAAAGGCGCGTTCTTCTTCCCTGAATTGTCGACGACCAGCTTGGCCTCTTGCATCTCACCCATCCCGCCCATCCGTCTCCCGAGCTGGGAGGAGAAAATCATCGCGCCGATTATGAACGCACCCCCGATTATTAGTGCCGGGATTAGGTATTTGTTATCCTCACCGCCAATCGGCCCCTGTCCTGAGCCGGATAACAGGAACGCGAAAACCAGGAAAGCAATTATGATGAAAATCAGGGTCGTAGTGCTTATGCCCGTCCTGTTCTCCATCCGCCCCTTCATCCTCTCCTGCTCGACAATCATCCTTCCCTGCCCTGCCTCGCCCCTCGGATTCGGGACAGGCCCCCTCCCCTTCGCTTCCTCCTTCATCTTCTTCGCGAGCTCAGGCGGGACTTTCGTTTTCACCACGCGGACAACGGGGTTGTTCTCGTCCATCCTGTTCGGGTACATCAAAACATCCTCGAGCTCTTCAGCTGGCATCAGCTCGGCCATTCCCTGCGCGAGCATGCTCTTCCCCGTCCCCGGAGTCCCGATCAAGAGTATGTTTCTCCTCTGCTTCGCTGCGTTTTTCACAATCTTGACTGCCCTGTCCTGCCCGATTATCTGGTCTATCAGCTTCTCGGGGACTTTTATCTCTGAGGTGTCCTTGTAATCCATAACTCCCACGCTCCCCACAGAGCATCTCATCACACTAATAAAAAACTTGCGAAAGGATGCAACTCTCGCATTCTTTACACGAAACGAATTTATTACTTTATCCGCATAAATGAAAGGGGGATTCCGATGGACCAGAAAGCCAAGCCGCAGAAAACGCCAACGACTGGACGGGCTTCTGTTCAACAAAATCTCGGCCCGTTTGCATCAAAATACCTCGCTTGCCTCACCGAGCAGATATCGGGATTCGGCTGGCCGGGCGCCCAAAGACAGGATGCCATCGAAAAGCATTCCAAGGCAGTTGCCGGCGCTGAGAGGGTTCTGGCTGTCCTTCCCGAGGGCACACGGAAATACTTGTTCAATTTCAACCTGACCCCTTTCGGGCCTGAGCGCATCCAGGCCACTGACCACGGGTTCTCAATCATCTTCGGGAGGGACGAATTCAATTTCCTTAATCAAGGACAACTTCGCCAAATGGATTGGGAACACTTCTCTGGCAAAGGTGACCCGGACTCATGGGTATTAAGAAGCAATGCCGCCGGGGGCCGCGTTTGGCACGTATCAGTTGAAGATGCATACTTTCCAGTAGGCGGATATAAATTTGAGGTTTATGGTTTTGAGAAGAGGACGATGGGAATTGCCGCAAAAGCCCTCCTCGACCTGGGAGTACGTGTCCCATCGCCCCGGCAGAGTGAACATGTATTCTCACTAGTTGAGATGTCAATAACCCAAGGGCCAAAGGAACCTGCGAGAGCGAGGTCTGATATCCCCGAGCGCACTGAGATGATTCTCAGGGTACTGGAGAACCCGGATTATTACAGGGACCGGATTCTGAAAGGCTTTGACTCCTCCGACCACCCAGCAGAGGCATATCTTTGGCATCTCCACCCAATTTTCAACAACCTACTCACATATCTTCTCGATACAGCTGAAGAAAGAGTCGCCCGTTATAAAACCAAAAACATAATCATCCCATACGAGAACATAAAAGAACTCATTTTCGAAGAGGGGCTGGATGGAAAGACCTGGACAGCAAGGGGAAGGCTCGGATTGGCAAGGGAAAAATGGGTCTTCAAGCTCCAGGGCGGCAAGATGAACGTGTTCAAGGATGACGAGACAAAGCCGAGGGCCACGCTCGATGTTGCGATTACCGCAGGCGGCGAAATCCGGGTATTTCGGCCAAACAAGATTGGCGACGAGATTTTCGACCCCGCGTTCCTCAAGAAAACGAAACGCGACCCAGTTGCCGCTGCCCTCGCTTCAGATGTGCGGAGATGGATTAGCGAGCAGAACACCCACCTTTATCCGGACCGCTTCAATTATGTCGTAGAGCAAGCCCAGGACCGGGCCTACAACGCATCGCGCGCCCTCGAGATACTCGGCGTTCTCCCTCAAGAAACAGCAAGGCGTTTAATGGAAACGCCGATTTATAGCGCAAGGATTGGGCACAACGAAACGTCCACCGGATTTTTCTTCATCTACATAAGGCCGGAAGAGATTGGCGTTCCTTTTGAAAATATTGTGATTCCAGGTTTTATTAAAAAAGGAGAAAGTCAGCCACAAGGCCCAAGAATCGAATGGGTTCCGTCAAAACACACGGGCAAATACCCCCACGTGCAACTTTCGATGTTCACCGATAAAGAGAAAGGCGAGCCAACAGGCTTCACTATCGTCGTCCGCGAATCGGATGATGAAGGGATTCGCCACGCAAGGCAAATCCTTGAGAGCTTGTCGATTCAAATTCCTAAATCCTGAAGACTCGGCAAAACGAAATCGAAGAAAATCCCTTGGGCAGCGCAAGCGCGCGGCTCAGGCTGCTCGCTTTCAGCCGTCAGCCTGAGGTCTGCCCCGAAGGCAGACCGAGCGCCCGGGCACTCGCCGCCATTGGCGCTTGCGCTTGCTCGTTGGCTCAGATTCCCACAATCTTTTTATAATGCTTCCGCATATCCATAACACTGATTGCATGGGCTTTCTCAAAGGGCAGAGCGCGACAGAGCAGATGATAACCTACGGCTGGGCCGGAATGATTCTCATCGTGGTCGTCGGGGTCCTGCTCTATTTCGGGGTTTTCAACTTCTCGAACTCGATTCCCGAGAGATGCGTGTTCCAGAATGGCTTCTTCTGCAAGAACAGCAGGATTTTCGCCGAGACCAACGGGAACCTGACAGTGAAGTTCGGAGTTGTAAACAATTTCCCGAGGGAAGTGAAGATAACCGGGGTTCTTTGCAGCGCCGAGCCGACGAATCCCGCCAAGGGATACCCCGACAGGGGCTTGCTGGATTTCAGCGGCTGCGTCCTCCCTCAGGGGATGCAGAACTTAAACCTGACCTGCTACAAGAAGGACGGAAGCATCAGGGCCTCGCCGGGGGAATCCTACGAGGGCTTGATTTACATAAGGTACCACGAGACAATAGGTGCCTGCACCGGAAGCATCGACCCATTGGCCGGCGACCACCTGAAGATAGCTAACATCGGCGGAAAAGTGAACTGAGCTGAAAAAAAGCAACTAGATGAATCCAGTCTATTTCTAAAACATCAGCTTAACGAAAAACCTACGGCCCAGTCAGGGGCTTCATGCAGGTCTTTCCGCTCGCACAGGTGTTCACGGTCTTGTTATACTCGAATAATACTTCGCAGGCATAGGGCTCCAGGCAGCAGAGATGCTCGAAGAAGCTGCTCCCGCAGCAAGTCGGGGTAGGAGCGTCGCACCTGTAGGTAGCTCCATTATGCAGGCTGAAGCCAAGCGGGCACACATTTCCCGTTGTGCCTTGGCAGCACTCCGGGGCAGTCAGGCAGGACTGCATGTTTGCGAATTCTGGGCTGCTGGTGTCGAAGCGCGAGGCCAATACAGTGGTTCTGAGTGCGGTTCTCCCGTTCGGGGTTGGCCAGTATCCTGCTATTGTGTCCGGAACGCTAGAGTGCGCGCAGCAGCCTATATGGCAGTCCGACGCCGAGTCCGATGCCCCGAGGCAGGCATCGTACGGGTCAGGCGAATATCCGCTCCATGTATCATTCGTGGTGTTGTACACCGAGCAGTAGTCCCAGATGAATGTCTTCGCAGGGCCTAGCGGAGGCCAGCCCTGGAACGAGTAAGGTATCCGCGTCGAGCTTGGGCAGTATTTCGTGCTCTGCCAGTGAGTGTAAGCATAATCCAGTTCGCTCGTGCTCCCTTGGTGGTAATAGATGACCAGGGCTGCAAGGAAAACTGTCCATTTCCTCCTTGCATCGAACATCCAGTTGTCCTTGGCAACAATAGCGGGAGTCGCGGGGTTGCTCAAGTGGAGGGGCACATCTCGGCCAGACGAGAACGCCCAGTTGACAGCCGTGTCAACTGCATTGCATAACGAATTGGCCCCGCAGCACGTGCCCATCCCAACGTCGAACGGATTGAATTTGTCTCCGCAGCCATTAGGCCCGCCGGCAGTGTAGCTCTGCTGGGTATACGGGAAGTTCTCGCACCTCATCAGCCCGAAGCTGCAGGGCTTGCAGGGCTCGAACCCACCACCAGGTTTCGGGCACGATGGCGGCACAGCTTGCGGGGGGCAAACGCCCGTAGGGTCACTGACAAACGGGATAGGCAATGGATTCCCGACATTGCAATTCGGGTCGCTCCAGTACGTGAATCTAACCTTGCACTGGTTGTAGCCCGAGTCGCGGTCCACAACAGCCCTCACGAACAGCGGGTCGAGCTCCCACTTGCAGGCTGTTTCCGACTGTTTCCTTATTGTAAGGCGGAACTTGTCGCACAGAATATCAGCTGGGGGCACTGCGATAGTGTGCCAGCCAAGAGCTAGGTGAAGGTCGTCGAACCAAATCTTCTGGCTGTTATAAGTCCCGTACCAGGCGCTCGGCAGAGCGAACGGATAACCCGGTGATTTCGGCAAGAAGCTCAGGTTCCCAAAGCACCTGTCGCAAGTGTAAACTTCTGGTGGCTTCGCCATCGTAGCTGGCCCCGCTGCCTCAGGAGTGGTCGACAGCCGCATCATCCTGTAAGGCCCGAGGTTCGGTATCAAATTGCATTCTGTTCCGTTGTCCCCGTAGAAATTGAAGACGAGAGGCACACGGCTCATGTTCTCGATGATGCCCGAGGAGTTCACATCGACCTGGTAATACCCATTGCACCTGTTGAACCACCTGTTGAACATAGGCTGTTTCTGCACTTCAGCGTTGTTGACGATTTTCATCAAGCCAAAATCACAATTCGGGCTTGAGCAGTTGTAAGTCGGGTCAGGTCCCTCGAGGAACTCATAGTGCCCAATTCCGATGCCTCCTGCTGAAACAAGTCCCGGGCTGTTAATGTAAATCATGTCGAATGCATCTGCGATGTCGCCCGCAGTCCAGTTGCACGTCTTCTTGTCATTCGAGGCATTTGCTGCTGCGAGATAGGCCCATAATGTCGGCTTCTGGTATTTCGCGAGCACGGCCTTCGAGAAGTCGAGCTTCTTCTTGAGGGAACCATAGAAACTGCAGTTCTCGTCCTTTGAGAGAGTCCAGCTCTGTCCTATGATATTGACTTTTTCCCTGAGATTCGGGTCATAATTGAAAATCGCATCAATCGAAGCCATGTCCTCTTCAGGCGGGGAGAGCATTATCAGGCAGGTGCTGCAAGCGGCTTTTATGTTGATAATTGATTGGGCAATCCTGGCCGGCCCACCAATCTTATTGAGGTTGTAAGCGAATTCCGGGGAAATTACGACCGGGCCAACCTCTACCCCGCTCGTGTCCTTGAAATTCGCGGCGAACTGCCCAACCTTCGCAGGGTCAACTGCAGTCGGAGTGCTGTTCGCATAAAATATATAAACCGGGATGATATTGAGGTCAAGATAGCATTTCGCCCTCGTTCGTTGCATTGTCTTTTCCCAGAGGGTAGTGCCAACATACGGGGACAGGAAGGGTGTCGAAGGATCCCACTTTACCCATTTGACAACCATGCTCATGTTGTCCTTGCAATAGGCATTCGCCTCGTCGAACTCTGCAAATGTCGGGCCCTGCCCGAACATGAAGCTCCGCACGTAATCCTTTCCTGGGGGCACTTGTTTTGGCTGGAGAATCGTGCTTCCTGGAACGCAAGTGCCGGAGCATATGTTCGAGTTTCTCATGGTATCGTTTATCATTCTCTCAATCTGGGTAGGTGTCATGTGCTCGAACCTGCAACTGCCGTTGTAGAGCGTTGATTCGGAAATATACGTCCCAAAGAACTTGTACCACCAGACCTGAAGCCAGTTCGCGTAATTCTTGCAGAGCATAACAGTGCATTCTGGCCTGCCTACCCCGCCAGCATAAGCGTTTCCTTCGAAAACGTATGTAGTAGCCGTAGTATCTTGGGCCGGCGGGTAGAAGACTGGGAATAATCCCAGAACAGGGGCCTGGGGGCTATTTCCCGAGTCCTGCCAACTGGAAGCCGAGGGGCGCGCCTCGATGTAGCCCAAAGTGCAAACAACGAGCAATGCAAACAAGATGCCCTGCTTAACCCTCAAGCGCAATCACCAATCTCTTTCAAAGCCTAATGTTTTAATCCTTGTCGCTCCTTTTGCCTGGGTTACGTTTTATCTGCCCGTACCTAGCCGAGTTTTCCCGCTCCGCTGCTTCCTTTTGCTGCCGTTTCATCTCTTCTGTCACTGCTGTTGCATCTTCCTCCCGCTTCTTTTGGGCGATTTGATGCCATACTGCTGATTCGGGGGATGGCGCAGACATGCGATGGGCGAGCCTTCTTCCGCCCTCTACCCTGTGGAGCACGAATCCCGGAGTTGTCATCTTGAAAGCCCCGGAACTCATTATTTTTTCGTAGAAGTTTTTTGATTCCTTGGGCCTTCCATACTGGTCAAGATGCTCATAACCGGCTCTCCCCGCGAAGTGCTCTGCAGCACTTGTCTCTCTCCTGAATATTTCGGGTGTTGCCATGTCGAAGTGCCCGCCTATAAGGCCCGGTGCATTCGCGTTCATGTTGGCAACCCAGGAAGGGAACGTGCGCCTCTTCACAAACGGGCTCATAGAGAACATGGGCTGGTAACCTCCCCCGTAATCAGCCATGTAATACTGGTCTATGTTGCCCATGCGCAGGATCGGGCCTCCTGCGCTGAAGGATTCAGTGTCGGTTTTTCCTTCCAGAGCATAGCTGGTGTTGTGTTTTGAGTAAGCGGAATACAGTTCGTACTTAATGTCGTCCCAATGAAGCGCTTTTCCGATAGTACTCCTTGCAAACCACCCATCCCTCGCTGGATTGAGGTTTGTCGCAGAATAGCCATCAGTGCTAACGGGAACATTAAGCTTGGATAATCCGTAGCCCAGTGCGGTCATCGGAATGCGGAACGGCGAGAATGTGGCTATCCCCGCCAGGCCGCTCGTCACTCCTTTCTTCCAATCCATATTGTATTGGTACTGGGGTTCCCAAGAACCAGGTATCCCTTCAGCTGCAAGTATGGACCCCTTCATGGCAGCTGCTATCGGCTGATTGGCCATTATGGCGGGAGTTGCCATAGTCCTAAGGAAATTTCCGTAAGTGAGGTGTCGAGCAAAAGGTATCCTGTCTTGGAAACTGGCTCCAGGATATGTAGCCCAGGCCACATCAGCTTCACTCCACTCCATCCCGACCCAGTTGTTCCTTCTCGGTTCCATTACTGCTGAACCCCACAGCGCCTGGCCTGTTGCGATGTAACCCTGGACATCGAACAGAGAGCTCATCGCCCTCCCGCTCCTGACTCCGATGATGCCCATGAACATCGTGCCATAAGAGTCCTGCGAATATCGTCTAGAGAGATGTGCCATCTCCGGGTCGAAATCCTCAATGTTGCTTGCGTAAAGGTCCCGAAGGTTGCGTATGGGGCGGCCTGTTTCCGTTGCCCCGTTTTCTCCGGTCCCATAAGCAAATCTCTTCCATACATCAGCGACTGAGGGCTCGTGCGCAATCGCGTGAATGAAGCTCTTCTGAGTCCGCATATCCGTTCTAATCATCTTCATCTCTTCTTCCGCAATCCTTCTCTCATTCTTAATCGTCTCGTCTATCCGTTTCCTCTCCTCATCGTCCGCAGTTTTTCTCTCCTGCTTTAGCTCGTACACCTTCGCATCTAGGTCAGCATGCATGCTTCTTAGCCTGAAGGCATCCCTCATGTATCTCGCTTGGACCTCTCCCGGCACTATCACCCGCCCGTCCCTTGTCCACATCTCCTGCTCCATGTACCTGTCCCTAAGGAAATCGAGTGTTTGCCAGGTCTGTGTTATATTCGCTCTGACCTTGAGTGACTCATACCCCATGTCGAATAGACCTGAGAGCATCGACCTCTCGGCAATATCAGTAAGCCTCTCGCCTATTTTTCCGCTCCTCTCCTTGTTGACAACTTCCCCGGTCTTTGGGTCGAGCTGCCCTAAAACAATCCTGTCCGCCCCTGCTAGGTTGTTCTGAACGTAATCTCTGAGCTCCCTCCTGCGGGTTTCATAAGCTACCCAATCAGCCTGCCCAGCCCCCTCTTTCGGTTTTGTCGCTGTCGCGGGTATCCATCTTGCTTCAGGGTTCTGAATCCAGGCGCCGCTTCTCAATGCTTCAGCTTGGGTTATTGGACCGCCTGGCATGAAACCTCGCTCTAGTATCTCCTCATTAGAAACCAGCCAAGACCTGAGGCGCCTGTTGGCGTCCCTCATGTTTATTGCAAGATAGTTCTTATCTTCGAGCCCTTGGGCAAGCGGAGACCTGGCAGCAGCCTTGGAATCCACTTCGAGCGCCCGTATTATCGTCTCTGCGTATTCCTGCTGTTTCTTCCTGTGCCAGGGAAGGGTTTCGACCATCAAGCTCGTGAATCTCGCCGCTTTGGCCCCATTATCGTCGCGACTGCTCATTATCTCTTTCAACTTTGTGTTGAATTCCTGTTGGTTAACAAAATCCTTCGGGTCGGTGCGTATTGCTGGGCCCATGTTCGTTATGCTTCGGTGTATTTGGACAATCTGGGTTCTCCCATCTGGGCCCACCTGCTCTACTCCAAATGCCGCCTTTTTGGCAAGGTCTTCCAGTTCCGCAGTTTTTCCTTCCTTGAACATCTGCTCCAGCCGGCTCTCGAGCTTCCTCCTGCCGGCATACTCTATGACTGCCCCGGTACGCTCTCTTTTTTGCCTCATCACAGTGGGAAGTTCGCTTGCCAAGTCCTCAGCAAACGCCTTGAGCTTCTCGACATCGGTTTTTGTAAGAGTGTGTTGGCTCCTCCCCCGCCCCAGTTCGAGCCACTTGTTTAATATCGCGACTGACTGGCGGTTAATGTAGCCCTCCTCGCGGAGGGTGTCGAATGTATCCGGTTCCTTTCCCCGCCTGTCTCTGCTCCCCTTTAGTTTTTCGAGAACTCCCAAGTTTGCATCCATCTCATCCAGGACCAGGTGAGTCCTTCTCAATTGCCCAACCAGCTTTCTTCCCGCCTCATCGTTCGGGCTACCAACCCTCCCAAGGGCGCCACTGACCGTATTCCTCGTTGTGTTAATTTTTTCTCTAGCTTCCGTTAGTGTCTGAGCCTCAATTGCATCAACCCCAAGAGCTATTGAAATGTCCCTCATTTTGCCGTTCCTGATTACGGTTCCCCTCCTCCCAACAATGTCAGATGCCGAATCAGCCCAATTCTTGGCCAAGACTGAGGTTACCTCTGCCTCGGTCTTCACATCCCCCGATCTCCTCGCCTGCTCTAGCTTTTTTTCAAAATCCAACCGTTGATTATACTTTTTTTCAATCTCACCCATTGATGTCCTGTCGTTTCTTCTTTTCGCGTCTTCCAAATCCTTCCGAAGCTCGACTGAGGTTTTTTCCTTAATCTGTCCTCTTATCCATTCGTTTATTGTTCCGTTCAAATTCCCGACTCTTGTGCCCTGGATATCATCAAGCCCCTCACGCGAGAGCATGTCCCGAGCTGCCCCCCCGAGACCATCGAAAATATTTTTATATTCTTCCTGCAACTGCTTGAGCTGTTTCTCCCTCTCGCTAGCATTAAGTGCCCTATTTTGCAAGACAGCGCTGAATTTTTGTGATAGTTCACTATGTTTATCGACAAGGGTTTTAGCTTTCTCCCGGGTTATCTCACCGTTCCTATGGAGTTCTTCAACGACTTTTCCCATTCTTCCGATATTTTTTGCCGCAATTTCGCTCGCTCCGGACTCGCTTATAGACTGTCTTTCCAAACTTTTTTCGATGTGCGGCTGAAGCTGTGTGTCAATCAATCCCCTGTAGTTTTGTTGGACGACTTTGAGTTGAGCGATTTTCTGCTCCTTGTTAAGATTTTTATCTCCGGAAATCCTTTCAGAGAGTTTCAAATAATCTGAAGAATCTTTTAGGATTCTCTTTGCCTGTTCGTCAGTAATAACTTTTTTTCGCTTTAGTTCCGCCACAACCGATCTTATCTCCTGGTTCATCCCTTCGAAGCCATTCCCCGCAGTTCCCACTCTCCCTTGGTCCCTAGCCATCTTGCTTACTGTCCTTTCTGTGGCTCCCCCGATCTTCCCAGCTATGGGGGCAGCAATTGCCCCGAAAGCGCCCTTGACCATCTGGGCGTGCATCCTTGTCATCAGCTTCGCGCTGCTTAGCATTGTGGCCGGCTCGCCGCGCAATCCAGGCGTCTTCGCGATGAATTCGCCCACCTTGTCCCCGAAAGTCCTCATTGGCCCCACACGCTCCCCTGGTTTTCTTCTGAGCATCTCGTATGAGCCCAGCCCTGCCCACCTTCTCGATGAATTGAAAGTAGCGGTGGCCTGCTCGTTCGCTTCCCTTATGCCTGGCTTTTGCGGGTCTCCACTGCCTGTGAGCATGGAAAGGCTTTGGAGAGCCTTTATTGAGTTCTGGTTCTGCACTTTCTGGCTCTCGGTGAGGTTTTTCTTGACGTCTTTCTCGTATTTTGCAATCACGCTTCGCATTGTTGACTTGATTTTTCCAACTTCCCTATTCGTAATTCTTTCATTCATTGTCCTGCTTATCCCCCTGAGTTCCTTAGAATTGCCGCCTCTTGAAAGAGCGCTTTGCAACTGCGTTTTCGTCACATTTGCAGCTGCGAGCAACCTCTTGTCGCCAGCTCCAAGGTATATCATTTCCGTCAAGAACGACCTCTGTGCCACAGTCAGCTCCTTCGCATTCTCGAGTTTCTCGATGAGATACCGGTTCTTCTGGTAGTTTTTACTGAGTGCCCTTAGTCCGGCTGTTCCCGTCTCCCCGTTGCGAGCGACAAGGCCCATCCCCTCATTAAGCCGTCTAAGGTTGTGCTTGATTCCGGCCTTAGTGTCGTTCATGTTCCTGACCTGGAACTGCCTCTGCACCTTCCAGCCAGGAAAGAACCTCGTCTCGCCTGCCATCGGCTTATTCTTCGGAGAGGGAAGCCTCGGGGTAGAAATATCAAAAGCCTTGAGCGGGTCGTTTCCGCTCGCATACATCGCTGCTGCGAGCACCCCGAATATCAGGAAAACCGGGACGCAGCTCTCGAAATTGATGTTATTCATCGGCAGCCAGTAGCTGAGAACATCGCAGTAGGTAATCTCGTCCGTGAAAGCAGGATTCTCCAGGCTCCCGGTGTAATTCACGACCACATGGGTGCAGTTGGCCCTCACCACGTTCGCGAAGTCGATGCTCGCAAGAGGATAGCTGAACCGCCCATCGGCATCTGTGCCCGTCATCCCGAGCACGATGTAATCCCCTTTGTAATCCCTGTACCCGACCTCAACATTGGGCTTGTTCGGGAGCACGTCCATCCACTTGTCGCTGCTTGTTGATGCGGACCCGGTGTTCGGCCTGTTGTTTATTATGTCGGCCTGCCAGCTGTCAGGGATTATCGCGGAATAATCCACGTAGTAGAGAGTCCCGTTTATGAAATCAGGGGTCCCGCTCGGGGTGCCCCTCGTTATCAGGAGATTCATCAGCGTGTGGTTCCCGTGCCCGCCCTGCCCGAAGCTAGCAAAGGAGGCCCCGCTAGCTAAAAGCAGCGCTAACAAAGCCCAAACTAGGCACCTCCTCATACGCGTAGAATTAGGCATTTCGCCTTATATAAAGGTTATAGGTTCCAACTGAACGCGTTCTTGAAATCGAGCTCCGGCTTAACCCCCGCCACTGCCGCCCCCACCGCCCCCACAGGAGATACCATGATCCCCAGCACCCGAACTGCCGCTTGAACTACTTGAACCACCACTAGGCGGAAGACTTCTTAGATACATATAACAAAACTCACTCCAAAACTCTTTCGAGACAACCAAACCTGCCGTTCGGGCGATAGATAATATGTCGTCCTCATCGCTATTATATGAATAAAACCAAGACAAGGTGGACAAGAGTGCATCTTGGTGTGCAGCCAATCTATAATCTTCAAAAACTTTAGCCTTTTCATATGACGCTGCCCCGTCATTAAAAAGAATCATCGTGGGATGGGGCTCTTTTCTAACTTTTTGATATACCTCTAGATATTGGTTTCCATACATCTCTCTATATGCATTCATGGTTTGCTTAAACGTTTCCACTTTTCCAAGTGCCTCACAAGCAACATCAAACAGCGGGTGTCCCCTCCTGCCGATTCCGTCTGTTCTAGCCATACGTCTGAAATATTCTTCTAGCGAACCAAGTACTTTTAAGGTTCGATTAAACACCTCGACTTTTCCAAGTGCCTTACAAGCTAAGTCAAACATTTTTTCAAAAGCGTCTATCCTCCATTTATCTTCCCCATATGTGTTTAGTCTGCCAGATTCAAGAACCGTGCGATAAAAATCCCCCGCGCTGTCTCTGTGCGTCCATACGTTATACGCTGCATCCTCCCACTCTTCGGTAATTTCAATTTTTCGGCGTTTAAAATTCTTTTTTATTTCTCCATAATCGGTCGAACTAAACAAGAACCCTTCAGTAAGTTCTGGCCTAACCATAAAACTGAAATATTTCTCTTGTAAGCCCCATAAAATCACAAGTTGTTTGAACGAAACATCACCGGCAACCGCCCCCGGGATAAATTCGTCCATTGAACTTTCGAATTCTTTACTAAAAACAGACCTATAAAACTCTTCTTTCGAGCATAACGCCTTTACGAGCTGTTCTTCTGAAACAAATGCCGCCAAGAGTCTATCAAATGGCGCCGTCAATGCGTTTGGTCCTCGGATAAATTCGTCCATTAATCTTTGGAAGTCTTTTTTAAAAAACAGACAAAAAAACTCATCTTGCGAGCATAACTCATTTGCACTTCGTTTTTCTGAATCAAAAGCCTTAACGAGTTGTTTATATGTTTCTTTACGCCCAATCACCCCGCGGGCGACAGTTAACATACACTCCAGGGGACCTTTTTTAATCATAAACCTAAAATATCTCTCTTGCGAACCAAATGCTTTCACGAGTTGTTTAAACGTCTCTTCAGCTCCAATTGCTTCATAGGCCAAAAAACACATTATTTCTGAAAAATCTCCTTTAATCATAAATTTGAAATATTCTTCTCGTGAACCAAACGGCCCAACTATAAAATCGAAAAATTCACGGGTCGAAAAAACGATGGGGCCTTTTTCACGTTGCTCACGTTCATAAACAATCCCATAATGGTCTCTTTTATAACCGCAGCATTTTCTATCAAATACATCCTCAGCTAATCCCACAGGTCTGAAAATATTCTCAGTATATGCTTCCCCAATTATTTTTTCAAATTCTAGTGCGCCCATACCTATTATACCTTCATGAGTGAGTCCTCTTATCTTACTCAAAATCCCGTCTCTTTTCTTTTTGAACGATTCTATCCTGTTTCTTTCCAGCTCGGATTCCCACAGTCTGCAAGCCCGTTCATGTAACATGGGCCAGTCTCTCACAGTATATCTCGAAAAAAAACCGATTTTAGGCATATATTTTTCCCAACCTTCAGGAGGTCTCTTTTGCTTGAACATACGCTCACCATAAGCAGAAAATCTCCACACTCCCCCGAGTTACCTTATGCAAAAAGAGAGATTTAAACCCAGTTGTTTGCCCCCAACCACCTAACTAAACCACTTACGCCCTTTTACCTTACAAATAAATAGAAAATGTGTGCTAAGTTTTCTTCCCGTATTTTTTAGGCATACATTTTCTAAAAAAATGTAAGGTAAGTTTAATAAGTTTGCCTTCCAAAAGACCCATATGCGATTGAGGAAGAAGCTCGTCAATGGCCAGGAATACTACTACCTTGAGGAGTCTGTACGGCTCGAGAAGCCGAAAGTCTACTCCGTTTTCCTCGGAAGAAGGGTCCCTGAAAAGAGCCTGCTCGGGAAGAAGAGAGAAGACCTTTTGAATACGGTCTATTCCGACCTCCTGAAGGGCGCGACGCGAATTTACCTCTCCAAGCAGGAGCTTATAGAAGCGGAAAAAAGGAGGAGAAGGTACGCCCAAAAAATGAAGAAGCTCGGCAAGGCAGGAACCGAGGAAAGGGACGAAATCGATGCAATCAATTTCGTCTACACGACCCTTTCAACAGAAGGGGTCCCCATCACCAGACAGGACGCTGAACTTGCCTACCGCTTCAGCCAGCACAACGCAAAAAGCCTGAGGGACGAGAACCTCCGCGTAGCTCTTGATATGGTGCGGGGGCTGAGATTCGTCAAGGGGAGCAAGCCAGGGCTCACAAACAATCTGGTTCTCGAGATACACAGAATAATAATGGCGGAATACAAAGAGAAAAACCCGGGGGCGTTCAGGAGGAAGCAAGCTTACATATACTTGAAAAGCTACGCACAGGTGGAGGAGATAGGGTTCAGGCCTCCCGCCCCTGACGAGATAGAAAAGAAGCTAGATGAACTCGTTTTTTGGTACAACGAGAACATGGGAAAACTGAACGCCCTAGAGCTTGCGGCAATCCTGCACCTTCGGGTTTATTCCATCCATCCGTTTGATGACGGCAATAAAAGGGTTTCCCGCCTCCTCTTAAACAAGGCTCTTTTCGACAGTGGATATCCGATTCTCAACATCTCCAAAGACCCGCAACCCTATTTTGACGCGCTCGTAGCTTCGGTAGAGAGAAAGGAAGACCAGCCTTTCGTAAAATTTGTCCACAAGTTTTTCGTCGAGTGGGTTTAATCCCTTCGTTCAGCGCAAACCGCAGCCCCGAATGCAGTCGAGAACCTCGCTTCCTCGAGAATGACTGCCCTGAACCCGAACATCTCGGCTGTTCTTTTCAGCACCCAGGGCATCCCTTCAAGAGTTGGAACCGCCCCGACAAAAACAATGTCTTGCACTTTTGCTTCACGGGCGGCAAAGCAAGCGAGGACTCCTGCGGTCTCCCCGACCAAATCGAGAATCCCGAGAGCCAAGTCAGGTTTTGAAGCTCCCTTCAGTTTCGCGAAATTGGCAGCAGTCGCATCAGGGGGGACAATCCCAACTCCCTTGCCATAAACGTCCCCGACAGTTATGTTTATTTTTTCCAGTTTCCCTTTCGAGGCAAGCCTCGCAAGCTTTTCCGCATCCCCAACGCCCAGCAATCTCTTCCCCAATCCGACAATCGTTCCCCCGCCGACTCCGGTTCCGCCAACGTGCTCGCACTTCCTCCCATCCACTTTCACTATCGCGGTCCCTGTCCCGATGCTCGCAACAACACATCTCGATAGCCCCGCAAGCTTCGAACCTCCAATCCCGATTGCAGATATCTCATCGATGAAAATTATTTTGCGGTTCCCAATCTCCCCCGCTTCCTTTTTTGCCCCAGCACCAGTAATCGCAATATCTTCCCCGGAGGAACTAGGAACGAGCGACAATAATTTTTTCGCAACCCCCTTCCGGGATGGCGAGTTCATCGAGAATTTTATCTTTCCTCCCTCGACAACCACCAAATCGGTATTCGTAATGCCGACATCAAGCCCAATCATAATCTTTCACCAGCTTCGCTGCCACCCGACTCGCCAAGCCCAATCATCTCTTTCCCCTCGTTAGCCCTGCCCACGCAAGGCCGGCTGCCAGAATTGCGGCAAAGAAGAGCGTTATTAGGAAATCAGCATTGCCCGGGGAAGGGACGAACCCGGTAATTATCATCGCCCCGCGGGCAAATCCCCCGATTCCAACCCCGCCCATAATCCCCGCGCAAGCGAGCATCCCAGCCTCAAGAAAGCTCGGCCTCTTCCTTTCAACAATCCACCTGAGCGCTCCGCCGACTGCAAACGGAATCGAAAGCGCAAAGCCGATGAACATCCCGATGCCAAACGCCATCGCGCTTATCGGCGATTTCTGCTTAAGCAGCCTGGCCCAGGCAATTTCCCAAAGAAGGGCAAGGACAAACCCGATTCCAAAAACTTCCGGGTGCGCAAAGCCGCCTATGCTTCCAGCAACAAGCGTCGCCTGCGTCGCGGGCATCGTCTGGCTGAACAATTCCTTCGCATAGCTCTTGTGGATCAGGTCAAGCACAAACGGGGTCGCAATCCCGGCGAAAAGCACGGCGACCAAATCCACCTTCACCATGTCGATTGCCTTCGTCCCGATTATTTTCGCGCTCTTGTAGTCAAAGCCAATGTCGCCCACAACAGCCGCAGCAATTGTCACGAATGCGACGATGATGAACGAGGAGGAATAATCCAGGTTCAGCCCGAGAAGCGCGAATATCAGCCCGATTGCGACAACGGAAACAATCCCGAACTGCTCGTAAGGGTCGATGTCGGTTTCCCCGGTCATCCTCGCTGCAACCCCGACAACAACCCAGACCGCGAGAACTGCGAGCAATGCGCCGATAAAGGGGACATTGAGTGCCAGAAGGACAAGGAAAGCAAGGGCCGAGAATACGGGCGCTCCCCGAACGTACCACTCCTTTCCAGAGAACATCGGGAGGAAAATCTTTTTCGCATTCGGGACCATATAGAGCAAAAGAAACCCGACCCCCGAGCCGAGCAAGACTCCCATCCCCAAGTTCTGGACAACGGGAATCGCATCGTCGAGCTTCATTCCTCTCAAGAACAATAAAGGAACCAGAACTCCCCACCCAACGAGCGAGCCCCCGAACCAGGACCAAACAGATATCCTCGGCCCGAGTATATACCCGATGCCGGCAGCAAGCGGGGCGATGAACAATGCCACAACGAGGACCATCCCGAGTGGGGCAAGCTCGGCAACAGAAACCACGGGGGCATTCGCAAGGTAAGTCAGCCCCATGAAAAGCCCTGCAGCAGCCCCGCCAATCAGCACAATTTTTGCCTTGTCTCCCCCTTCATCACCTGCAAGGAGCACATCCGCCCCAGCTTTTCCCGAAGCATACGGGAGATTCTCTTCGTCTACAAACACCCTCCTTACTGAAACTGACAGGAGAAGGCCGAGGATTCCCCCAGTAATGCACACGAGGATTACCGTGATTATCGGAAGAGGCTCGATGCTCAATCCCTTTTTCTCCGAGAGGAACCACATCGCCGGAATCGTAAATGCAGCAGCTGATGCAAGCACCCCCCCGATGCTCGCCCCGGCCTGCGCGACGTTGATTTCATGGATATTCGTGGGCTTGAAGACCCCGAGGATCTTAAGCAAGGCCCCTGAGGCGATTACTGAAATGATTATGGGCCAGGGCATTGCCCCAAGGGAAAGCGCAATGTAAATGGAGCTTGCGGCAAGGGCGATTGCGAGAAGAGCAGCAACAGCGCACGCTCGCAAAGTGAAACCGCTCTTTCCAATCTCCTCCGGTGATGGCATGGACTAATTGTTAGGCAACAAATTAAAAAGAAGCATAGTTTGGGGATTGCCGAAGTCCTGGCCCTATGTCGGCGGCTCCTTCACTCCGAGCTGCGCATAAAGGATTCTCTTGTCGAACGACAGCCCGAGCCCGAGGATTCCGTGTATGAACATCACTATATCCACCGCCCGCTTCGGCTCGATGCCGCTCCTGGTTACAACGTCCTTTATCGTCTTCTCCCTGCCTATGAGCTCATAGATGAACATCCCGTCCCTGCCGTATCGCTTATATACTTTCAACCCATCCGCCCCATACCTGTCCTTTATCTCCTGGTCAGTGAGCGGGCCGACCGAAACTGCTTTTCTCTTGGTGAGCGAAATGAGCATCTTGTCCAGCTCCTCGAGAGTCATCCCGAGCTCTTTCGAAAGCGCTACCGCATCTTTCTTCCCGTCAATCGCATTGAGCAGCTTCTGCCCCTTCCCGGGGTATTTCAGCGAGAGCTTGAGCTTCGTCTCCATCCTTGTGAAGAAGTTCACTGGCTGGGGCACTGGGAGGCCTATCGGAACATTCTTTGTCCTTTCCTCGAGCGGCACCGGCTCAACCCCAAGCTGGTCCTTGTCGTCGAGAATCGGCTCGAACTGGACCTCTTTCCTCTCCTCCCTCGGACCCGTCTCGCCCTTTGCCTTGCCCGGCTTCTCGAGCTTAATTATCCCTTCGTCATCCATGAATTCGAGTATCTCGACGAGCCTCGTCTCGCTTATGCCCGTGTCCCGCAGTATCTGCTCAGCGGTCTTCTCGCCGTCTATCAAGTTGTATACTTCAACCCCCTCTCTTCCGAACTTGTTGTAGATGATTTTCTCAAGCGGGCTAAGGAGGTCTTCGGGCCGTGCTGCCTCTTCCTCTGCTGGTTTCTCAACCTCCTCGCTCGCCTGCTTTATCTCTATCGTGCTCCTCGACCTCTCTAGTCCTGACCTCGGCTGGAGAAGCTTGTCTTGCGGGTATCCCGGGGAGAGCGGGGTGGTCGTGCTGTCGTCCCTCATTATCCCCGGAACAGGCGGTGTTTTCGGCGGAGGAGGCGCCAACGGGGCTTCCAAGTCCTCGTCCCCCTCGGTCGCCATAGTTATCTGGATTTTCGATGACGCAGGGGCAGCTGGCGCCTTAGAAACCTCTTTTTTCTGCTCAACAACTTCCGGTTTCTTCTCGCTAGGAACTGGCGGCCTTAAGAGTGCTGTCTCGGGCATCGAGTGCTCGAAAGCTATCATTCCCTCGTTGTCCATGAACTCAAGTATCTCGACGAACCTGTCTTCGGTAACTCCGGCTTCCTGGAGCATCTGGCCCATCGTCTTGTTCTCGTCGAGGACCACATACACCTTTATGCCCTCTTCCCCGAATTTCTTCATGAGGGCGTTCTGGTTCTTGAACCTGTCAATGTAGTGCTCCTCCTTCTTCCGAACGACGAAATCCGTGAGGTCCTCTGCCATAATACCACGTATCTCCTTCCCATACTTAATCCTATACTTATAAGCATTCATTCTAAAAGCTAATCGTTTCGCGCTTTCGCTCTGGGGGCGTTCCATCATAACAAGAACGGACCTCGCTTCGCGCTCCTTACCCCAAATCTCGGAGATTTTCCCGTGCCCGTTGCTTCCCCCGATTCCCGATATCAACTCCCCTACCTTAAACCCAGGCAACTTTTTTCCGTTTCCCTCGAGTTGCTGGAACAAACCCTTCCCGTTTCCATCGAATCCGGGCAACTTTTTTCCATTCCATTCGGCAATTCCCGCTAGCGGCAATCCATTCCTATTTCCTTTGCCACTCGCAGCAGGAATTCCGCCCGGGCCTGCTCCGGGAATCAAACCTTTCCCGTTGTTTCCTTCGTAGGCTGGGAGCAATCCCTTCCCGTTCCCTCCGTTGCCCCCGAGTTTCACGAGCAAGCCCTTCCCGCCGCCGTTCCCCCCGATTCCTGGCAGCCCCTTCCCATTTCCTTCGCCTACCTCGAGGCATACGGTGTTCTCCGTTGGGCAGGCGGGCAGGGCATCCGCTACAAGGCCGACTCCGGCCCCGGTCAATGCAGACTTCAGGCCGTTCTCGCTCAAACGACTGATTTCGTCCATATCCCCACCTTTCCTTCGCCTTCCGAACCGCAGGGGGGTTCCACCCCCCTTCAGTTTCAGGGTCCTCCTGATTCCCCCCGCGATTCCAAGCCTTGCGTTTTCCTCCCACACACATCTTTCGTCTCGAGTTTTGCCCCAAGACCCTTTCCTTCGCCCCGGAGCAGGTTCTCTCCTTCGCCTTCTTTTCCAACTCGCTTATCCCCGTCTTTTTTTGTTCGCCTTGCCTCATATGGCTTAAGCTCATCTTGTTAAACACGGCGCGCGCTCAAAGACAAAAACAACTTATATGGTCCTTGTCGCGCCACTTAGCAGATAAAAAGCCAGAAGAGCAGCTTCGCTGGGGTCGGGTGCATCCTATACTGTTCCCCCTGCGTCTTGCTCATACAACTCTATTTGCGAAGTTAGGCTTTAAATAGCTATCGGCCAAACAGGTCCAAAAAACGAGGAAAACCTTCATTTTTTCGAAATTTCACTAAAAATGGGCTAGCCCCATCGTCATTTTTTCCCACTTGTCTTTCTTATCGCAGGAACGACCTTTTTGCGGATGAACTCATCGGCTAGCATAGGGCCGAGGATTTCGGCGACAAACCGGCTCCTTATTAATGGATGTACTTGGCCGGCCATCTGGCCTACGATGGTTTCCAAGAAATCCTCGCCATCCCTGAACCTGAGCCTGAAGTCAGGCCTCCACTTTGAGCCAAGGGAGAGAATCGCCTCAAGCCTCTCCCCGAATATCCTGACGACCCTCTCTATTTGGTCTTTCCCTCGCACAAATAGGACATACGCGTCTTTCCTCGGGTCCAGGCAGAGTTTCCCGAAGACGGCCTCCGCCCGTTCCCTCTCGATTCCCTGCACTTTGTCCTCCTTGCCAACCACGAGCTCATCGCTGCCCATGAACCGAGTCCTCGGGGAGCACAGAAGCTCAGCAACAATCTGCTTCGGCCCGGCCTTTATTATCGGCTTTCCACCCTCTCCCCTGACAAAATGCC
>JAKAKT010000024.1 GCA_021813385.1 Microcaldota archaeon
CAATGGTGTAAGCTCCTTTATTTCCAAGATTCAGCCTCCTGAGAATCTCTACGACGTAAGCCTGATTTAGTTTTGTCATAGAAGTAAATAAATTTGCCGAGAGGAAATTATCTTGGGATAAGACACCTTCTCGAACATCAGGAATCTTTTTAAACTCCAACTGGGAACTTTTTTCGGTGACATTCTTTGGTCGTTGAACATCTTTTCTCCTCGAAGCGGATTGAAAACCACCCATGGCTTGTCGCCATCATGGCCTTCCTTTTCGTCGCGATTGCCGTTTCAATAACGCGGCTTGTCTATTTTCAAGGTGCCCCCAAGCAGGATTCGCTCTATGGGATATTCATCATCGCTCTCGCGATAATGCCGGCGATTCCGTTCTTCCTGCACGAAATAATAACCGAGGAGAAGCGGCAGGAGTTCAGATGCCAGAGGGGCAGTCTCTTCAGCTTGGGGGGAATCCTGGGGTTCTTCACGTGCTACCAAAGGCTCATAAGATTCTACGGATATTTCTTCATCGGCACTGCGCTCGGGTTTGCATTCTGCTCATCGATTTTACCATTGGATATCTCGAACGCCATGTTTGCTGTTCAGAACCAGGAATTCAGGTTCTTTACGCTTTCATCGTCCCAGGTGACCGCCCAGGGCAACGGCCTCGAGTTCGGGGACATATTCCTCCACAACCTCCAGGTCCTTTTCCTGATGCTCGTATTCTCTTTCATCTACAGCATTGGAAGCATTTTCCTCCTTGTCTGGAACGCTTCTCTGGTCGGAATTTTCCTGCATTCTTACATCCGGGAAACCACCCCGCACTATATCCAGTATGGGGCCCTTGGGTTCCCTGCGTCTTTCCTATTCGGCTCGTTCAATGGGCTGATGCGCCTTCTGCCCCACGGTATTTTTGAGATATCGGCGTTCTTCATCGCCTCAATATCCGGCGGGATTCTTTCTGTTGCTGTTGAAAGGAGAATGTACAAGAAAAGCAACCTTAAGGAAATAGCTCTTGACGTGATTTTCTTCCTTCTAATCTCAGTCGGGCTTCTCGCAATCGGAGCCTGGATAGAATCGAGCTATCTCCCAACATAACGTTTAAACTTATCGAGTCGTTTTCAATATCTGCTGACCCGGGTCCTCGAGCCAAACAAGGGTGTGTTCGGCAATCAGCTCGCCGAGTCCTTTCTGGATATTTTCGAGACCAAATAGTCTACATCAGGGCCCTGTGAGAGCTCCCCGACCATCTTGTCCAGCATTTCGATAGTCTGCATCACTATGGGGAGCGAAGACTTGTCCGCTGCTCCATTCTCAAGGTATGCATCGAATAGGACGGATAGGCTCTCGGAGAGTTGGGAAATCTTCACGAAGCCGTGTTTTCTTGAGAGCGAGCCAAGGGATTTCGCGGCCTTCGAGACGGAAGCAATCGTTTTCTTGTCCTTTGGATTTCTCGTTAGGGTTTTCGTTTCTTCAAGCTCTTTCACTAGCTGTGATGCCTTTGCTTCGAATTCCGAGACTTTCGTGTTCTTCCTGATATCCTGATTGAATAATTCGGTGAGATGGTCGATGTTCACATCCAAGTGGGTTGGTTCCCCGGCTTCTTGCCGCTCCATCTGAAGGGTTATTTTCAGGTGCACCTCGCCATTGTCCTTAGTCGAGACGTCGGCAATAAGCGTGCCTCTCACCTGGGGGTGTTCAATCGGCTCAGCGGCAATGAGAGCGATGTCTCCCTCCCTCTTTCCAATAAGCTCGATGGATTCTCCCGGGGACAGCGATTCGGTTCTCTTGAAGAGGATTTCCCTGACGAGCGGGGGCATCTCATTTTCCTGGACAAAACCCTCGAGCAAGCCCTCCTTCTTGCTCCAAATGGATACCTTGAAACCGCCCTCTAAAGGGTCAAGATAAAGGGATGAGAAAGCGCCCATTCCGTCAGGTTTAAGGACTTCCAGGAGGTTCTTAAGGCCGCTTGTTGGCGCGAGTTGCATTTGGCCTGTTGTTCGCTGCAGAGGCCCCCGGGCCTCGCCGGCTTTCACTCCAGGCATAAGCCTTGCCTTTCTCTTGACCGTACGCGAAGCCCTCGCCTTCTTTTTCTTCACCATTAATTCACCTTAACGTATCGGCCCGAGAACTCCGAAATCTTCAACCTTCGGCGGCTCAGCGGTCCTCACTCTCTCATAAGTCCAGGCGCCGAAGATGGCTCCCAGAATGGTCGAGCTCCAATAAACCCATTGCCAGCTAAAGTCCGAGAGGACAATCGCAGGGGCAATCGCCCGTGCCGGGTTCATCATCGCGCCAGTTATCCCGATTGAGAACATCGTGTTCAATGCGACAGTGAACCCTATCGGCAGACCGGCGGCAGCCGGGTCGGCTGCCCTCGGGTCAGTTGCCACCCCCATTATAACGAGCATCAGAATGAACGTCATCGCGAATTCGATAAGGAATACCAGCTGCCATGAATAATTCGGAAAAATCATCCCGAAGTTCGTCAAGTTCCCGAAAAGCAGGTAGATTGTAACGCATGCAGCTACTGCTCCAATGACTTGTGATATTATATACGGCACCACATGCCTTACCGGAAACTTCTTCTGAGTAGCGAACGCAATTGTGACTGCCGGATTAATGTGCGCTCCAGATACGTGGCCCAGTGAATAGCATATTGCGAGAACTGCAATCCCAGTGGCGAGTGAGACGCCAATCGGCCCAAGCTGCCCCTCGGTTATTATGTTTACCACCGGCATACCGACACTGATGAAAACGAGAATGAACGTCCCCAAGGCCTCGGCCACATATCTTTCCTTCATGCTCTTCAGACCCATCCGACCACCCGTTTCTCCTATTATTCGCTTCGTGACCAGTTAATAAAGCTTCTAGACAGCGCTCTTGAATCATAAAACAACGTAAAGAGATACCACGAGATTATTATCACCAGCATGACCGCCGAAACGGTCCCTTTCTCGAAAATTGACGAATATTCCCTCGTCATTGCGAGCAAAATGAGGGACGCGATTTGAAACGAAACAAGGTGGTCGGCAACGAAGCTCGCCCCCAATTGCTTTATGTCTTGCACACTCGCTATGGCGACCAGCCTGTTTATGAGAAATATCGCAAGCCCCAGTGTGAGGACTGGCGGAAGGACTCTAGCCGCGAATATCAAGAGCGATATTGCGAGCCCAAGGACAACTCCGTATGCTATGATGCTCTTTCCAAACTTGACCGAAATGTAGTACGAGAAAACGAGCACCATGGCCAGAACAGACATCGGGTAGAACACGAACGAAAAGAACATGTCCCTGTCTATCGGGGTTCCATTCACATAATTCCAAGTTATGAATAACAGGAGTCCTGCGGTATAGGCGAACTCAAGTGCAAGAAGGGCGCTGTTAAACCGCATATTCACCGAATTTGTTTCTCCTTCCGGGTATTAAAGTTTTTTGTTAGCTGTCCAGCCCGTTGCCCCTTCCCAGTTACGCAATGATAGGTATTTATTTATCTGATGGCTAGGCATACGCATGATTTATATTTTCGACGATTTCGAGAAGCTCCAAGAGAAGGCCAGGGAGTCAGGGATAACAAACGATTTGGCCAAGCTCCGGGAACTCGACATCCTGTTCTATGAGGTCTCGAAGGATTACATGATAATCTCATTTGTCGCATTCGAGAGCAAGCTCAACAAGATTGTCGTGCTTTCGAAAAACTACTCTCTCGTGTTCCCGAGCGCCGCTGCCGAGCTGAAGAGGGTCAAGATAGGCAAGATGAAAACCAGCTCGCGGTATCTCGAGAGCACGATGTGCGCATACGCAGTGCTGAGGAAAGCGGTCGAGAACTACACATCTCACTTCGACGTAATAAGAAAGGAATTGAACAATCTCGAGAGCGGGCCCATCGACATAGACCGCCTTGACAGCGTCGAGAGGAAGGCCCGCAGGTTCAAGGAACTCATGGAAGACCTCCTCGGCTTTTTCATCAAAATCGAAGAGAAGGAAGTCCCGTTCATCAACGTGAAAGCTTTTCCGTTCGAATTCAGCATCCTGCGCGCCGAAGTCCAGCACCTCAACGACCGGGCGAGCAGCGCCAGGCACGAAGTCGACATAACGAGGACCAGGCTCGAGATGAAGCAGACCGTGGAACTGAACAAGCGCATCGAGAAGCTGACCGACATAATGAAGAAGCTCACCGCGCTCACGGTCCTTTTCATGATTCCGAACATCATCTCGGGGCATTTTGGCATGAACTTCCGCTTCATGCCCGAGCTTTACGTCCCGGAGGCATATCCCGCGGTCATCATCATCACGATAGCCGCAGTTTCGGTTGCGTTCTACCTGTTCAGGAAATGGGAATGGCTTTAATCGAGGTGGGAAAATGGAATCGCTTGTATTCTTGGGCTTGGTGCTGATTGTCGCCGCTTGGCTGTTCCAGCTCGTGGCGGTAATGAAAGGGAAGAAAGAGATTCAGACGAGTTTCGTGATTTCCTACATGATTGGGGTCGCGATTCTCGTTGTTGACGGATTCTCGAGCAGCCAATTCACTTCGGGTGTCCTCAACTCGTTCGCTCTCCTCGCTTCAGCGCTAGTGCTCTTCGAAGCGAGATTTGCGGGGAAAAGGTAAGGGCCAATGCGAACAGGCTCGCCAGGCATAAGCTGTTAAAGATATTAAATCTTCCAGGAAAATCTGGATATGGCAGAAAGTCAAACTTATAGCAGGCTCAACTCGCAATGGAAATCGACCTGCAGGCTGCTTTTGGGGAAGGAGGTCGGCGAGCTTTCCGATTATTCTGACTGGCTTTTGGAAGGAATCGAACCCACGCAGCTCTGCACATCGGAAGTTTCGGGAAAGGAAGTGCATGTTGTCGGGAGGTATGCGAAAAATTCCTCTTTCATAAGCTCCGATGAGATAAATTATGGGGAAAAATCCCCTCCGCTCTCGTTAAACGAGTTGAAAGACGTTGATAGCATAATCGAGGCGCTCTCCGAGCGCGTAATCTATGCTGGAAATATCGTGCTGGGGAATTCCTCCCATATCGAGCAAAGCACTGGAATCGAGAACGGGCACTTTGTACTCGGCTCGCACACGATACACAACTCGCAGGACATCGCCTATTGCAGCCTTTGCAGGGAGGATAAAACGGTGTTCGGGAGCGTATTGGCGGGCGAGTCCGATTTCGTCATAAAGGCGCGGAACGCCTGGCGCTCGACCCGCTGCCTGGAAAACTCGCTGGTCTTGGAGTCTTCGGACATCTACTATTCGCACGATATGGAGGGCTGCTCGCAGTGCATGTTCTGCTTCGGGCTGAAGGCAAAAAGGCACTGCATCGGAAACCTGCCCCTCTCATCCGCAAAATACGCGCAGATAAAAGCGGGATTGATTGAAGAAATTGCGGAGGAGCTCCAGAAGAGAAAGCGCCTCCGGTGGTTCCCGGAGTTTGCCCCCCAGGAACAATCGCGCGCCTTTCCCTCGCTAATTGCCCCATCTGAGGACAAGCCGGATATGGGCGCCATAAATGGTTCATTCGAAAAAATAACCGACATTGTTCTCGGGAAGCCGCTTCGCGAAACCGAGAGCCTCGAGGGATATTTTTCTAAAAACATACGGAGTGTAGAGAGCGTCCCTTCCGCGGTGAGCGGGCGCACGGCGTACTATGACGAATTGGCTTTCAGCAAAGCTTTGGCGGAATCCGGAAGGATGGTGAAATATTTCGAGCTCACCGGCATAGCGGGCCTCGCTTTCGAGGCGAGAAAAATCAGTTTGAATGACCTGAGGCTCTCGGACATCCCAGATTTTATTGAGCCGATAGCTTATTTCACCTCGGAGCACAGGCACCACAGCAAAAACGTCATCGAATGCCCAAGCACTTTCGAATCCCACGACTGCTTCCGCTGCAGCAGGGCGTATTCTTCCGAAAATTCCTGCTATTCCTTCTGGCCGAGGGACTCAGAATATCTCCTGGGCTGCGATTCGACAAGAACCTCCTCCTTCTGCATAAAC
>JAKAKT010000012.1 GCA_021813385.1 Microcaldota archaeon
TCGAATTCAGTAACGCTTGCCAGGATGAAAACTGGTCTAGGGGTTTTGAGCTTTTTCACTTCCCCGTTAATTAGCTGATGGCTGGCCGCTAGCTTGTATGCTTCGTACATGTCAGACGCGACTGGGTTGTCCTTATTATTCTGATTGAGGGGGTGCGAGCATGCGAGCGCCCTCGGGTCGAGGATAAGCTTGTGGTTGACCCTGACCGTCTCATAGCCAGCTGGCCCAGGCAGCGCGAGGAGCTTGAGCATGTTTGAATAGCCGGCGAAATAGTGCATCTTCATGCTCTCGATGCCCACGATGACATCGGCTTCGAGATGCTTTCGGTCCAGGTAGACCGGGGTTCCCGCAGGAGTCTCCCCTACGAACACGTTCTTCCCGTATTCCCCGGGCGTTTTCCCCTGCTCGCAATCGTGCTCTTCAAAAGTGGCAGGCAACCCGTGGCGGGTTGCAATCTCCTTAAGCATATCGATTATTTCGGCATTCTTGGGGTCATTTGGCTTGTGCGTCCCGGTCGCGATTAGAACACTCACTTTTGAAGGCTTCCCTTTCGCAAGTTCCTCGAGAATCGCCTCCCCCAACTCTTTTTTCTCGCGAATCGAGCGGGTTTGGTCCTGGACCATCAGCACAATTGATTTATCCCGCACAATTTCGCTCAGCCTTTTTCCAATCGGCCGCCCGAGCGCTTCCCTGAAAGCTCCAAGAGTATCAAAATCCGTTTTTGGGGGGTGAGGGGTGACTGCCTGGACTTTATTCCTTTCTGGTATCAAGAGGGAAATCTCTTTGGTTCCGCAGGCGACCGCAATTTTCAAAGAAAAACACCAAACTAATCGCTGAGCTTAAAGACGGCGTTCCCAGGATGGACTTTTCCAGCCACTTTCATTCCGATTGATTGGCCGGATGTCGCCTCCGTGACATTCTCGTGCTCAATCTGCATCGAGGCTACGGTTTGCTCGACTGGCCCGCCCTCTGTGCCCTCAATGACAATTCTGTCACCGACCGAGAGCCGGTCAGAGACCTCGACCACGGCGACGCCTATCTTCGAGAAATAGTGCGTTATCTTTCCAACAGGATGCTTCTCCATACGGAACACCCCTAGAACATATCGCACCGAGTGTATTTATACTTACTCGTATCTGAGCGAATCGACTGCATTCATCCGTGCAGCCCGTCTCGCAGGGAAATAGCCTGCCAAAACCCCGGTGAAGAAGGAAACTGCTATTGCGAAAGTCACTAGCTCTATAGTTATGTTAAGCGGAAGGCCGACCCCTGCAAGCGAGGCGAGAGCCTCGAGAAGCTTCGCGAGGACGTAGCTTATTATGACCCCTATTGCCCCTCCAACGATTCCAATCAGCCCGGATTCTATGAGGAATATGCTCCTTATCACGGTCTCGCCCGCCCCCAGGGCCTTCAGAATCCCTATCTCCCGAGTTCTCTCAAGAACCGACATGAACATCGTGTTCGCAACCCCTATGCTGCCAACGAGAAGCGAGATGGCTGCTATCAGGCCGAGGAATGCAGTGAGAAGGCCGGTGATGTTTCCGACAATGCTCTGGACCTGCTCGCTCGTCTGCACCCGGTAGTCTCTTTCATCTTCAATTTTTATCCTGTGCCGTATGTCAAGAACCCGTTTTATTTCATTCTCGGCAGCATTCATGGAAAAGCCCTTTTTTACTTTAATGTCTATCTCGCTCACTTTGCCATTTGCAGAGAAGGCAGGCAGGGCATCCCGCGCATCCTCGTATGGGAGGTATATCCCGGCATCTGCTATCGAAGTAATTCCGCCCCCTGATTTCTTCATTATCCCGATTACGGTATAGGTTTTGTTTGAAATGAGGAACGTGTCCCCAACGCGCATCTTCTTGCGGTTTTTCGGCGTCCCCCAGACCTCGTTTGCTATGCTGTACCCGAGGACTGCCACCCCTCGCTCGCCTTCCCGCAATGTCCTTCCGCTTTCGATGTCAATGCCAGTTGATGCATAAACTTTCGTGTATTCCGGAGTAAAGCCCATCACGAAAAGCTGGGCGCTTCCTTCCCGGTATTCTACCGGGGCAAGCCCCCTTAAAATCGGTGACGAGTACTGGACGAATGAGAGCTTTCGGAGCTCCTGCCAGTCGTTTTCACTTATTCCGCCTTTCGACGCTATGAAGCCTCCTCCGGGCGAGCCGCTCGGCGCTACCATTATGACGTCGTCTCCGAAGAATGAAAGCTGGCTCTTCACAGCAGCATCTATCCCCTGGCCCAATGCCACAAGGAGAACAATCGCCATGACCCCTATCACTATGCCGATTATCGTCAGCCAGCTCCTTAGGCTCCTCCTGCGCAGCCCATCAATCGAATATGAGAATATGTCGCGAAGGTACATGTCATTCATACCTCAGGGCTTCGACAGTCCCTTGCTTCGCCGCCATCCTCGCTGGGACATAGCCGGCAATCATTCCAACTATGAATGAAACTGCGATGGATAGCAGGACAAGGTCCAACGTTATGTTCAGCGGGAGCGGAACACCGGCAAAAGAAGCGACGACTTCTAAAATCTTGGCGATGACTGTGCTCGCAACCACCCCCAGTATGCCCCCAACTGTGCCTATGAGCCCAGACTCTATCACGAAAATCCTGTGAACGACAGACTCGTCTGCACCAATGGCTTTCAGAATCCCTATCTCCCGAGTTCTCTCAAGAACCGACATGAACATCGCGTTCGCTACATTTACGCTGCCTACTGTGAGTGAGATTGCGGCAACCAGGAGGAGGAAACCCGTGAGTATTGATGTTATGTTGCCCACGTAGCTCATTATCTGCTTGCTCGTTATCACCATGTAGTCACGTTCGCTCTCGTCTTTCACGCGGTGGAGATTGTCTAGGGCTTGCTTAATTCTCACCTCGGTGTCATCCACTTCTGCAGCCGACCTCGCCTTTACGTACATCTCGGTGATTTCGTTGTTGTTCTTGAAGTTCTCGAAGGTATCTCTCGCCTCTGAATAGGGCACATAAAGCCCCAGGTCGATACTTGATGCAGCGCCCCCGCCCTGCTTCTTCAGTATGCCGATAACAACATATGTCCTGTTGGCGACAATGAGCTTGCTCCCTAGCCTGATCTTTTTCCTGTTCTTGCTTGTCCCCCAGAATTCATTTGCAAACCTGTTCCCTACCACTGCAACTCCTGTTTCCCCTTCATTGAAGGCGCGCCCCTGCTCGATTTCAAGCATCTTAAAGGCCTTGAGTATGTCCGGAGTCGTGCCCATCGCGAATGCCGCCGCCTGCTCCCCTTCAAACTCCATCAGCGCTTGTTCCTGAAGTGAGGGAACGGCAGTCTCAACCCCGCTTACCCTCTGGACAGCCTTCCAGTCCTTGTCTGTAAGAGAACCTGATGTCGCGAAGAGCGAGCCGCTGAGGCTGCCTGGCGCGATTGTCATCGTGTCATCCCCAAAAAAAGACAGCTGGCTTTTTACTGCGACCTCAATCCCCTGGCCCAATGCCACAAGGAGAACAATCGCCATGACCCCTATCACTATGCCGATTATCGTCAGCCAGCTCCTTAGGCTCCTCCTGCGCAGCCCATCAAGAGAATAGCTGAAAATGTCGCGCGTATTCATAAAACCACAATTTGCCAGAATGAACGTTCAATTACGACTTGAGTCTTCCTGGTTCCAAGTGCTTGAAGAAAATCCCTGGTGAGTGCTAGTGCTTAGGGTGGGTCGCGGAATCAGCCTTTTTGCTTGCTTTCACGTCCCTAATCGAATCTATTTTTCCATCCTTTATGTAGATGACGCGCTCTGACAGTTCGGCAATGTCCGGGTCATGCGTGACAATAATTATCGTTTTCCCCTCTTTCCTGTGAAGCTTGTCGAATATCTCCATCACGTCTTCGCCAGCCTTGGAGTCAAGATTCCCGGTCGGCTCGTCCGCGAGTATTATCGGCGGGTTGTTCACTAGGGAGCGGGCGATGGCGACCCTCTGTTTTTCTCCGCCAGAGAGTTTTGTAGGCATATGGTTGAGCCTGTGGCCAAGGCCAAGGGAATCGAGAATGCTCGTTGCCCTCTCGTTCCGCTCCGATATGGGCATCTCTTTCAAAATCATTGGAAGTGCAACATTTTGGAGAGTGGTGAGGGTGGGGATGAGGTGGAACTGCTGGAAGACGAAACCTAGCTTCTCGAGCCGAAGTCTCGCTAATTCGCTTGAGCTAAGCTCGCTCGTGTTCTCCCCGTCAATGAATATATTCCCGGAAGTCGGCATGTCGAGGCAGCCTATCATGTGGAGGAGCGTGCTCTTTCCAGAGCCGGACTTGCCCATAATCGCAATGCGCTCGCCTCTCCGCACTTTGAAGGACACTCCGCATATTGCCGTGACGCCTTCTTCCGAGTCCAGAAATGTCCTGTTGACATTCTCGACCCTGAGCACGTAGTCTTCTGAAGCCATAAGGAGGTATTGACGAGGAAAGATAATAAAGATTGACCCGGGGTTTGGGAACGGCTATTTTTTCCGATACCCGAACAGCTTGTCGTACTTTTTGTGGTCAACTAGGTCAAGAACAAATGCGATTATCTCGACTTCTGTTTCGTTGTTGGTGAGAGTATAAAGCATTCTCCAGAAACTCGGGAGTTCGACTCGGAACAGGTTGGTCACCCCATACTTTTTCTTGTACTCATCGGGTATGACGGCTTTCGGTATCGGGTTTCCATAATGCGGGTTCGCTTTTATGAACTCGACTTTCTTGTTTATCGCATTGAGGATTGAGCGCTCGGTTTTCGAACTGGCGGCTTCCTCGTTGAGATGTACGTAAACCTCTTTTGCATCAGGCGAAAGTATAATCCTCACTTTTTTCATAGTTCGAGACCTCGGGCGACTGCCTGTCTCAAATTGAGGTTATTGTTTTGTATCCACGTAATCCCCTTGAGGCTAACAGCTATCTTGTTGCTTTCCTCGAGATAGCCTAGTATCGTCTTTAGGGTATTGTGGTTCACCTGTTTTGGGAGTCGCCGCTTGAGCTCGGCCACCGTGAGCGCGCTTTCATCCGCTTTCTTTAGGGTTTTCTCCACCATGAGGACAGTATTAAGTGTCGGGGAATGCTGGAATGCCAGTTGAACGTTTTTTGTCATTTTAATCACGAATAGTTACTAATTAATAACTAATTTAGACATTTTAGTATATAAAGATTTCGGCGGATTGCCGGGTCACTCGCTTATCCTGTTGAGCGTGGAGAACATCTCTCTCGAATTTCGTCTCGGCTCGGGTCTGGATTAGTCGCCAATTCCCCCAAGTTCACTTGTAGGACTTGTACCATTTCTCGTACTCTTTATGGTCCTTGAAGCACCTGAAGACATAGAGCACGTTTCCCTCAATGTGAAAAACCATCCTGGCCTGTCTTGTTACATCCTCGACCTCGAAAGGCATGCCGAATCTCAGGTGCCTTCTCGATGGCATCCGCTTCAGTTTCTCGCCGTGCTTCAAAAACATTCCCCGAAGCTCCTTATCCATCTCGTCAAGCTGCTTTTCGGCTCGTTCCGAGTAGCGGATTTCCATTCCATCACTGCCCGTATTTCTTCTTGAGCTGCTCGAGAGTTTTGGTCTTTACCTTGCCCGACCGTATCTCCGACATCTCCGACTCGATTCCCTTGCTGACAAGGCGGACCTCCTCCTCGGAAATCATCCGCTCGTAAGCGAGGAGCGCCTGCCGGATGACTTCTGTCTGGCTTCCGGCATACCCTTTCTTTATAAGTATCTCGATTATGCTCTCGTACGGGGTCCCGAGATTCACGTTCATATGCTCACCTGTTGTTAAATGAACATTAGGGTATATAATGATTGCGCATTTAACTGCTTTTGTAGTTCCTGATAATTCTGACACCACGACAAATCTGAAAAACCTATTCCTAGCACCAGAATACATGATTTCTATAAGAAAAACCCAATTCCTCCTTCGGGAATCCCGGAAGGGAGAACGCTCAAAG
>JAKAKT010000021.1 GCA_021813385.1 Microcaldota archaeon
AAAGTTCAATCCTTTCGCAAGTGTCATTCGCAGTACTGTCCTCGTTTTCGCCCCCCTCATGAGTTCAAGCGACTCCTGGTATCTTTTCCAGCCTTCCTTAATCCAGGGCCGGCATATCTTCCCATAGAGCCCCCCATTCGGGGACACCATCGATATGTAAAGCTGGGTGGGCAATGTCGAAAGCGACTCGAGCGCTTTCGGGAAGGTTCCGTTCGTCACGAGGAAAGTGCTCATGCCGTTTTTGTGGAAGTTGGAAATCAACTCGGGCAAATGCGGATACACTGTCGGCTCCCCAGAAAGGCTCAGTGCTACATGCTTCGGCTTGAGCGCCTCCTCCCACATCTTTTTTTCGACTTTCTCATTCCCCCCATAGCCGGAAACTATCCTGGCTTGCTCTTTTTGCATAGCCTCGGCAACCTCGCCAGGCTCAGTCCACTTGAAATTTCCCGGGGGCATCTCGCCTCCTGTTTTTTGGGTTCTCCAGCAGAAGAGGCAGGCGTGCGAGCAAAACTGGAGAGAAGGAGTGCATTGCATGCATCGGTGGCTCGCAATCCCATAGAACGCATGCTTGTAGCAGAAGCGCTTCTTCGTGAGTGCCTCCCTCAGCCATTTGCACCTTTTAACAGCAAAATGGCCCCCTCTGATGTGGTATCCTTGCTCGGTGAGCTTTTCGCTGAACTCGGCCTCCATGCCAGTTTTTTGCCTGGAAAAATTAAAAGCACTATGTCGGCGCTGATTCATTGCTCGTTTTTTCATCAGAGTGCAACTGCACGACCTTGCCGTTTGGGCCAAGCCTGAAGTCGTAAAGGAATTTCCAGTTGCTGAATTGCCTCTCAGCCTCCTGCTTCCCAATCCCCATTAAATACTCGTAAGCTGCCTCCGCGCCTTTCGAGGTTCTGAGCTCGAGGTACTTCTCATAGTGCGGGTCTTTCCATATGAACGCCGGGTAGTAAGTGTCGCAAAGCAGGAACACTTGGGCATAGACGTGCCCGGCAATATCCAGGGCCTTTGCCAAATGACCACTAACGAGTTCAGATGCCCTTTCGTTGAATTCGTTTTGTGCCCTGGTTTTCCTTTTCTGGAAAAGGTCGAGGTCTTCGGTCTTCCTTTCCTGGAACTCATTGACTACGCTCTCCTCCCTCTTGTTAATCGCCAGGTTTATCAGTTTTTTTATCCCGATCACTGCGCCTACCACCAGGGAAGCAGCGACACAATAAGTGACGTGCTTCAGGTCCTGGAGCATGGGGTATTTGTCGGCTATGAATTTAACGACTTCAGCCTCGAGAGCGTATATTGTTGCAACCGAGACTCCGATTGATGCGAGCCAAGTCGTGATTGAGGGGATGCTCCTAATCATCTTCGTTTTCTCAAGGTTTTTGAGCCTCATGCTCCGTATCTCATCGTGGTGAGCTATGCTGGACTGCATGCAGTCAACTGCGCCTCTGATTTTCGAGTCCCTGAGCGTTGCAGCAGCTTCGAGGTCCCTGTTCATCGCCGTATTCGATTCGCCTATGGCTATCCCTGAGGCGACAACGAAAGGCCATAACGTTCGCATATAGGATTGGGCCCTTTCATCGGAGTAATCCCTCTCGAGGGCACCCATCCTCTGCATTGCCTTGTGGGAGATTTTCCTTTTTTGCTCGCTTGAGGAAGAAACGCGGGAGATTATGAGCGTATTGCTGAGTGCTGCAAGCGGGGAATTCGGGGGCTCCTCCCAATCGCCCCGGCGGAATTTTATCTTCACCCTACCACTGGTTCGGGCATTCGCATTGATGTCAGCTGCCCCATTCTGCCCCTCCCCGTCGGGGCCTTTAACGTATCGAGTCTGAAGACAACGGCTCCCGCCATTCCCACCACCGTCTGTTAACGGCAAGAGTTTAAGCGGGTCGGTTCGGTGAGCATGGCATGCTTGGGGACCTCCCAATTGCGTTGTCTGGAGTTCCGCCTAATAGTTTGCGGTCCAGGCAGTCCCCCTTTCACTTGAATTCCGAATCCAGAGGGCATTTCGTGCCACCTCCCCCTTTATTGCGCACAGCGCACCCAAGACCGTATCTCTTGGGGCAGTTGCTGGATATATGGATTTCCCATTACCTTTTGTTCAAAATCCGATTTCTTTATATATTACTTCCGGAATATGGTAATCCATGCCCCTAAGCATTGACCCAAAGGACAGAGCGATAATTTACCAGCTCGACCTGGACGCGCGCCAGTCCGTTTCGAGGCTCTCGAAGAAAGTGAAGCTGAACCGCCGAGTGGTGTGCTATAGGATAGAGCGAATGCAAAAAGAGGGCATAATCCAGAAGTTCCTTCTTTTTGTGAATATACCAAAAACCGGGTATATAGTGACCACGGTCTTCTCGAGGTTCCACGACACCCAGCTCAAGGACGAGGAGGATATCATCGACGACCTAAAGAAAAAGAAGCAAGTCGGGTGGCTCGCCAGCATGGACGGAAGGTTTCACCTCGGTTTCAGCATCTATTGCAAGAACATAAAAGAAGCTACGGAGTTTTTCGATGAATTCAGGGACGCCCATGGCCGCTTCCTTAGCGACATCCAGACTGCCAATACCGTGATGGCATGGAGATTCCCGAGGAAATACCTTTGCGATGGGGATTGCGAAGAAAAAGGAAGCCCGCCGAAGGACGCCTTGTTCAGGCGTGAAGAGCTTGACCAAACGGACCGTAAGATACTTGCGGCCTTGGGCGAAGACGGCAGGATGCGGGCTGTCGAGATTGCCCGAAAAGCAGGTATCTCAGCTGATGCCGTAGCGGACCGCATAAGTAAGCTCAAGGCGAGCGGAGTCATTTCAAGGCTTGGCCTGGTCCTCGACAATCTTTCGCTGAACAGGAGGCTCTTTCGGACCTTCATCACGTTCTACAACCTGAACAAAGTAAAGGAGAAGTTCCTCAGCTATTGCTACGAGCACCCGAACGCGACACAGCTGAAGAGAATGCTCGGGTCATGGGAATGGGAAGTCGACCTTGAAGTGAAGGATGAGACCGAGCTCCGAAGGATAAACTCTGAATTCAAGGAGCACTTTAAAGATGCTGTGAGCGCCACCTCATTCGTTACCATCTACAAAATCCACAAGTTTGACATGGGGGGATTCCTTCTGGACTGAGTTTCTTTGCAAAAACCTAATCTTTTATAAAGTTAGGCGGTTTATGGTAAATAGTCTGGAGGAAAATTCAGTTTCTCGAGGTCAAAGGGCAGGGGAAAAAAATGGCTTGGGATATAGACGCCAAAGACAGGGCGATAATCTTCCATCTGGATGAGGATGCCCGGCAGCCGATTTCGCAGCTTTCGAAGAAAGTAAAATTGAACCGCGAGGTCGTGCGATACAGGATAGACCGCATGGTCGAGCAGGGCGTAATACAGAAATTTCTCACCTACATCCCGATAACGCACCTTGGCTACCTGCTTGTCTCCTTCTTCATGAATTTCCAGGACACTAGCGTAAGGGACGAGGAGGAGATAATCAAGTATGTTAATGGGAAGAAGGGGGCCATCTGGTGCGCTAGCACCAACGGACGCTTCGACTTCGGTTTCACGATTTCCGCAAAGAACATGAACGACCTTGCAACATTCGTCGCGGAATTCAGGGACAAGTACAGGCACCTCATAACTGATTTCCAAATGGGGAACGTGGTAAGGGACTGGCAATTCAGGCGTGCTTATCTTTTAGAAGACGAAGAGGAGGAAGAACTCATTTTCGGCAAGCTGGCATCCCACCAAACGGAGCTCGACAAAACGGACCGTAAGATACTTGCGGCCTTGGGCGAAGACGGCAGGATGCGGGCTGTCGAGATTGCCCATCGTGTGGGGATTTCCGCCGATTCAGTCGCGGACAGGATAAGCAAGCTAAAGAAAGAGAAGCTGATAAGCAAAACAAGCTTGCTCCTGAACAACAGTGCGATAAAGAGAAAGGCGTTCAAGAGCTTCATAACTTTCCACAATGTAAAGAAAGTCGAGGAAAGATTCCTCAACTACTGCCACGAGAACAGGAACATCATCAGCGTGAAAAGGATGCTCGGGCCTTGGGAATACGAGGTGGATGTGGAGCTTGAGAGCGAGGATGAGGTGCGGGAGCTTCATGCGAAACTGAAGGAGCGCTTCGCAGAGTCCATCCGCTCAGCTTCGTTCGTGAGCATCTACCGCGTCCATAAGTTCGACATGGGCGGGTTCTTGCTGGAGTGAGAAACTTTATAAATATGGGGCGAGTGTTCTAATCTATGAAACAATTGTTTCAAAAATCGAACACTTCGAAGGTTCTCGCTTATTTCCTGAAGGCCCCCGGTTCGGAAGTTTATCTCCGGGAACTTGCGAGAAACCTTAGGATGAATCCTTCGACAGCCCTGAGGTCGCTTTTGGTCCTTGAAAAGGAGGGGCTTGTGGTAAGAAGAGACGAAAGGCACGTCTCATTTTTCAAAGCGATAGCGAGCCCCAAGTTCAGGGCGCTAAAAGTCGCCCAAACGGTTTCCCTTTTCGAGAAAAAGCGCATCGCAGAGTTCGTTTCAGAAAATTCGCAGGGCTTCGCGTCGCTTCTCCTCTACGGGAGCGCCGCAAAGGGGGAGGACGACTCTGAAAGCGACTACGACTTCCTACTCATAGCTTCCGGGACCAAAGTGAGGCCCCACGAACTATCGGAAATGCTCGGCAGGGAAGTCAACATGCAAAGATACTCGATTTCAGGATGGAAGGAAGTTAGCAGGAGAAACAGGGCGTTTTACCTCGAAGTGATAACAAATTCCATCGCCCTAAAGGGCGAAAAGCCGGTGATTGATTGAGCCTTGAGGAGTGCTTCGAGACGAGGAAACTCAGGAAGGCGCGGCCTGATTTGCTTAAAGCAGTGGCTTCGGTTCAGGTGGCGAAAGCAAAAATCGCGGAGGCTGAGGAGCTGGCAAAGGCAGGCTTCAAGAACATGGCCTTGGTGCAGGCATATGCTTCAATGTTCCACGCCGGGAGGGCCCTGTTGTTCAGGGACGGAATCATCGAGAAGTCACACTACTGCTTGATTGCATATCTAAAGGAAAAATACGTGAAATCGGACAAGATACCGGTAGAGTCGATAACGCTCATGGACTCGTTTCGAGAGGAGAGGAATGACGTCCTCTACTCGCTTGAGAGAATCACTGTTGAAGAGAAAGAGTGCGAGGAGGGAGTGAAGAGTGCCAGGCAGTTCATCAAAGTCGTGGAGCGGGCGCTGAAAGAATAGCCCGGCTTCTGCAAGGCCCGCAAGTCCTACATGGGCTGGTTCTTGTTCGAGTGAGTCAAGAGTACTTGTTTTTGGTTTCGAAGCCTTCCAAGTCCTCTGGACCGAATTGTTTCTCGAACCTCGCTATGAAGACGATTTCGTCGAGAGACACTTTTGGCGGGTAGTAGGCTTCTGAAGAGAACGCGAACTGCGCAGTTTTCCCGCTGAAGTTAGTTATCGTTCCACCAATTTGGCTGTCGAATGGCTTTCCCGCCCCTGAACGCGCGAGGCAAGCGAACGACTAACACTAAACATGAATTACTTTTTTCCCCCTTTCTCTCCGATATACGTTCCAATCAGTATGATCGCCGCACCGGCGTATTCGGAAACCGAGAGAGCTTCTCCGAACATAAAAAACGCAAACAGCACGGCAAAAACTGGTTTTGTCAAGTAAATCAGGGAAACGTCCGTTGGCTCAAGAGTCTTTTGCGCCATCAACTGCGCGAAATAGGAAAGGACGGTCGTGAAAACCGCCAAAAATACGACCGCCCCCAATGCCGGAAGCGGATATCCCGACGGGATTTTTCTCAAAAAAACGGTGGCCGCCATGCTCAACAGAGCCACCGTCGCAACCTGGGCGAAAAGCAGGCACGCCAAGTCGCACCGCTTCACGGCCTTCGAATCGTAAATTATTTCGAGCGAGGTGGCCAGGGCGGATAACAAAGTCAGGGCATCGCC
>JAKAKT010000075.1 GCA_021813385.1 Microcaldota archaeon
TTGCGAAGAAGAGCGAGCGGGCAGTCCAAACGAGTTTGTCGTCGTTTTCAGGTTGAGTTACGTGGACGCTCCGCCCTTCAGGGCGGAGAGAGTTCACATTTGACATCCCCGCCGTATTTTACATTAAGCTTTGACTCATCAAGCGCCCGCTTAAACCGCGCAATCGTCGAGTCACCGTCCTCGACGTACGTATGATATGTTTTTCCTTGGACCTCAATAGTGTAGAGATTCCCGCTCCCAGTTGCCACAATATTTTCGGATACTGAATGCCTTTTTGCAAATGCTTCGAATTTTTGGGCATTTGTTTGTGGCGGACATATGGCATTTATGACCACAAAAAGGAGTACTGGAACAGCAGTAAAAGTTAGAGCCAATTTAGCTTTATCCTTAAATGTCAACTCCTGCTCCGGTTTTAGTAGTTCGCCAAAACTCTTAATCGAGTTTCTAGTGCTCGTCCAGAACCTCTTCGCAGCACTCGGGGTAGAGTCAAATGATTTAACAGGCTGAAGGCTTCTAACGTTATCTGACATTTTTTGTATCGCCATAAATATTCACCTGCGATAATATGGTTTTCAGGCTTTATAAAGCTTCGCATTTTGTTGATATACTAAGCCATTTCGTTTGGTTTCGTCTCTTTCTTTACTCCGTTCGCAGCGACACGCTCGTCTATTTCGGAGAAGAATTTCCTGTTTATCCAGCCTGCGTACGCCATAAATGTCATGGGCAGGCCGAAACCTCCTGCAAACGCGGCCAGCGTAGGATTCATTCCCAACTGGGTTGCAAGCGCTATGGCCCCGCCGTAAAGATAATAGATGACCGGAACCGGACTTAGCAATGTTCCCATTACCCGATGGGTCCATCGCTTGAGTTTTGAGACATTCTCGCCGCTCTTTTCCTTTTCATCAAGCCGTTTGTCCAGGTTAATTGCAAGACCCACAAATCCGCTTTTAATGAGCGTGCCCCATTCTTTCAGGAAAGTCCCGAATCCTTCCCTTTTGAAGCGTTCCATATTGAACACATACCAGGCTGCGCCAAACGAAAGAACGCTCCCAAAAAAGTCTCCGCCGATTCCCCCGACAACGCCCCGCATGGTGTTGCTCCAGGAGGTTGCCGATGTCAGAAGCATTGTCGTGAGAAGAACTGTTGCCCGGCTTCCCCAAACAGAGACGACATAAGCCGCGGGGTATTTGACCTTGGCACTGAGCTCGGTTTCCCCTCCTTCGTCTCGGAGGACGATGGCTTGTTTAACGAGTTTTGCGTTCTCTTTCATCTTCTTGGGGGATTCTTTAATAGTTGTAAGCTGTTTCTTGAAAAAGTCCTTTATTGGTGTCCTCGTTTGCGGGGTAACAGGTGGCCTATGCGTCCTAAAGCTTGCTTGCATAATAAGGAATGTATTATGCATTTCGAGGTATATAAAACTTCGTTTTTTGTTAAAGTATTGGCATTGCTAACAAAATCCGAAGGTTTAAATAGGTCTTTCGCTCATTATATACCACTAATTCTTGTGAGTACGGGTTTTATGAAAACAGTCCATTCACAGCCGAGGAAAATCGTAAGTGCTTCAGGGAGGAGCGTTTGGGTAGATGCACGAAGCCCGTTCGCAAGCGAATTCTTCAAGCAAACTATCCTTATCGACCAGAGCGAACCATTCATCAAACTGGAGCAGGAGTTGGCGAGGCTCAACAGGCTTGTGAAACGTAACGCACCTCAGAATGAGATTGAGGAATGCCTTTCATGGGTCCAATACTACCAAGAACAGATAAAAGGCAACCCGATGTTAAAAGAACGCGAAAAGCTCGACCCGATGACGAGGGCGCTGCTCGATAGGAGGCAGCTCGAGCGGGAAGGCTGGATTTTTAATGCGAGAGACCTCGAAAGGTTTTTCATGGGCATTGAAAGCGATAGATACATTGAATTCCGCGCAAGTACGTTGCATTGGAATATGATGAGGAAGTTCGGAATCAAGAAAGGGTCGGACGAAGGTTACCATATCGCTGAGTTCCTCAAGGTCAGTGACGATGAGTTGAGAAGGTTCAACAGGACCAAAGGCAAGGGGCTTGAATTCAGGCTGAAGCTTAACATACACAATGAGCTTAGGAAACTTGGCTTTGGGCATCTGATTGAGTGAAATCCTATTTTCTAATAGTATTTTAGTTTTACTAAAAGAATTTAGTTAAGATAGCTAGGACTAAAAGTATATTAGCAAAGCTAAAATAATATTATATAACCGCTCCTCAAAACCAAAAAGCGAATGTTTATATACGAGTTGATTCATATTTAATGCTCTATGTCGGGCATGTCTTTGATTCGAACAATTTCAGCCCCTACTTTTGGTGACCTTAAGGTTTATCGAACCTCAAAGGGGAAACTTCCTGGACAAGTAGAAATTTTTTTACCCCATGAAAACGAAAAAGTTAAACCTTTCGAGACTGAACTATCTAAAAAACTGCAAGCTGAAGGCATAATGACGGAGACACAAGAGGCTAAGACATTACAGAAATGGTGGGATGCAAGGAAAACAGTTGATGCAAGGGCGTTCGGACTTTCTCCGCATGACATAAATCTAGCCATAACCGATGTGCTCAACCTCGATGATTTTCTTATACGTTCTAGGTTAGTATTAAACGCGGTGAAAGACGGGAAAACGTTTGCACTTGAAATCCATTCAATGAACGTGATGGATGACGGGGATATTTACACTGAGGGAGGGAAACTGCTAAAGGGAACGAGAATAGTCGTAATGGACTTTGTTGAAAGCATCGGAGTTGTTGCAGAATCTTTTCATGAAGATGTTGCTGCTCTAAGCAGGGCAATTTCAAGACTTTTAGATTTCGATTTCGAGGAGGGAAAACGAGAGCTGGCATCACTTAAAAGGGCGTTACGGCCCCATGGAAGGGTAGCAAAGTCGGTGGAATTGCCCAGCACATGGAGATATCATGAATCACACGAGATTGACCCTGGGATGCACCGCAGGTATTACGAATACCTTCTCCCAAACGGAGGACCAGCACCTGGACTGTTGATTACTAACGAGAAGGCTCAAAAAAGCGTCTCATCTTTTGAAGACTGCTATTGCACCTGTGTTCGAACACCAGTTGAATTTGGAGACAGGGAAATTTCAGCAGTTTCTTCCATCCTGGTGATGCCTGAGAAGCGAGTTGGGGTAAGCAAGGCCGAAACACCTTTTTAGTAAACCATTCACCGAGTTCCGGAACCGTTTCAGTAAACCTCTAGGCATTTTGGAAAACCTATTTCTGCCCTATGATTTACTATTACAGTATGATATGGGAAAAAGAGATGGCGAGGGCCTGCTTGAGCGTGAAAAGTGCCTGAAAAAAGCAAAACGAGGTATTTTTAGGGAATTTTCGAGTACTGATGTGATGGAGTTCCGGTAACTGGTTTACTGAAAAGCTATGTTTAGCTTGCTTTCATTCCTGCAACCTGGAGCTAGGATGACTGCGAGGAAGCGTGGTAATCAATCGTTTCCTTCAGATGGGCATTGGCTCCTAAGAGAAATGATGAGACCGGAGGAAATGTTATGTTCCGGTCCTTTTCTGCTGCCTTATCCAAAGCACCTCGTAATATCGCTATTGCTTCCTTGTCGAGTTGGTTCATATCAACAAATGCGGATGCAAGGAGCGCTGCTGTTCCGCGGACTCTCCAAGGCCCTTGCTCAAGACAATGAACAATTGCAGTGAATCGTTCCCCCTGCGTGGCTTGAGAGTCCAAAAAGACTCTTGCTGCGTTTAGGAGGTTTGTGTCCGGGAGTGTTGTCCTGTCGCCTAATGCGTCATACTTTCCTGGGTTTACTATCGTATGGGCTTTAGCCGCTTCCCGTGACTCATTCCACGCCCTTTCATGGGCAAGATATCTTCCAAATCCCCCCATGACCGCCATTGCTTTATACACATCGTACCTATCAAGTGACCCGGCGATAGTCGGGTCCGAAGTGTACGCGATGCTCCTTAAAACGCCAAGCAACTGAACAGTTTGCGGCGTAAGAGGTTTCGAATCACCTTGCGGGACAGATCTAAAACCTTCTGGGCCAATAGGGCCCCTACCAGAAGAACCGCCTGCCCCGTCAAATCCCTTCTCCCTGATGAATGGATATACCCCGACATTTGGCGGACCGTTGACTTTTCCTGAAAATTGCATCGAAGCGAACAAATCATTAACCAGCCCGTTTATTGCTCTTGCTTCAGGTGCGCAGACTAAACAAGCCGCCTGAATCTGCGTATATTCAAGCGCAAGCACAAGGTGCTGTGCTACTGGCTCGGACAAGTCTCGGACGCTTACGAACAGTTGCGCTGCCATTAAGGCTCCTAGAGCACTTGTGCTGGAAAATTCGTCACGTGACAGTGCTTTGGCAATCCCTATGGCGAGAACATCATTTTTGTTGCCATTTGTTTTCTCAACCCTGGCCAGTGCCCGGTCAATTCCGCTAAGTTTTCCAAGCCTTCTTTCCCTGTCAAGAGAGTCTTCAGTTGAACGGCTTCCAAAGAAAAGAGGAGTAAAATAATCCTTATCCACTGCGCCGGTAGTGGAGTTGAACCACGACCTGTTTCCCTGGGGTTCTATGAAATGACACAAAGCTGAGATTTCAGCAGCCACAGAACGGGCGTCCGTAATTTGTGCAGGGCTGAATCCCAAAACTCCACCGTCGTTTTTCGCCCTTTCTGCCTTGCTTGCTTTCAAAGCCGCTTGCCTGGCATCGCGAAAATCTGCTTCGCTTGGCCGGATGACTTTGGAAGTTGAAATGGTTTCTCTCATAGAAGGAGCAACCAACGGCGTCCTAATGCCCGTTTGGCCTGCTTTTGTATCTGAATTTACTTGTCTCAAACCAACTATCGGAGCCATCAAAATCACCACCCACTAATTGGATAATTCTCTCTAGAGATAGTAAAACGTTTTTGCAAGAAGAAGTATTTATATGTTCGCTTTTTACTGTTAAAGTTCTTTTTATGCTTCCAGGAGGTTTTTTAGTCTAGTTCAGCGTAATGTTCCCCTTCCTTGTAACCGATGCCGCCCTGGAACGGCTCGCCTTTAACATAAAGCGTAGATTGGTACATCTGAGTCATAAAGACTTTCAATTCTTTTGCAGCCTCAAAGTTATCTTTTTCCGGATATCGAAGGGTTATTGAATAGTTCAAACCTTCACCCAAGGCCTGTTTGGCAATCGAGACGATTTCGTCATCTCCTCTCAGTTCCTTTAAGAGCGCGAGTTTTAGGTCGGCTTGCGGCGGAATTCTGGCCAATCTACGTATATCCGGAATTTTCTGGATGATGTTTTGCTGGTCAGCTCGGCATTTGAAGAAAGCATAGGCTTGGCCCATAGACTCAAATTATGCATTAAGGAGTATTAAAACATTCTCTTTTTGTTTTAAAATAAGTAGTACCAGTAATATATTAGTTTTTCTAAAACTCTTTTTGTTTCTTATGTTTTTGGAGCATAACCTATCCCTTCTGTTACCTCTTTAACTGCCCGGACGTAATAATCCGAGTGATTGTAGGCAAAAACAGCATTCCAATTTTGGCTCACGGGCTCGATTTTGCCTCCCCGCTTCCATCCTGCAGCTTTCAGGTAATTCGCAATCGAGGCGAGCGAGTCAGCCATGCTCATCGGGTTTGGCTTTCCGTCCCCATCGAAATCAATGAAAAGCCGGTTGAGCGAACTCGGGATGAATTGCGCGTGACCGATTGCCCCGGCATAGGAGCCGCAGAAGGAAAAGGGGTCGAAACCGTGCTTATCGCAGAATCGGATGAGTTCGACAAGCTCTCTTGAACCGAACCGCCTCCTTTTTGGCATTTTCTCAATAAAGGTGATGAAAACTCCGACTGGGTTCAGCGTTCCGCCATTTTCGGTATAATTCGATTCGATGGCGATAATCGCCGCCAGGGCTTGCCTCTCAACACCGAATTTGGCCTCGATTTCTCCGAGAACCTTGCCGTTCTCATCTAAGAACCTGGGACCATTTTGAATCATCTGCGGAACGCCGAGTTTTTTTCTGTATTCTTCGTAAGTAATGCTCTTTTTTCGTTTCTTGTATATGTCCGGCAATTCCGGATAAAGCTCGAGTCTGGCGTCAGTGAGGAACTCGAGAATGCGGGATTTCCCAAAGCCGGCTGCTTTCAAAACCTTGGATGTTTTTGGAAATTGCATCTCAACTGCGGGGAGTGCGAGGGCGACCGAAGAGTCTAGAAGCGGTTTGAGCAAGAGGAACGAGCCTGCGATTGCGAGCGTCTTATTGAAATGCCTTCTTGAAATCGTCTGCTTCTCCATAACCCGATATACTGAGAACTTCAGGCTTTTATGGATTGCTTTCGATTGTCTGGTTGAGGCTGCCGACACATTTGTTATGCACACAGGCACAGAAGTTTATCGAGGGAAAACCGCAGACGTTCGAGCCCAGTTCGGGCGGGGTCGGGATGAAATTCTTGTTCACGCATTCCGGGTAATAGCCGCAACCGTTCCCGACGTTCTTGATTTCGCAGTCCGAGGCAATCGTGCAAGAATAATCGATAGGACGGCTCTTGCATTCGCCGCGGTAAGCGATGGTAACGTTTTCGCATCTAGCCCCGCACGCGTTCCCGTAAGTCACGTTGTCGACGCCGCAAACCGGGGAGTATTCCATTGTGCAAATGCATGGTGCCGGCCTTTTGCTCGGGTCCCAGTTCCATCCGCATTCTCCCCGAAAGAACGCCCATTCCTCGCATTCGCCCGAATCCGGGAATACGCAAACCCCAATCTGGCCCCCGCCCGAATCGTTCCTTATCTCGAGCTTGTAGCCGTTGTTCGCGCAGAATACTGAAGCTGGATTCGCGATGCCGGTCATATTGGCGCTGCAACTCCACCTGCACTCGTTGCTCGGGTCACCAGTCTCGGTGTATTTCCACTTGCCGGCGCAATCAGAGTGCGGACTGTCCTTGTTCCTCGAGGCGCAGCAAGCATCGTTCTGGCCGGGGGTTACAGTGCCGCAGGAAGCTCCGGCAATATTTGTCGCAACGATATCGCAGTTGGAGAATCGAACTCCGCAACCGCCGGATGCCATTCGACAAGGTCTCGAATCTTTTGGGTTTGGGAAATCTATGCACATTAATGCTGAGTCATCACACGTGACAGTCACTTCAGTGCCATTTTCAAGGTTGAGGAGTTGTTTCGCTGTGATCCCATATTGCATACCTTTTTTTATATTGTCCTTTACGAGATTGTTCAATTCAGGTTCTGGGCTTAGGAAATTTTGAAATTCAACAATGACTACCGGAGTCGTGTTCCAGCATAAGGCTTCTTCAATGAAAGTCGCTCTGAATCGGATATTCTTGCAGTCTTTCAGGCAGTTATTTTTGTCTTCGCCTTTCCCACAGATTCCATCTCCGCATATTGGTGAATAGTTAGAGGCGCAAACCCATGCACACTCGGACTCTGGTGGTGCATCCGATTGCCATTTCCAGCTGCCACCGCATTGCGGAATGGGAGTATCTTTCATCCTGTTCGCGCAGCATTCATCCCGAGAGCCGGGAGTTACTGTGCCGCAGGAAGCGCCTAATGGCTCCCCTTGGCCGCAGACCCAATCACAGGCAGACTCTGGGTCGGATGTCCACGCCCAGCTGCCAGCGCATTCCGGGTGGACCGTCCCGGTGTTCTTATCAGCGCAGCAAGAGTCCCGAAGGCCTTCGCCGAGTTTTGCGCATTCAGCGCCTGTTGTCATTCGAATTGAATTTGTGCAGCCAGAGAGAACGAGTATTACGAACAAACCGAGGATGGGAAATATTTTTGTCATTTCCATAATTAACACCGAAAACATGTTGGAAACCGAGCTATTTAAGTTGTTGCTTTTTGTTCGGCTAAGCCCGAATCAGTTCGTATTCCCTTGTCCCGAGCCCGATTTTTTCAGCGTAGTGGGTGATGTGCTCGCCATCGACCTTGTGGTGCTCCCTGAACGGGTCTTTTCCTCCATTTGCCTTCTTGAACAAGTCAAACGAAGCCGCATCGATTGCCACCGGGTCCTTCGAGTAGAGGATTCCGATGTCTGGCATTATCGGCGTTTGCCTTCCAGGCATGCAGTCGCAGTTCATTGTTATGTTCGTGAGGAAATTTATGAAGCGCCATTCCCTTCCTTTCATCGAGGCTTTGGCATAATCTGCAATCTTCTCCATTGCCCTGCTTGAGGGGTCGGAGTCCCAGGGAATCTGTATTGCCCCCTGCGGGCAGACTGCGATGCAATGCGCGCAACCGATGCATTTCTTCGGGTCGACCTTGGCTTTCGGGGCGACAGTTATCGCATTGACTGGGCAGTCCTCCGCGCATTTCGAGCATCCGATGCAGGCCTCGGTGAAAACAGGGGTCATTGAAGAGTGCATGTCCAACTTTCCAGCCCTCGAGCCGAGGCCCATACCGATGTTTTTCATCGCGCCCCCGAATCCAGCTTCCATGTGCCCCTTGAAGTGCGAGAGCGCGATGCACTTTTTGTATTTGGAGAGGCCCTTGCCCAATTTAGCTTTCTTTGTGCGCCCGGTGTTAATCTCAACCTCGAGAACATCCTGCCCGACTTCACCGTCGAGAATGTCAATCGGAAGAAAACCGAAACCGTGCTCGTGGGCGAGCTTGAGGTGCGTGTCCTTTTTCGTGCGCGGGCTCCTGTAGAGGACGTTGCATTCGATGAAAATGGGATTGGAGAACTGAGTTGCGAGCCCTTTAATCCACTCGGGACTTATGTGCGTATCGTTCCCTTCATCCCCGAAATGAACCTTCACTCCAACGGGCTCATCGCTCCTCCCGTAATCCTTGGAAATCCGCTCGAGGAATGAATCGACTCCGGGTTTTATGTCAGATAACCTGTCGTAGAGGTAAACTTTCGAGGCCATGAGTTAGGAATGGCTTTTAGGTTTATAACAATTGCTCCCGGGGTTCTTCGGAAGCCGAACGATAACCGCCCCGTTTAAATTATGCTTTGGGGAAATCTCCTCATGAAAAGAATTGCCCTGCTGCTGCTTTTTCTGGCTGCGACCTCCTATGCCTGCTCTTGCGCTCCGTTTCAAGGTTACGGCGAACTGTTCGACGGCTCCGATTTGGTTTTCTCCGGAAAAGTGCTGAGCATCAGCAGGGTCTATAACGGAAACCTCGCTGAGATAGAGGTTGAGAAATATTGGAAGGATTCAGGGGGGAAATTCAGCGAAAGGATTACTGTTCAAACGGGATTCGGGGACTCAGACTGCGGGTATAATTTCCGAAATGGTGGACAATACCTGGTTTATGCGAGTGCCCGATACGATGGCGAGACTGTGCATACTGGTATCTGCTCCGGGACCAAGCCGCTCTCCGAGGCGAAAGGAGACCTTGCCTGGCTCAGTGACGGGAAAGTCCCGGAGAAACCCAAGATAAGGCCGGGCGACGACCCGATGAACATTGCAGTACCGTTTGTCGTTGTTTTGGTGGTAGTAGTCTTGCTTGGTGGGATAGTCTATTTTGCCGCGAAAAGGAAGGCGGCTTAACGATGTTAGGCGCGCCTAAACCATTATAAAGTTAGGTCTCCCTAACTCAATCATGACCTCGAAGAACAAGGAGGACTACTTGAGAAGCATCTACGAGCTCCAGACTAAGGCTGGCGGCAGCGTCAAGGCCGGCGCGATAGCTTCGAAACTGGGGATTTCCAAGCCAAGCGTTTCGGAGATGATGGGCAAGCTGAAGAACGACGGCCTGGTCGAGAGCGCCCCTTACGGCGCGGTGTCGCTCACCGGGAAGGGGGTCGAGGAGGCCAGGAAAATTCTGAGGCGCCACCGGCTCCTCGAGGTCTTCTTCTCGGATTTTTTGGGGATTAACGCTTTCCATGATGAAGCCCACGAGACGGAGCACGCGCTTTCCGAAGAAGCGGAGCGGAGGCTGGAGAAGCTTCTCAAGCACCCCAAGAAGTGCCCGGACGGGGATGAGATACCGAGAAGGGGCGCGAAGGTGCTTCCGCTTGCGAGAGCGCCGAAAGGAAAGCCCCTCAGGGTGCTTTTCTCGACGCTGGAGAACGAGGAGGAACTGGCCAGCATAAAGGCGCTCGGGATAATCCACGGGGAAAAAGCAAGGGTTTTGAAGAAAATCAACCGGGGCCCGCTCATACTGCTTGTCAAGGGGGCCGAAATCGCAATAGGCGCCGATGTCTCATCCAACATATACGTGGAGGTCGGAGGGTGAGCGGATGCTGCGGCCCGGGGTCGAAACTCCGGGGGGCCGACATAGTGCTGGTTGGGAACCCGAACGTCGGGAAGAGCGCCCTCATGAACCAACTGACCGGAGTGGGCGCTTTCGTTTCCAATTATCCGGGAACCACTGTCGAGATACTGGAAGGCGATGCCGTTTTCAGCGGGAAGAGAATCCGCTTCGCCGACCTCCCGGGAATCTACTCCCTCAAGGGCCTGTCCGAGGATGAGAAAGCCGCGCTCGGCTATCTCGAGTCGGCAAATCCCCGAGTCATCATAAACATAGTGGATTCCACGAAGCTTGAGAGAAATATCTTCCTCACGCTCCAGCTTCTCGGGCTTGGGATTCCGACCATAGTCGCGCTCAACTTCCACCAGGAGGCAACCGAGACTGGAGCTGAAATTGACGGAAAAAAGCTTTCTGCACTGCTCGGGATTCCGGTCGTCGAGATAGACCCGATAAGCGGCTCCGGAGTGGGGAAGCTCGTTCGGGTTAGCTCCGGAATGCTGACTGAAAAGAAGAAAGGGGCGCGAAGGAAAGTTGGGCTCGGAAGCGAGGAGAGGACCCACTCAAAGGCTGCGGCGATATCTTCCAAGGTGACTGTCAGGAACGGGAGGAGCGGGGGGAGGCGCTACGGATGGCTCGACAGGATTACCGGGGAACCCTTGAGCGGGACGATTGTGATGGCTCTTGTTCTCGCCGCCCTGTTCGCTTGCCTGTTCCTTGCAGGAGGCGGGCTTTCTGCACTCATAGGCGATATCTTCGCAGCGTATGCAAAGCCCCCGCTTTCGTCGTTCATAAGCATCTTCCCGAGCGCAGTGGTTCGGGAAATCCTGCGCTACATGCTCATAGACGGGATAAACGCAGGGCTCCAGATTGCAATTCCCTACGTGTTCGTCTTCTACATCATCATAGCGTTTCTCGAGGACAGCGGATACATGCCGAGGATGGCTTTCCTCCTGGACAGGGTGATGCACAGGTTTGGGCTGCACGGGAAAGCGGTCGTCCCGATGATGCTCGGGTTCGGGTGCAGCGTCCCCGCGATACTCTCGACCCGGGTCCTCCCCAACACAAGGGAAAGGCTCCTCACCGCGATTCTCATAACCTTGATACCGTGCTCCGCCAGGACCGCAGTCATTCTCGGGGCAGTCGGGGTTTTCGTCGGCTGGCAGTATGCGCTCCTCATCTACGCGATAATATTGCTGCTTGTCCTCGCTACCGGTTTCGTGCTCGGGAGGTCGCTTCCCGGGGAAAGGCTCGGGTTCATAATGGAGATACCGCCCTACAGGATGCCCTCCGCGAAAAACGTCCTCGCCAAGACCTGGATACGGATGAAGGACTTCGTCTTCACCGCATTCCCGCTTGTTTTCATCGGTTCGGGAGTGATAGGGGGGTTTAGCGCCCTCGGGCTCATGCCTGCCATACTGAAGCCAGCCGAGCCGGTTGTCGCGGGATGGCTCATGCTTCCGGTTGTCGCAGGGATAACGCTATTGTTCGGGATACTGAGGAAAGAGCTGGCCCTTGAGATGCTTGCGGTCCTCGGGGGGAGCGCGAACCTTCTCTCGTTCATGACCCCGCTCCAGATATTCGTCTTCGCGCTAGTCTTGGCAATCTACGTCCCGTGCATATCGACCGTGGGAGTCCTCAAACGCGAGTTCGGATGGAAGCGATGCCTCCTCATCTCAGGCTCGACGATTGCGCTCGCGATTGTCATTGGCGGAATTGCAGCGAGGATAATGCCTGCTTTGGGGCTCTCCCTTAATTAGAAAAAACAGAAAAAGCCGATATCCTTCAACTGCATCTTGCTTTTATCGAGTCAGTGGTGATGAGGTCGCATATCGAGGAATTCCCTGTTCGCTCCCTCATCGTCAAGAAGCACTGGTCTTTCATGACGATATCCTCATTCCTTATCTCCTTGCACAAATCAAGCGTTATATTGTAACGGCTCGGGAAGAATAATTCCCCGTAGCACTGGTATGCGCGCATATAATCGTTTGAGATGAACCCGCAGAAATAAGGCCGAACCGCAGCAATTGCCATCTTGTGGGCGCATAAATCCCTGCTCTCGCTTGTCTTTATCTTGGCGCATGTTTCCGGGTCCCTGAACTTAACTCCCACATCAAAATAGCACTGGTCGCGAGCTGGCTCGGAAACAAGGTGGCTGCAAAGGCTCGGGAAATTATTCATAAGCGCCAGTGTCTCGTGGCAGGCGTTGATGTAAGTGTCGGTAACTGTCAAATCACAAACTGAGTAGTTGTTCGTCTCTATTGCGACAGTCTGATAACAGGCATCCCAGGAAGTGTTGTACTGAAGCTGCTTGCAAAGGCTAAAGTCACCAGTTATCAAGGTCTCGCATGCCTTGTTCAACGGTTGGTTTTCTATTTTTCCGCAGATTGAGCTGTCCGATAAGTTTTTCGCTAAATCGAAATAGCACTCCTGGGATTTATTGGCTATCAGACCGCAGTATTTTGGGTCTTTGTCCCTCGCAGCTAGGCAGAAATTCTTTGAGTATTCGTCAGTGTTCGCACAGGCGTTCTGGGCAATGGCATTTTTACACTTATCAACCATTGTCATGTTCCTTATTCTCATGCAAATCGAATCTTTGCCTGAGGATTCGGCATTCGAATAGAAACAGTCGTCCCTCAGGTCAAGTGATGAGTCGGAAATCTGGGGGCAAAACTCCATTTTAGCTATCCCTAGGAGATAGACGCACCTGTCCTTGAGCCTTGCGTCCTTAATCTTATAGCATACGGAGATGTCCTCATTCGGGTTCTTCGAAACTTTATTGAAATAGCAATTGTCACGCAGGTGCGGGTCGAGGAGGTCATCGCACCCTCCGGTGGCGTTTATGACTACCGGACCGGTGTCGTTGAATATCGGAGTTACGGGGTTTGTGTCGTTGAATATGACCTGCCTCCCGCCCGGTTGGGAAAAGCAGCCAAAAAGGAATAGCAATGATAGAAATCCGAGAACCGAAACGAATAGGACCTTCACAGCCATATGCACAACCGCCTCTAGTTCAAGTTAGACGACTGCATATTTAAACCTTATCGGGTTCGTTCGCCTTTTTTGGCTATTCCAGCCCGGTCCAGCTTGCGTCGACTTCCTTCTGTATCGCTGCAATGTCTTCTGGAGTAAGGTGCTTGAACCTGCTCTGGAGCTTTATGTATTCTTCGACAGGCTTCCTCTTCCCGGGCTTGAAAACCCCTGTCATTTTCCCGTTCTCGTATTCAGCCATTTTCCAAATCCCGGTTTCGACAATGAGCTTGGTCGCCTGTATTGATTTCGCTGTGTCCAGGCCCCAGCCAGTCGGGCAAGAAGCAAACAGCAGAATGAACCGGGCTCCTTTAATGCCCATCGCCTTCTTGAGCTTTTTTGCGACATCGAATGGGTAGCCTACGCTCGTGCTCGCAGCATAAGGAATCTTGTGGGCAGCAGCAATCTCTAGGATGGGCTTCTTGCCCTGAGGCTTTCCCTTGACAGCGCTTCCGACCTGGGAAGTGGTTGTTGCCGCTTTCCATGGTGTCGCGCTGCTCCGTTGGATGCCCGTGTTCATGTATGCTTCGTTGTCATAGCAGACATAGATTACATCGTCGTTCCTCTCGAGCATTCCCGAGAGCGCGCCGAAGCCGATGTCGTAAGTCGCGCCGTCTCCTGCAATACATACGACCTGGGTGTGGTCGTTTCCCATTGAACGGAGCGCGTGGCTGACGCCCGAAGCGACCGCCGGCACATTCTCGAAAAGCGAGTGGATGTAGGGGACTTTCCAGGCGCTCTGGGGATAGGGCGAGGAGACGATTTCGCTGCATCCCGTAGCGTTCACAACTATAACGTCCTTGCCGACCGCTTTCATGACTTCCCTGAACGATGTTGCTATCCCGCATCCCGCGCAAGCGCGGTGCCCTGAAACGAAAAGCTCTTCAACCATCTAAACCCACTCCTTCAAGGGCTCTTGGCCCTTAATCTTCTGGAGGACCTGGACCACGACCTCGACGGTCACGTCCTTTCCTCCAAGCCCGCCTATAAAGCTTGAGATTACGACGTTCGGGTGAAATTCAAGCGCCGCTGTGGTCAGCTCGGTGTAAATCGGCGCATCCCCTCCAAGGCTGATTGCCTTCTCGAAGACAGCCACTTTCTTCCCAGCGATTGCCTTCGCGAGCTCCTCCCCTGGGAACGGCCTGAAGGACCTGAGCTTCAAGGCCCCGACTTTCTCCCCTTTTGCCCGCATCCTGTCAACCGCTTCCTTCGCGTTGCCCATAACCGAACCCATCCCGAGGAAAACGAACTCCGCATCCTCGAGTCGATAGCCTTCGAAGAGCCCGTTGCCGTATTTCCTGCCTGTGAGCTTCGCCCATTCGTCGTGCGCCCGCATTATGTCGGCTTTCGAGTTATTCAAGTCATCGAATAGGTCTTTCCTGAAATCCTGGTAATCGGAGGGAAACGCATATGCGCCCATGGTTATCGGGTTCTGCGAGTCGAGTTTCACCTTGGGGCTGAACTTCGGAAGGTATTTTGCGATTAATTCCTTGTCCGGAACATCGACCTGCTCAACTGCGTGAGTCAGGTAAAACCCGTCAACGCACACCATTACTGGAATCGCTATTGACTCGGCAATCTTAAAGGCCTGTGGAATCGCATCGCAGGCCTCCTGGTTCGTCTCGCAAAAGAGCTGGAGCCATCCGCTGTCCCTTTCCGAAACCGAGTCCTGGTGGTCGTTCCAGATGTTGAGCGGGGCCGAAAGCGCCCTGTTCGCGACAACCATTACTGGAGAAAGCCTCATCCCTGCTGCGTTAAATAAAGCCTCGTGCATGAGGGCGAGCCCCTGGCTGCTTGTAGTGGAGAAAGACCTCCCCCCTGTTGCTGAAGCCCCAATCAAGGCGGAGATTGCCGAAAGCTCTGATTCAACCGGTATGAAATCCCTTATCCCTCCGTTCGAATAGATGTGGTCAAGGTCTTCCGCGATGTGCGTGGAGGGAGTTATCGGGAAACATGCGACAACATCAGGGTTGCAGTTCTGGACGGTCTCGGCCATTGCTTCCGAGCCTTCAATCGTTTTCTTCATAGAATCATCTTCCTCTCAATTATTTCTCCGGAATCATCTTGATGCATTTGACTGGGCATTCATTCGCGCAGATGCCGCAGCCCTTGCAATAATCGAAATTGACAATCGGGACTTTTCCTTCATCGCCCATGCATCCCTCTGGGCAGAAGCGCTGGCAAGTGCCGCACTTTATGCATTTTGCCACTTCGATGTCCGGCTTGAAGGTTCTCCAGTCGCCTGTCTTGTTCTCGACGCTTGTGCCTGGCTTTGAAATCGGGAGCTTCATGACTTCACCTCGTTATAGCACTCCTCGACAGCTCGCGCGTTCTTGTCAGCGAGCATCTGCGGGAAGCGCTCCCTCACTGCTTTTATTATGTCCTCGAGCCCCACGAGGCCGGTGGCTTTCCCTAAAGCGCCAAGCATTGCAGTGTTTATAATGGGCCTGCCGAGGTTCCGAAGCGCAATTCCGGTCGCATCGACCGTGTAGATTTTCGAGGCCGAGATGCCCGTTTGAGCAGCGGGGAGCTTCGTGTTTATGACCGCAATCCCGTCCGCCTTGAGCCCCTTGCCCATCATATTCGGGTCGAGAGTAGAATCGAGCACCACTATTACGTCGGGCTCATAGACCTGCTGGTGTATCCTTATTGGCTTCTCGTCAATCCTGCAGAAGCTCATGACGGGGGCGCCCCTTCTCTCAACCCCGAAGAACGGGAACGCCTGCGAGAATTTCCCTGAATACCCCACGGAGACCGCGAGAAGCTCGGCTGCAGTGACTGCGCCCTGACCTCCTCTCCCGTGAAATCGAATTTCCTTCATAATCTCACCAAGTTTGTCGAATGCATTAACATGCTTTATGGCTATTTAAAAGGTTTTTGCGACATTTAACGTATGTGAATTGTTGATTGAAAAAGGCAGAACAAAAATAATGCTCGTGCCCCTCGGGGGGCGAGTTCCGGCTGGCAGCCCCGAGCAATCATCGGGAGCACGGAAACGATTAAAAATCTGAAAACACACAACTGAGTTCTAGGGGGGAGACTATGGCAGTGCTCGAAATAACGAAACCTGAAGATTTGAGGAATATGATGGAATCTGGAAATCCTCTGTTGGTGATGTTTTCCGCTGATTGGTGCGGCGATTGCAAGGTGCTTACTCCTATTTTCGAAAACGAAATGTACGTTAAAGAGTTGGAAAAAGCCGGCATAACTGTTGTCAAGATGGTCTTGTCGAGAGAGAAGGAAAGAGTTGGAGATGGAATGAAAGCCAGATATGAAACTCTTGGGCATCTCGCCTTGAAAAACGAATTTTCTTCGCACGGCTTGCCGACAGTCGTTTTCTTCAGGGGCAAGCGGGCGATAGCATCAACCCTCATAGAGGATTTGGATGCAGGAGAAACGGATGCAGCTTTCAAGACCTTCATAGCCCATGTCCATGTGCTTGAATATTACCGCCAAATGGAGCATGCTAAAGCCAAACCAACAGTAATTTCCGCGCCAAGCGGGAGCAGCAGTCGGGAGTCTGACCATCTTAGTTCTGCGGATTACATGTCCAGGCGCGCAATCAGAACACTTGAGCAGTCAATAGCCGGCAAGCAGGCATTTGGAAGGGGGGTTCACCAGAGATTTAGGGAAAGACAGCCAATTTCCGTTTAATGCAGAGCCCTGAATAGCTCGTTAATAACCCAGGTTAAGCCAAAACCGATAGTTCTCTTGTTCCCAAAAATGGGTAAATGACAAATGACGAAATATTTAATAAATCGAAGTTGCAGAAAGTATTACTTATTCTGCGAGGTGGGAGCATGAATCCGGGAGCATTTAAAGCAAGAGTTACTCGATTTAGGGAAAACGCAAGGGACTTTTTCAACAGGCCTGGTTTTGGGATGGGGCTCGAGCCCGCATTTGCAGGAATCCCAAGAAACACTTCTCCATTTTTCCGCAAGACGGCACCGAGCGAACTCTTAAACCCCAATGCCGGATTCATGGTCGAACCATCTCCATTCGGAGGGGGACCGAAGACTTCGACCGCTCGCGTTATAGGTGGCGACAACGTTGCTGCAAGTACTACGGAGAGGACAACAAGACAAGTCCCGATAGAAGTTATAGTAGATGTAAACGACAGGATACCTAAGGATTTTTCAAAAGGACATAGGCCTGAAAAGGTTTTTGAGCATGCCGTTGGAGAGGTTCGTTTCGATGGAGGAACCTTGAGGCCCGATTTCACGTTCCCAAAATTCCCTAGAACGTTGCTTGGTTTCCGGCAGGCTCTTGAAAGCGACCGTTATGACACGACGCGCTTCGCGATTGCGGTTATTAACGCAACTCTCCCCATTGACCTTGTGGATGCCCTCTGCACCATGCTTGAGAAAGACATAGGGAGGCTCGTAACAACGATGAGTATCACTGTTGATGTTAAGGACAAGCTCAAGATTATCGAGGCGATTCGCGCAATAGGCGAGTTCGATCAACTGAAAGATGTGAGAATGGATGGGGAAACGAAGGATAAACTTCTCCAGAGAATGATGAGCGCCCTTTCAAAGACGCTTTCTCTTGGAGGAAACGCAACCCTAAAAATAGAAGCCTTAGAGGGCATGAGAAAGATAAGGGCAACTTCTGAAGACACGAGTTTTGATAAGAAAGCTGAAATGTATTATCATCTTGGAACAGGGAATAGCGCCGAATTTACCCGGGGCATGGAAGTCGCACTCAGGGATAAGGACCCGTCTGTGAGGGCGATGGCGGCGTATGCGATTACGATGAATGATGCCGCGAAGAAGGAAACGAATATGGAGCTCGCCGGCTTATTGAAAGAAGCTGTTATGCGCGAACCCGCCGGCAGTCTGGGGGCAATGATGTTGTATGCGAGTTACGTAGTTTCCGGGAACCAACATCTGAAGTTAGAGGAAATCGTAGAGAATAACCACAAATTCCGGGCACCGGGTTTCGTGAGCACAGGCGAAAAAGGCGAACAGGAATACGTATGGGCGCTCATGTCAGGAATAGCCCAAGCTTTTCCAGCTGGCGAATCAGCCATGATTCGCAGATTTTATAACGTCGAACTGCTGGGAAGATTAGCTCTAGACGAGGGAGTGGACCAAAACGTCAGACGCAGGTGCGTTGAGTGCCTGGGAAGAGTTGAACAGATAGGCGATATCAAAAACATAACCACCGATGAACTCATTTATAGGGTTAGGGTCCTCAGCGACATCTCCAAATCTCCAGTTAGCGGGGTATCAATCGATGCAATAACAGCTCTTCGGAACCTTCTGGACTCCCTACAAAATTTCGTAGAAACAGTCTCGTATTCGGATTTGAGAACGCACCATGCGAAAACGGTCCGTCAGTTTGCGGTTCGATTGATAAAACCCGAGTTCGGCGTGCCTTGGATGGCAAGTATGGAAAAGAGCGGGTGATTCTTATGACAATGAAACAAGCTGGCGAGAGAGGAAGATTCGGGGAAAAAGTGATTCTGGCGAGGGAAATCGTAAGGGATGCGTTCAGGAGACTTATGGACGGACCCGGAATCGGGTTTGGGCCTGAGCTTGCGTTTGCTGGTGCCGGTGGGCGGAACGTGAGGACGAGCGAGTTTTCAGGATATCACAGAAAAGCCCCGGAGAATGCCCTTCTCGAACTCAGCGACACCGGGGGCGAGCAGATGGAGATAAATCATCGAGAGCTGCGCTCCACAAACCCTTATGGACGGGCATTTACCGCTCTCGCCTTAGTCGGCAGGCACGATGCGTGGGACCCTGGGCCGCCACATTATCGGGAAAGCAGTTTGCGCGATGCACTGAAAGCCGAGACTGACCCGAGGGCTGCAACAGTAATCTTATTTGCTTATGCGGCACTCGCTGAAGAGATGGGAATGGGTTTCAAGAGCAGAATTCTTGCTGATATCGAAAGATTGAACTCTGGGGTAATGATTGCAGGTTTCCGGAGAAATAGAAAAGACTGGAGAGAAGAGTACGGGGACTTTACGGCAGCGGTAGGCATTTTCTTCGACACTATCGTGAAATTGAGAGCAACGAATGATTTGGGACAGGATTTGAAGATTCTTTATGGCGAAGTGAGTCAGATTATGAAGGGAATGCACGAGGCGCAGAAGCAGATTGGTTGCCGCGAAATGCCTCTGCCGCCAATGGCGTATAACAGTTTTTTTATGGGTGGCGCGATGGAACGGGGCGGAGTTCTAGGGTGCGACCCAGTTGCAGGTTCAATTCCAGATTTAACTGAACACGGAAATTTACTCGACCTTAAATCTGAATGGGGCTATATACGGGCAAAAGCAGCTGTGAGAGCGATGGAGATTCTTAAGCAGGCCTTAGACGCGTTAATCAGAACCGCGCGGCAAGAGGACCGAAGGGGCCCTTTATCGACCATAAAGGCAAAAGGAGATTTTGACGCGAAAGTGGATGATTATAAAGAGGCTGCAAACAGTATTTTGGAAGCTTTGCAAAAAGAAAAAAATCCTTTGGCTGCCGAGATAATGCTTAGAGCATACGTTTATCTTGTTTATAGACAAGTTAAGCCAGAAAAGATGTTGGAGACACTCGATAGCTTGAACCTTGACTTTGGACCGCGAGAAGACCAATTCGCTGGTACCTTGGCCGCAATTGATAATTACAGTAAAGTCCTTGACGGGATAAGGGGCACATTAGAAGAGCATGGTGCAGACAGACTTATACGTGGATTTAGACCTGGATTATTGAACGAAGCAAGAGAGGCGCTTTCAGCATTAAAGATTCAACATGAAGCAGACTTACAAGCCATGCATGAACTAAGTCAAGAACCTTGCAGCGGCGTTTGATATGGGGTTGATTTTATGAACCAAGGACAAAAATCAGGAGAGAATGTTATTGCTCGAGCAAGGGAAACTGTAAGAGTTGCAGGAAGAGCGTTCGCCGCTATGTTCAAGGGGCCTTGGCCAGGTTTTGCACCGGAACTTGCACCCGCTGTAGGCCCGAGAATGCCGTTTGGCTCTGACGGGCGGGCGAAGTGGAGGGGGTATCACCCGAGACCTCCTTCGAATGTTCTTTTGGAATTAAGCGACCCTGGACCAAATGAGAGGGTCGAATACGAGGCCAGCCTCAAATCAGCAATCCCTTCCGAGAGGGCGAAAGCTGCAACTCACGCGATGCGGAATGCGGTCAATTTTTCAGATGAGGAGTGCGCTAGGGATATTTTCAGGGCCTTGGAAAAAGAGACTGACCCGAGGGTTGCGACTGTAATGCTCGGGGCTTACGCAGTTGCTGCTAAAAAACTCAATATCAGGGAAGCGTTCGAGAATCTTCTGGGCATTCTTGAATCTCGCGAGAAAACGCCCAGACGGTTCGAACGCACGAGAAGCTCGTGGGATGAGAAAGCATTTGGTTCATTCGACTTGGCGTTGCTGGGTTTTGATATGGCCCTCATTGATGCCTTCGCAGAAGTTCCTCCAAATTTTGCCAAGAAAGTGGATGGAAGACAATTTCGGGACGTGGCTGGTTTCGATATCATCGGGGGATTTGGAGCAGCGACTGAAAGCGGGATGCTCAAGCTCCGTTGCGTAGAGGTGCTGGGGGATCTCACCATGCCAGTCGGAAACGTCGGCGTGAGCCCGGATGAGCTGAGACAGCGGATAGACGACATCAGAACGATAATTGAGGGCAAACTCCCTGCGGATAGTAGGGAAAAAATAATCGAAGCTGGCCAAAAGGCAACAGAGTCCCTTGAGAGACTGCAAAACGACCGCTCTCTTCCTCTTCCGCCAACTAGGGAAATCTGGTCGGCTGAGAGAGCGGAGACGCTCGCGGGAAGAGTAATCTAGGGCAATGCTGCGGGCAAAAACACCGTTGCCAATATCTTTTTATAATGCCTGGCCAATATCCCATCATGCCAGGCCATGGAAATGTCGTGATTGCACAGTCAGGCGGCCCGACTGCAGTTATAAACCGGACATTAGCTGGAGCGATAAACGAATTGAAAGCGCTAAGGATGGGCGCGAGAATTCTCGGGGCGAAGCACGGGATTGACGGGATAATGGATAAGGATTTCCTCCAATTGGACTCTGTCTCAGGCCCTCTTATGAGAAAAGTCGCGGAGATGCCGGGAGCTGCCCTCGGCTCGACGAGAAGGAAACCGAGCCCGGAAGACTGCGAGAAAATCCTCAGGGTCTTCTGGGACATGAACGTGCGTTATTTCTTTTACATCGGAGGGGATGACACGGCCCGGGCTCTCAGCATAATCGCAAAGAGCGCCGAGGAAGCAAAACAGCCCCTTGTCTGCATACATATCCCGAAAACAATAGACAACGACTTGGTGAAGCCTCACGACCACGCACCAGGATGGGGGAGCGCAGCAAGGTTCGTAGCGCTCAGCTCGATGGGGTTGGATGAGGACAACCGCTCGATGCGCGGGATTTACATAAACGTTTTCATGGGGAAGAACGCCGGCTTCCTAACTGCATCGACCGCCCTTGCTAGGGAGAGGGATGACGAGGGGCCGCACCTGCTTTACCTTCCAGAAGTGGAATTCAAAGAAGAGAAATTCATCCAGGACATACAGACCGTTTACGATGAGCTTGGGAGAGTCCACGTGGCGGTCTCTGAAGGGATAAGCGTGAAGGACGAGTCCGGGGGGCTTACTCCACTCATCCAAGTCATGCAGCAGGGGCACGGGTCGGACAATTTTGGTGGCGTTAATTTGAGCGGAAGCGGGGCGCTTGGGGATTACTTGGGCAGGCTAGTGAAAAAGAGCGTGAAACCGAAGGAAGGCCATCATGTTCGAGTGCGCTCGGATACGATGGGTTATTTGCAGAGAAGTTTTCCATTCGTCGTCTCGGAAGTCGACGCGGAAGAGGCGGAGCTAGTAGGGAGAATGGGAGTGCAGTACGCTTTCGACGAGGAGAAGAATGCGAGCATCGCGCTTATTAGAAAGGACTCGGACCACTATGAATGCGAGACGATTGCTGCATCGCTCGAGCTTGTCGGGAGCGGCAAGAGGATGATGCCAAAGGAGTTCATCTCTAGCGACGGAACCGATATAACCCAAGAATTCGTCGATTACGCGACCCCGATAATAGGCTCGATGCCGAGAAGGGCGAGGCTGCTCTAGAATAATGGGATTGCCAGCTCTTGCGTTACCTCGACTCACCCACGTTGAAAATGTCCCAGCGCAAGTCCTTCTTTTGTTCAAGTTCTTCAGCAATCTGTGAGATGATTGCGGAGCGGATTTTATCGTATTGTTCTGACGAGAGCGCAGTGTTTCCAACCGCGCGCCTCAGGTTTTTCGCGTTGAAGCAGAACATCGAATCATGAACGTTCTCGCAGTTGTGCAAAAAGTATGCGTTTGTGCAACTATTGCACCCGTCGCACTCGAAGGAGCGTGCCATGTTCTTGCAGAAAAAGTTCTTCATGCAAAACAGGGAGTTGAACGCTGCGCAGGAGCCGAAAACCGCCTCAGCCGAAGAGGCCCAAAAACAATAGGCGCATTTCTTCGAGTGGATGAAGGCCGAACCCTCCAGGCAGTCCTGACAGTCTATGATGACCGGGCAGTTCTTGAAATTGCTGTTGTTGCCTGCTGCCTTGTCTAGGTTAGTATAGGCAATCGGGTGGAACTTCTCTGCGAGATCATTCTCGTCCATCTTAATATCAATAATATTAGCCAGTTTCTCGTTCCTCCCTATCCAAATCATCTCCTTCTCCGTCGGCATTCGCCTTTCGATCGGGAACTTTTTCAGGATATGAGCGCGGTAACCAGAGCCGACCGAGGGCAATCCGGAAAGCGGCGAGTGCGCGATTACGTTTTTTGGCACATGCTTCTGCAGGAAATCCCGATATTGTTCAATTCCGTGAAGTTCCCTGCCTAGAAGGAGCGCCGAAGTCTTTCCGAACGCCTCCTCGATGGGTGATATATCAAAGGGCGTTTCCTCTTCCTTCTCGTACTTCAGCCGTTTGTCGACCCCGTGCCCGGAAGCCTTTTCAATGACAGTCAGCAGCGAAAAAATCCCCTTCTGACTTTTCAGAGTATCTGCAATCTCGCCAAGAAGCTTTGCCTTTGTCGCCAGGTATTTGTCTTTTGGCAGCTTTGTGTTTCCCATCATATAGGCGCCACCGTGGGTGCCGAAGCAGAAGAAGCATTCGCGGCAATTCTGGGTCTTGGCGCAGTAATAACAGTCGGAGAGAAGTTCTACCATATGGCATTCAAAGCAGCGGCTAAGCTCGCTCCCCATGGATTTTATGACGTAGTTGTCCTTCTCTGCACCAAGAAGCCCGAAGCAATACTGGGAGTTCCTGACGTGCCTGGTGTAGCCTATGTATTTGGAATCTGAAACCACGGTGGAATTGAGGATTACGTGGCTGTCAGTGACATTGCTCGAATTTTCCACAGCACTGCAATTCCCGAGTATAATGTTGCCGGTGTAACAGAGACGCTCTACAACAGCCTCGATTATGCTATCGATATCCTTGATTTCGTTAATCGAGAGCGGCTGAAACTTATTAAGCTCCACTTCATCAAAAGCTACGAACTTCGCGTTATCAGCGTAGTCGTTTTGCGAGAAAGATACTGGTTTTCCGGACAGAAAGGACTTCTCAGTGCGAATTTTCTCATCGTATTCCGAGAGCCATACGGCGAAGTCCTCAAGGTCCCCTATCTCCTGCCCGAACAGTATCTTGCAGGTCGAGTTCCAAGCGCGGTTGAGCGCCTTGTAAGCATCAGAAGCCAAATCTTCCACCTAACCCCAAGAACCACCATTAAACTCGAAAGTCGACTATCGGTCATCTTTTCATCGAAACATATTTGAAAGCCGCAATCGAAGCCTTCGCGCCCTCGCCTGCTGCCACGATTATTTGTTTTCCGAAAACATCGGTGCAGTCGCCTGCCGCAAATATGCCCGGGATGTTCGTCTCGCTCTTATTGTTTATGATTATCTCGTTGTCCTTGTTCTTCGCAAGAATCTGGGCGAATTCGACGCTCGGAGTATAGCCTATCTCGATTATTATGCCTTGAACATCGATTTTCCTTTTCTTCCCGCCCGCCGTTATGCTTATGCTTGCTACGAATTCGCTCCCGTTAATCCTCTCTACTATCGCACTGCCGATGTGCTCGACTTTCGGGGAGGTTTTCACTTTCTCGCGGGCCACTGCTTCCCCCCCGAGTTCGGCATTCGCATCGATTAGGTAGACCTTGCTCGCTATCTCAATCATCTGGAGCGCGGCATTGAGTGCGGAATTCCCTCCGCCTATTATTGCAACGTCTTTCCCCGCGAAAAGCGGCCCGTCGCAGGTCGAGCAGTAAGTAACGCCTTTGCCCCTGAACCGCTCTTCCCCGCCAACCCCGAGCATTCTCGATTTCTTTCCTGTGCAAACGATTATTGTTTTTGTTTGGTATTTCTCTTTTTTAGTCCTGACGATGAAGCCGTCCCGGTCGATTTCAAGGTCAAGTGCAGGCTCGTCTTCCTTAAGCTCCACGCCATATTCCTTGACGTGTTTCTTGAACTTCTCAGTGAGCTCGAAACCGGAGATTAGGTTGTAGCCCGTATAGTTCCTAATTTCGGTGGACCAAAGCGTCTGGCCGCCGATGTTATCCGTGAGCACAAGCGCCTTCAGTTTCTGCCTGGCAGAGTAAACCGCAGCAGTCATGCCGGCCGGCCCGGCACCAATAATGATTACGTCGTACATATGGACCCCCCGCAAGTAGTATGGTTAAGGGAATATTTATAGCTTAACTCCCCGAACCCGCAGCAGCGCCACCGGCAATAGGCGGTGAGCACCATAAGAATTTTTCTATTCCCCGCTTTTCTTGAACTCGCCAAGATTGAAAACGCTAAGCGGGACCATTTTTTTATTTTCAAGTTCCTTGTTAATGTGGTTGAGAAGAATCTTCTTTATCTCGAAGAATCTCTCCCTCCCGACGACGACGTTGCCCACCGCGTAATTGAGGTTCTTCGTATTGAAACATAAGATGGCGTTGTGGCAGTTCTCACAGTTGTGGCAATAGTAGCAGTCTGAACAGTTCCTCGAACTGTCAACCTCGAAGCATCTTGACAGGTTTATCGAATAATAACATTTCAGGCAGAAAGAAGATTCGTGCGCCACACATGAGCCAAAAATGTGCTCGGAGCTGCGCGCCCAATTGGAGTAAGCGCAGTATTTTGAGTAGACCACGGTGGCCACTCTGAGAGAGTTGCTTGAGTCAAACGTCTGGCACTCACAAACATTTTCGTTATTGCCAACAACTATTTCTGGTGAAAAATATACCACCTTGCCGAGAACGTCAGGTATTTTTTTGAAGGAAACGCCATCCAAATCGCCCTCGCTTAGTGAGAGCAGCCTTCCAAGTTCCTCCGCCTCCTGCTCTTTGACGAGATTGTCCTTAGGCAGCCTTGCGAAATTGTAGAAATCGAAAACCAACAATTGCTTCCCTGATACTACGGATTTCGATTCGTCTATCCTTTTCACGTGCTGCATGAGCCATGGGACATAATCGTTCATTTCCTCGAGTTTTTTCCCCAATATTATCTTGGTCGTGCTCCCGAAAGCTTGCTCAAGAGGAACTGGATTACACGTCTGTTCAGCAAAATCAGAAATTTTTGCAACTGGACTTTTCGCGCGCTTTTTTGAATCTACCGCAATATCCACGAGGGAGGGCAACCGCTTGTCTTTCTTCAGTTGTTCCGCCATCTCCCCGAGCAGCTTGCTCTTCAGCTGATAATATTTGTCTTTTGAAAGAGCTAAGTTGCCTATGCTGTATCTCTTGGACATTTGATTGAAGCAGAAAATGCAGTCTTGGCAATTGTTAAGGTTATGGGAATAGAAACTGTCGCTGCATTTTTCGCATTTCCAAAGCTCAAAAGACCTCATGATTTTGCGGGATGCGTTCGTACATTTGATTATTTGCTTGCATTCTGCCACTGCATTGCAGCCAAAAACGTCTTCGCTGTATTTCACTATCGAGCTGTACGCGACCCTTTTTGAATCTCCGATAAATCCTGAGTCAAGAACGTAGAAGGAGTCGTTAATGTTCGAACTCTTTTCAACAAACCCGAAATTTCCGAGAACCACGTTCCCGGTGAAGCATATCCTTTCTTGGACGGATTCTATCAAGCTGTCAATATCTTTTATCTTGTTAATATCGATGGGTTCTTCGCTCCTTTTGTCCCAAACTTCTTCAAAAGCCGCAAATTTAGCTCCTTCACCATATTCCGAAACATAAAAAATTACATCCTTGCCGGTGAGATGGGATTTTTTTTGGATAAGCGGGTCAATGCCTTCCTTGAGCCAATTTTCAAAATCGCTGAGTTCGCCAATTTCTTCAGCAAATAATATTTTGCAAACTGACTGCCATCGTTTGTCGAGTTCGGAATAGGCGGTTTCATCCTCCATAAATGAATGGACCCCCGGGATTTTATATTCTTTTTTGCTCACCGCTCATTTGTCAAGCGTCGAGTCGAGCAATGTGAGTTGCGGGAACTTGTGCTCGAGCTCCCTTACAGGCATCGCATCGAAGCCCCGCTCCTTGAGGGCACGCGCGAGAACCCGCTCGTTCCCGTGGCAGCAGAAAATCCTCCTCGCCCCCGATTGCTCCACGTAAGTTATTATGTCCTCGAAATCCGCATGGTCGCTGAGAGGGAAGACCCTGTCCGCAAAGCCCCATCCTTTCAGCGCCCATCCGGTCGCAAGAGCAGTGTAAACCCGCTTCCCATAAGCGCTCTCGAGCCCGGAAACCAAGCCGTTTGTGAGGAGGTTCTGCGGGACAACTGCGGCGAAATTCCCTTTCGGGGCCTCTTTCGAGTCCTTCCCGAGAGAGATGAAGTCCAAATTAACACCAAACTGCTTGTAAACATGGCTGATTTGCGAGACTTTTTCGTGGGTAAATGGAGTAACGCCGGCATATTTGTTCAGGATGGAGATTATCTCCTGGGATTTCCCCACCGAGTAGGTGCCGAAAATCACGATTCCTGTTTCGAGCTTCTCTTTAGTCCATTTCGCGATGTCCTCCCAAATCTCCTCCCTTTTGGGAAACACCATTTCAGGAGAGCCGAAGGTTCCTTCAATCAGGAGGAAATCGCTCTTCGGAATCTCGGCACCTTTCGTGGTCAATCCGTCCTCGAGCTTGAAATCTCCGGTATAAACGAAAACCCCGCCATCCTCTTTAGCGATGAGTTGGGTGGAGCCGAAAATGTGCCCCGAGCGGGCCAGTGTTATGTTTGGAACAGCCGTCCGCTCGACATCTTTACCACATAAGGCAATTGTCTCGTCCGAAGCGATTACCTGCTTTCCTTTCGAGCGAATTGCCGAGGAGTGGTCCGAGTGCGCGTGAGAGACGTAGCATACCTGCTGGGAGTTTCCATCCAAGGAGATTGCCCGGTCGCCGATGATGTAATTCATGCTCCTGTCGAGCATGAGAAAGAGATGGGAGCTGGAGTTTAAATAGGTATATTTAACAACGCTATCGTATCCAGAACTGCGACTCGGTACAAGTAGGCTCGACGTTCTGAAGCGGGGAGCAGAAGGGCATGTCCCAATCGAAATTGAAAGCTTTCCCATAGCAGATTTCGGCTTTATACTTTCCCGGGCCTGCTGGCACCTGGACATAAGTTGTGAACGGCTTGCCGGCACATTCCCTTGGTTCGGAAACATACACAGTCTGATTCCATAAATAGGGCCTATCAGAGACCTTTTGGCATAGCCCGGGGGGAGTTTTCGCCCGCTCCACTATCTCCCCATTAACACAATCCCTGAATACGCAATCCCTGCATTCGACATTGAGCTCGACCCAGTTCGAGCCATCGAGCTTGTATATCGAATAACCAAGGCTCTTTTGCACTGAGTAAGGCCCGTTTTGATAAATAAACGTGCCGCCAACGTAAGGAGTCCCCAAGACTGATACCGTGATTCTAATCGGCCGCCCGGCCTGGTATGTCTCTAAATCTGAGAGGATGTGCACGCTCGAGATTGCATACCAAACCGCAGCTGCAGAGATGAGAACGCAAAGCAGCAGGAGCAGGTAGATGATTTTAGACTTGAAGCTCTTGCCCCTCAGGAGGACGACCCCCAGGAAACCGAGAATTACGAATGAAGTGGCCAAGAGCCTTTCGGTTTCCGGCGGCAGAGGCATCATAAAGAAAGCCTCGCTAAAGCGCTATCTTCAGGTTGAGTTCCTTCTTGAGCTCCCGATACCTGTTCCTTATCGTTACTTCGGTAACTCCCGCGACATCCGCAACTTCCTTCTGGGTCCTTCTTTCTCCCTCGACTGCGCTCGCTATATAGACGGCAGCAGCTGCTACCCCTGTCGGTCCCCTTCCCGAGATGAGCCCCTTGCTAATTGCCTTCTTCAGGAGCTCGATGGCCTTTTCCTGCACTTTTCCTGAAAGCTTGAGGGCAGATGAGAAGCGAGGGACATAATGTGTCGGGTCTGTCAGCGGGACCTTGAGCTCGAGCTCGTGGGATATGAAACGGTAAGTCCTGCCTATCTCCTTCTTCTCGACCCCGGAAATCTCGGAAATCTCATCGAGCGTCCTTGGAATTCCGTATTCCCTGCAGATTGCATAAATGACCGCAGCTACTACGCTTTCAATCAATCTTCCGCGAATCAGCCCTTTCTCAATGCATTTCCTGTACATCAGGGCAGCCGCCTCGCGTATGCTGTCAGGCAAGCCGAGGTAAGACGCAATCCTGTCAAGTTCGGAAAGCGCAATCGCAAGGTTCCTCTCCATCGAGCTGGCGATGCTCGCCCTCTTGTGCCATTTCCTCATCCTGTAGAGCTGGGCCTGCTTCTTCGAGGAGATTTTGCTTCCCCTGATATCGCGGTTGTACTGGTCAATTTCAGTGACAAGGCCCTTGTTCGGTCGCATGTATTTCACTGGCGCACCGCCTCTCGCGCGCTTGTCCCTCTGCTCGGAATCAAACGCCCTCCACTCCGGCCCTGCGTCGGCTATATTCTCATCGACAATGAGGCCGCATTCCGTGCAGATAAGCTCTCCTTTTTCGTGGTCGTGGACGAGCTTGCGGCCCCCGCACTCGGGGCATTTTTCAACAGTCATAAGTGTCACCTTAAGGTATTGTCCGGCACCGCCTCCTAAACAGAAGCTTTTTAAAGATTGGCCTGGTTTGTATTTAAACTTTTCGATTCGTTTTTTGAGAAAAAATGAGAAAAAGAAGCCGACGAAAGTCAGTTAGGCGGCTTTGTTTGCCTGGAGAAGCCGGGGAGAGGTGCCTGAGCTTCTTCCTCGGACAATTGAAACCACGGCAGCTGCCCTTGCCTTAACCATATCCCCGAAAGTTGGGCCGCTACTCTTCGCGCTCGACCTTGCCTCCATCCGCCTTTGCCTTTCTGCTGCTTTTAGTATCGAAATTATCTGCTTGATGGTCGTATCATTGGAATTCCTTCTTCGGTCATTTGCGAGGTCGCGTGCAGTTTTCCCGTCCTCGTCCACTGCAAACGGGTCCAAGCCCATTTCAAGAAGCAATTTCACCGCTTGCGGGGTAAGAGAAATGACTGAGAGATGAAGACCTGTTCTTTTCTTCCGGTCGACAGCATGTATGTCAGCGCCATTGTCGCTGAACCATTTGAGAGCAAGAACCCGCCCCTTCTCTGCGGCAATCAAGAAAGGAGTCGGGCCTGGCCGCGCTGGTTCCCCGGT
>JAKAKT010000094.1 GCA_021813385.1 Microcaldota archaeon
CTCCCCCTTTTCGTCTTCTTTTTATTCGCCTTGCCTCATTTGGCTTAAGCTCATCTTGTTGCTACATGGCGCGCGCCCAAAGATAAAAAATCAATTCCTTGTCGCGCTAATCAGCAGATAAAAAGCCAGCAGAAGAGCTTCGCTGGGGTCGGATGCATCCTATATTGCTCCTCCCTCGCTTTGCTCATACAGTTTCAATTGCGAAGTCAGGCTTTAAATAGCTATCGGCCGAACAGGTCCAAAAAACGAGGAAAAACTTCATTTTTCCGAATTTTCACTAAAAATGGGCTAGCCCCGTTGTCATTTTTTCCCACTCGTCTTTCTTATCGCAGGAACGACCTTTTCGCGGATGAAATCATTGGCTAGCATGGGGCCGAGGATTTCGGCGACAAACCGGCTCCTTATTAACGGATGTACTTGGCCGGCCATCTGGCCTACAAGAGTTTCCAAGAAATCCTCGCCATCCCTGAACCTGAGCCTGACGTCAGGCCTCCACTTTGAGCCAAGGGAGAGAATCGCCTCAAGCCTCTCCCTGAATATCTTGACGACTCCCTCTATCTGGTCTTTCCCTCGCACAAATAGTACATACGCGTCTTTCCCCGGGTCCAGGCGGAGTTTCCTGAAGACGGCCTCCGCCCGTTCCCTCTCGATTCCCTGCACTTTGTCCTCCTTGCCAACCACGAGCTCGTCGCTGCCCATGAACCGAGTCCTCGGGGAGCACAGAAGCTCAGCAACAATCTGCTTCGGCCCGGCCTTTATTATCGGCTTTCCACCCTCTCCCCTGACAAAATGCCCTTCCGAATCCAGTTTCCATTTTTCGAACATCCCCCTCCCGCCCCTGAGAGGGAGAGCATAAACTCCCGCCCCGCGCCCAATCGCCCCGGAAACAGTCCTACCTCTAGTGCCTTGAAAAAGGTCGGTTACCTCGTAAAAACGTCTCCCTACGGGTACGCTCGAATATTGGGCCTTAAATTTATCCAGGGCCCGGGCAATGCTAGACATAGGGGATATTATATGGTAAAACAGGTATAAAAACCGACCAGTCACTTCGTTTTCCGCGTCGATGCAACCAGTATCGCCACGAAAATCAGCCCGCTCCCGAGAATTTGAATGGGCTCGAATCTCTCCCCTACCAAGAAATACGCAAACATCGCTGCGAAGACCGGCTCAGCCGACATTATGACTCCCGTTTTCACCTGCGCAATCCTTTTCTGCGACCAGGACTGGATTGAATAAGAAAGCAAGGTTGGAAAAAGGGAGAGGAAAATGATTGGGGGGACCGCCTGGGGTTCCAATTTCGGGCCTGCGAGAAGGGCGAGCGGAATCCCGAGGACTGCAACTGTCCCGAACTGGACCGCCATAAGCCCGAGCAGGCTCCTTCTCTTAACGAACTCTCCTGTGAAGACGATGTGGAACCCGAAAATAATGGCGCAGGCGAGAGTGAGCAAATCCCCTGGGTTCACTTCTGCACCCGGCTTGAAGGTGAGGAGGGCGAGGCCTGCGAAAGCAAGGAAACAGGCAACCCAATCCCGAAACCAAAGCTTTTTCCCAAGGAAGAAAAGGGCGACCGGGACAAGAACCACGGAGAGCCCGGTGATGAATGCGCTGTTCGAAGCGGTTGTGTAATTGAGGCCGATTGTCTGGGTGATGAATGCGAGAAATACTAGAGCTCCGAGAATCGCCCCATCCCTAATCGTATCACGTTCGACTTTTTCCCGCTTGAAAAGCAATATTGCGAGAGTAATCACAAAAGCAATCGAAAACCGCACTGCCACGAGGCTGAACGCATCGACAGAATTCAGCGTGTCCTTAACGAGAACAAAAGTCGAGCCCCAGAGCAGGACTGCGAAAAGGAGCGCAAGAGAGGGCAGGGTTTCGCCAGGCATCGAATCATACCGCTTATTTCTGCTCTTCTTCAGCTTCGAGCTCAAAAACAGTGAATATCTTGACCATGCCGAGCTTCTCCATCTCATTAAGCATTCCCATCATCTTTTCTTCATCCATCCCAGTTCCAGTAAGTATCTCTGCGAGCGTCCTCTTCCCGTCTATCTTCATGTAAAGCGTCATCCCTTCCTTTCCAAACTTCTCATAAAGCATCTGCTCCTCCTTGAACCTGTGAACAGCGTCCTCTTTCGTTTTTTTTGGAATCAAACCGACTAGCTCTTCAGACAATTAATCACCGCGAGATGTTATTTGCAGACACTATATATAATTATATTCCTGTTTGGACATAACGCATTGGCATGCAGAAGCAGGCACATCCGCGGACTATTCCAAAATGGCCTGTGCGGGCCGGGATTGCAATCGCAACTATCACTTCGCTTTCCTGCGCCCCGCTTACCGGGACAATTACAAGAGCAGAACCAAAATCAACTTCAGCCGACTCGGTGGGAATTGACAGTTCCCGCGCAAGCCAGGCTCCGAGCGGTTCATCTGCCGATACCCTGAAAATCCTGCAAAACGAAAATAACAACTACATTCTCGAAATCGCAAGGAAGGGCAGGGACTCGACAGTGAAGGACAAGGCCAAGGTTGCGAAATTCATCTCGAATCGGCTCAAGGAACTCGAGCACATCAACCCCATCTTTTTCGCTAACACGCTTGGAGCTTCGGAGCTCGAGGAAGTAGTCACCATGTCGGTCCCAACAACCGAAGAACTCAACAAGTTCGATGAGGTCCAACTGTTACAAGTTTATCTTCTCCTGAAAGCGCTCGAGAGCCCGGAATTCAGGGCGAGAATTGGGAAAGAGCTCGAGCTCGACACAAAGGACACCACTTGCGAGCACGGCGGGGTATTGCGCCTGGGCGAGAAAGGAAATGTTCTATTGGAGATGGTTCCGAGCGCAAGCATTGGCGAATCTCCTTTCCCAGGGATGGACCTGCCGCCTGACATGGGTTATTCTTACGACGTGCTTCAAACGTACTCCCGGGACCTCTTGTTCCGGTTCCACTTCCACGCTTTGAAACCCGACCAATCTTTCTCTTCAAGCCTCTCGGGCGGCGATTGGATATTCGGCGGAGCAGGAGGTGCTGTGTTCTCGAGAATCGATGGGAAAAAATTCAACCTGGACGTCGGGCTCTCGTTCGTGGATGCCGAAGGAAAAATAGTTAAAGTGAACTTGGACCTCGGGGTCTACTCCTACTAACTATTTTACAAAAAACGAATGTTTAAATACCTCGGAGGAGTAATATTATTCGGTGAATTCACTTTGAGGGCTATTATCAGCGATAGGCATAGGGCGCTCCAACGCCTAGTCGGCACTCTGGACATAGCGGCAGCAGCGGGCTCAAAGCACTGGAGCACTAATTATTTCGAAAGGCAGAGGCCGATTGCCGAGATGGCCCGGTCAGGCGAACTCTCGGAGGGAATTTCGGAAGTTTTGGAAAACAGAGTAGTTCGGAACGGACTCAAGGCGAAGGGCGGCAGGGCGTTTTCAGAAAAGGTTCTTTCCCTAGGCCAAGAGAGTTCTCTTGCCGAGAACAGGGACTTTATGCGTTACCTGAGGGGTCTTTCAGCAGCGTTCTCAAACTCTGGCGGACTCAGGCTTGGCAGCGGTTCGGACTTGGCGCTCGCACTGTTCGGCCAGTCTGTCGCCGAATACGAAATGATGCAAAAAATCGACACCGCGCGAATCGTGTTGAGGTTCCACAGTTGGAAATACGGTCCGTTCAAATTGTCTGATATGGCCGAAAGAGCCCGCGAGCTTTTCGGCCGGAATGGAAAAAAGGGCGTCGCAAAAACAGCTGTCCTCATGGTTGCGAAAAGAATGTACGGCAGTCTGGAAGAAGCGAGCAAGTCATACGATGCAATTTTCGCAGAAGCCGAGGCCAAATTTGGCTTTGATAAGGAGTCAGAAGGGATTGTGCCGACTGCTGCGCACCTCGTGTTTATAAAAGCCTACAAGGGCGTTGATGCAGCGAAAGAAGCTTATGACAGGATACTGGAAGAGGCAAGAATCGAATTCAACGGAGACGAGAAGCTAGCCAAATATGCGGCATTCCTAGTTTGGAAGAAAACATACCGGACAGTGGCTGAAGCAAGAACCTCCCACGCCAAAATCCTCACGGCAGCAGAAAAGGTCTTCGGTGCCGATGAGCAAACACAGGGCGTCATTAGGACAGCGGCGTTCCTAGTCTGGAAAAAGGCTTATAAGAGCGTGGCCAAGGCCAAGGAAGCTTATGACACAATACTCAAGGAAGCAACAAATGAATTCAGTTCAGATGAAGGCACTGCGGGCATAGCCCCGACTGCTGCTTCCCGCATCTTCTCCGGAGTCTACAAAAATGCAAAAGATGCAAAAAAAATCTATGACGCTATTTTTTCCGAGTCCGAGAGGGTCTTCGGGGCGGACTTCGAGACCGAAGACCTCGTGAAGGGCGCGGCGTGTTTGGTTTTTATCAGGACATACGAAAGCGTGACCAAAGCGAAAGAAACTTACGACGCGATATCGGCAGAAACAAAGATCGCATTGGGCACAGACAAGGAGGCGAAAAAACGCGCAAGGGCTTTCGCATATCTGGTATGGACGAAGAAATACGAGAGCGTAGACGAGGTCATAGCTCGCCATTCCAAATGTATGGTGGATGCGAGGACCGCTTTCAGTGATGACGAGAATGCAGAGAAAATCATCAAGACCGCCGCCCTTCTCCTGCTGAACAGGACATATAAAACGGGCACCGAGGTCAAAAGAGCTAGAGACGAGGCGATGCGGGAAGCGACGTTGTTTTTCGGTGCCGAGAGCCAGACCAAGAAACTGCTTCGGACAGTCGCGCATCTGGCTTGGTGCAAGGTATATCCAAATGTTGGCAGCATCAGGGACGCATATTGTCAGATTCTTGAAAAGGTCGGAGATTTGTTGATTTATCACGACCAGCACATGGCATACAGTGCAACAGTCGCCTCACGCCTGCTAACCGAGAAGGCCCACCGCTGGGAGGAGAAGGATATCCGGGCGAGGGTCCAGGAGCTCAGGCTCGCTTTCAGTCTCTACCACGATATAGCGACAGAGTTCCAGGACTACCACCAGCCGGGCGAAGTCGAGACGGAGTTCCTTCCCGGGACCCGTGTGAGCCTCGCTTCCCGTTCGGCGGTGAAATCGGGTCACCACTGGCAGCCGCCCGATGTTTTCGAGGAATTCGAGCGCTGGTCAAAGAGGCGTCTTCTGCACAGGGCGATAGCAAAGCTCGGGATAGCGCAGCGCTACACGGTCCAGCAGTTCTTCGAGGGAGAAAGGAGCAGCCTCCCAGACGACGTTTTCAACGAGCTGAAGGCTGCCATGGAAGCGGTGATTGGGGGTGAGGGTGACGGATAGTATTCTTTTGAGTAAATATTTCTCGAGACTCGAGGAATAATCTCATTTGAACCTCAGGACCTATGAATGTTGATTCTTGAGCGGGCTCTCCTCAACCCGAACGAGCCTTCCCTGCCCGGCATTCTTCATTGCGGAAGAGAAGCCGTCAAAATCGGCAACAGAGAAATTCCTTATCCCCCCGCTATTGATGCCATATGAGCTGTTCTGGGTGAGCCTCGCGAGGGAAATTCCCCCGATTGCGACCTGGCCTGCCCAAGGGCCTCTTGAAGCTTTTGTCTTTCCTAGCACAAATACGAGATTGAGCCCCCGAATGTCCTTCCCGGGCTTCTCAATCCCGCCGATATCCCGGAACACTTTCATCTCGCTTATCTCTTCCCACCTCAGCGATTCTTTCATCCTTTCATTCCCGAGGGATATGCCCCAATCGTAAATTCGCGCATGCCACACCTTTAGGTTACCCATCACACGGATTCCCCACCAGCCTGCAGCCATCGCAACAAGCATGGCTCCCACAGAGAGGAAAACGTTCCCGATAAACACGAACACTATCGCCCCGAAAACAAGGCCC
>JAKAKT010000018.1 GCA_021813385.1 Microcaldota archaeon
TGCACCGCACGACAGGCATCTTTTCTATGTGCACAATGGTGCCGACACAGCCCGCAAGGGGCTGAAAAAAGGCGGCTCGATGCTCATAATCGCAGAATGCCCTGAAGGCATCGGGCCAAAGGGCCAGCAAACAGACGAATTCGTGAGCTCAATCAAAAAACCAAAAGACCAAATATTAAATTACGTTCGCGAGAATTTCCAAATCGGGATGCAGAAGTCCTACAAGCTCGGAGAACTCCTCAACGAGGCGGCCGAGGTCTGCGTTTATCTCCCCCCAACAAGCAAACTAATTGAGCAGGAACTCCGGGAGATGCATCTAACTTCGACAAAGAACCCCCAAGATTGGCTCGATTGCAAATTGAAAGAGAAGCCCGATCCATCGGTTCTCATCATAACGAAAGAGGCAACCAGGATAGCGCTGATTTGAGAAACCTTTTTTATACTATTTTTGTTAATTCTTTTGTGTTCGATTTTCTCAGGGAGAAGGAAGGAAAAATCCTTCTGCTGCTCTTGGCACTTCAGCTTCTAGCGCATCTTTACATTGGATTAAATTGGGTTTACCAGGATGAAGAAAACTACCTTACCGAAGCATGGCTTTTCAGCCTAGGAAGAATCCCGCACTTAGATTATTTTTCAGGCCGCCCCCCGTTGTTTTCCCTTTACATAGCTCCGATACTTTTATTGTCAAACAATTCCATGCTCGCAGCCAGATTAGGCGTTTCGATTTTTTCACTCGGGACAACTGTCCTCGTATATCTGCTGGCTAGAAGGCTTTTCGGAAACCAGGCGGGGATTCTCTCCTCAGCTATATTCGCCATTTCGAGCTTCGGTTACCTCTCTTTCATGGTGCTTCAAGACCCGCTAATAGCATTTTTCGTAGTTCTCGCTTTCCTCATCTTTGCGAGCAACGAGAAAGGGGAAATAACGAAGACGGTTGCATGCGGATTGGCACTTGGGCTCCAGCTTGCGATCCGCCAAAATGGCGCTTTTTCAATAGTCATAATGGCTCTCCTTCTAGCATATACCTATTCACGAGACTGGAAATTTGCGCTGAAGCACATAGCCGCCCTTGCTCTCTCGAGCGTGCTCCCATTGCTCGCAATACTTGCGTTCTATTTAGCCCTTGGCGGGCTTACGCAATTCCTTTTCAACATATCACTAATGTCTGGAGGGGTTTTATTCTACATCAGTGGCTCCCTGCTCCAGTATCCGGTTCTCGTTCCGCTCATCGCGTTGCGGGAGTTCCAGCTGTTCGCGCTTCTCATAGGTCCCTGGGAACTGCTCAAGGCCAGCGACCCTGGGCGCAAAAAGGCCCTTCTAATCGCAGTTGCCCTCTCGCTTTGCGGCCTCTCGGCCCTTTTCCCCTATCCTGTGCCGCATCACACGCTCCTCGTGCTTCCTGGTCTCGCATTGATTGTGTCGCCATTCCTCCTGAAAATAAACGAAAAGGCGAACTTGCAGAATACGGTATTGTTCGGGTTCGTTTTTCTTTTGCTGCTCTTTCTCTGCGCCAAGTCATCCTGGATGGTATTCCTCGGCTCACAGGAAACACACCCGTTTATCGAATCCAATCCATATTCCAAAGCTGCTAACTACATCTCGGCCCATACTGAACCAGGCGAGAAAATCCTCGCCTATCCTTTCGTTTCAATCTACTATCGCACCAACAGGCTGCCAGGCTCTTATTATCAGATAATAGAGGAGGACATGGCTAACCCGGAAGTCGAAGCAAGGATAATCAAGGAAATGAAAGAAAAACCCACGAGGTATTTCCTTTACCTGTCTCCAACGGCCCGTGGCCAGGAGTTCTTCTACAAGAACCTATCCAATTACGTGCATTCGAAATATTACGTTGAAGATGCCATCGCAGGGGACCTCGACACACTGTTCATATACCGGCTTAAGAACGAGACAGTCAACCAGTGATTCGAAACCCCAGGAACTCCCCGCTCGCTTTCCCCCAGGAAAAATCGATTTTCTCAACAACCGCCCCAGGCGGCCCCCTTCTCGCCCAGGCAAGAAGTTTTTCCAGGTTCTCTCGCTCCCCCTCAGCAACACATTCAACATCCCCGCTCTCCAAGTTCTTCACCCACCCGGTAAGCCCTAGAACCAGCGCCTCCCGCTGAGTTGTCCCCCTGAAGAAAACGCCCTGGACTATTCCCGAAACGATGAAAACGAGGCGCTCTTTTGCCATAAAACCAAGAAACCCTAAAATTTCCCGTAGACGCTGTCGAACTTCTCCTTGGAGAGGTGTTTCTTCAAGTTCGCGAGCAGCAACTTGTTCTTCCTGGCATCGCGTGTCATCCGCTCAGCCATCCCGCCGAGCTTTCCGTAGAGCCCTTTCTTGGCCTTGGGCTTCTTCCTCATCAGAACATACTGGCAAAGGAGCGGATAGGTTATCGAAGCGCAGGAGTAGACGACGACATTGTCCTTCTTCGCCTCCTTTATCTTGCCCCAGGACTTCGCCTCCTGCGGGGTCGCGCCGGAGAGCCCCCCCCAGTGCGGGGAGTCGGTCGTGAGCTGAATGAAATAATCGTGCCCCCCTCTGCTGTCAAAAAGTATCTGCCAGAGCGTCGGCTGCGTCTGCATGTAGAAATTCTTCGGAGAGCCGCCCCCCACGATTACAACCCCGTTCTTCTTGGCCTCGCGGACTATCGCGGTAGTCTCAATGATATCCTTAACCGGATCAATCGGTATCCTGTTCCCAAAAAGCTGCGGGGTGACTAAGTTCATCCCGATTGAGGAGTCCCCTGGCGAGGAGGTGTAGATGGGGACCCCGAATCTTGTGGCATTCCCGAGGAGCGATTTCTCTGGGTTGGGTGCCTTCTCATTAACATAATCCCCAAGGATTTTATGAAGGTCGGCAGTAGAGATTGGCTCGGGGTACTCCCTCCCGAGCACTGCGTCCTGAATCACCAAGTCAGTCGCAGTGAGCGTCTCGTCGTCCCTGATAAACGTGTCGTATATCCTCGCGACCCCGTGGTCGTGGAGCTCGTCATCATCGACATTGGCCCCGCCCTGCACCACGGGGTAGCCGAATGTCCGGTGGAGGTCGTGGTAGAGGTTCGCGCCTGTCGCGATTATGAAGTCGATGAACCCCCTTTTCATCATCGAGATTATGGGCCCGCTCATCCCAATCGGCGTCATCGCGCCAGCCAGGGTGAGGCAAACCGTCGCGTCCTCGTCAATCATTCTCGAGTAAAGTTCGCACGCTTCCCCGAGCCTTCGAGCGTTGAAGCCCGAGTTAGCGAAAACGTTGTCGATGAAGTCAGGGACTTGCCCGTTTCCCTCAAGCCTCAGGGGCTCAATCATCTTCCCCGTCATATAAGGATTTGCCTTTGCCATAAACACCACTAGGGATTTCTGGAATAAACTTTAAATCACTTTCAACCAATAGCTAGTCGCGTCCTCGCGAGGTGCATGCATGTCTCTTGAAAAGCTAGAGGTTGAGATTGACAGGGAGCTCAAGCAGATTGGCGAAGAGGGGCGGCTCAAGGCCCCGGAAAGAGTAATCATAGAGGTAATCCCGCCTTCAGGGGACCGCGGCCCACGCTTCAAGCTCAGGGGCTCTGACAGGGAATTCATAAGGATGAATTCGAATGGCTACCTCGGGCTCGCCTACGACAAGAGACTGAACAAGGCGGCTCACGAAATAACCGGGAAATTGGGGGTCGGCCCCACCGCGGTCCGCTTTATCGACGGCACCTATGCGCCCCACGTGGACCTTGAGGAGAAGCTCGCGAAATTCCACAAAAAAGAGGGGGCGAAGATTTTCAGCTCAGCTTACATGGCGAACCTCGGCCTGGCCATCTGCTTGACAAACCAAAAAACCTATTACATAAGCGATGAACTCAACCACAACAGCATCATCCGTTCGCTTCGGGTTGCGGGCGTGAAGAGCGAGAACAAGGCGGTTTTCAAGCACAACGACATGGGCGACGTGGAGGCGAAGCTTGCGGCAGTCCCTTCTGGAACCGAGCGGGCCGTTGTCATTTTCGACGGAGTTTTCAGCATGAGGGGGGACAATGCCCCGATGGGCAAAACAATAAAAATCTGCGGGGAATTCGATTCGAAATTCAAGGACGGAGTAATCAGTGTAGTCGATGATTCCCACGGGACTGCCGCCTATGGGGAGACGGGCAGGGGGACCCCTGAAATTGCCGGCGGTATGGGTGTTGACATCATCACGAGCACGATGGGCAAGGGGATAGGCTCGAACGGCGGGTACGTTGCCGCGAGCGCAAAAGTCATAGAGCTTTTGAGGCAGAGGGCCGACACTTACATTTACACAAACCCGGTGGCAGTCGCGGATGCTGCTGCAAGTGCGAAAGCCCTCGATATAATCGAAAGCAAGGAGGGGAAAGGGCTGCTCGCTAAAGTAAAAGAGAACGCCCTGTATTTTAGAAAACATATCGAGGGGATGGGGTATGAAACGCTCCCTGGCCAGCACCCAATAGTCCCGGTCCTAGTCAGGGACACAATAAAGACGAGAAAACTCGTGTCCTCTCTCTTTGACCAAGGAATACTGGTGGTTGGCCTCACGTTCCCAGTAGTCCCGAAGGGGGACGAGACGATACGGACACAGCTATGCGCGAACCACACGAAATCGGACATCGACTATGTCATAGATGCGTTTAGAAAAGCGGGAAAGGAAACAGGGCTGATAAACTAACCGGAGCTGGGCACATGGTGTCACCAACTTACGAAATTTTGAACAAGAGATGGAAATCAACTGCGAAACTCATTTTTGGCGAGGAGATTGGCGAGCTCAAGGATTACGAGGAATGGCTTTTGTCCAGCAACAAGCCGACGTTCTCAAGAAAATCGAGCCTCTCCGGGAAGGATGTCGCGTTCGTTTTTCCCCATTATTCGAAACCAGCCGCCACGCTTTCGCTTGATGAGGTCGATTTCAACAAAAAGTTCGAACCGTTAAACTTAAACGAAATAAAAGACATCGACTCAATAACCGAGGCTCTTGGCGAGAGGGTGTGCTACACCGGGGACATATACCTTGGGAACTCACAATTCGTCGAGGGCAGCACCGACATAATCGACAGCTTCTACATAAAGGACTCGGTGCAGCTAATTTCCTGCAAGCACATCGCGTATGGATACAACATGGAATACAGCAGCGACATCTTCGGCACGATGAACATAGGCTACTGCAACTACTCAATAAAGTTGAGCAATACGGCCAGGTCGGCCAGGTGCTTCGAGCTCCACACGTGCCAGGAATCCTCGGATTGCTACTACTCGCACAGCATCTACAACTGCAAAAATTGCATGTTCTGCTTCAACCTGCGGAGCACCAACTACGCGATAGGCAATCTCGCCCTTCCCCCGGACAAGTTCCTCTCGCTGAAAAAGAAGCTCCTCCAGGAAATGGTAAGCGACCTCAAGTCAAACAAGAAATTGCCCAACCTGATGGACCTAATCGGAGAATCAGAGCCGGACCACAAGATGCTCTCGGGCATCAGCCAAAAGCTCACGCCCCACCCTCCACCCCGCAAGAGACCAGAGCTTGTCGAGGATGCATTCGAGAAAGCAACCGAAGTCCTTTTTGGAAAGGGCTTAAAGGGCTTGGAGAATTACGAAGCGTGGCTCAATGAATTCACCAGAAGGGCAAAGAGATGCAAATCATCGATAAGCGGCCAGGAGATAATCGTCCCGGACCAGGGACTCATCTTTCAATTCCCGGAAAACAGGCTTGTGAACGAAGAAGAATCCACACTACTTAACGGAAAACTGCACTTGGAACTCCAGGACTTATCAGGCTTTAGCTTCAAAAACGCATCGAGCCATCTCGGCAAAGTTGCGTTCTTCTGTCCTGAAATGAACCATAGGAAGGTCTCGAATGCAATAGAGAGCCAGATAAACATTGATGCGACAAACTGTTTTCGGAGCATCTTGAACATAGAATCCAAGAACTCCGCTTATAACTACTACATCCTACAGTCAGAATCTGTTTTCGGCTGCAACTCGGTCAGGAAATCCCGCTTCGTGGTCAGGTGCTACCTTTCCTCAGACTTGACCCGGGCATTCGAAGTCGATTCCTCAAGGGACTGCTCGGACATATACTTCTCCCACAACTGCGAAAACGTGCGGGACTCGATGTTCTGCTTCAATACAAAGAACAAGAACCGCGCGATTGGAAATTCGGAATTCCCGAGAGAGAAATATTCGGAGATAAAAGGCAAAATCCTCGAGGACCTTGTTTCTGAGCTTGAGAATGGGCACAAGCTGGACCTGAACATATACAACATTTCTGAAAAAGGCGGCTAATCAAACATCAAGCAAAACTCGAATCGTCGTTTTCCCTTTTTCTTCCTTAACCATCAACTCGTGGTAAGTCACCGCCTTAACCGTCCCTTTCTTCGGTGCGTCCTTCTCCCCATAAGCAACTCCCGCGAGCTTGAATTTCCCGCCCTTGCTTTCGAACTTCTTCACTTCGAACCTGGAAAAGGGAGTCTCGAGAACCTCGCTTTCAGCAAGCAAGCCGGCAAGCGTATCGATGACCAAGTCCTCAAGCGTATCGGCTTCCCGCTCAATCCCAAAGGAGTCCCTCTCGCCAACTTTCGCTATCGCGTCGGCCATCCCCTTCGCAGCTCCTTCGAGCGCCTCGGGAAAATCCTTGCCAGACGCTTCGATGAGAAGGTCTGCCTTGTGCTCCAAGTATCTATAGGGCATCGTTACCTCTCCCTGAGCGGGCTCTTAATAAGAGCGATTGCCAGAACGAGTGCGCTGACCCCCGTAGCGATGCTTATCATTAGGAACTGCTCCAGGCTAATCTTTATCTCCTTCCCAGGTAGCGCCTGCGGAATCCCAAGGTACATGAAAGCCGGGAACAGCACGAACAGGGCACCTGTCGCAATCAGAGAGTAACTGAGCACGAGCTTTATGTCCTTCATCCGATAGAAGAAATACGAGAGCACCGCAACCCCAATCACGAATACCGGGGCCATAATCACATTTCGGACTCCAGCCAAGTAGAGCAGCACGAGAACCCCGAGCGACACCCCGAACCCGCAGATGAGCGAAATCAGGAGCAGGTTCAGGTTCGTCTGCTTGACCATGAATTAGGGATTATGTTCAGGCCTTTAAAACGCTTTTCATCGCGTTGCCGGTCATCCTGTTGCGTTCGTGCGTGCTCCCTCGCATAACCATACTGGTTTCAGTAATCCTGACTGCTTCCATGAACCTAGCCCGCCCAGTGTCAAATCTCCTTGGTCCGGTCCCGCCGACCATCGTGTTCGCTCCCAGTTTTTCGAGTGCAGCCCTCGCCCACACGCTCGCGTTGTCAGTCCTTTCCCTATCCCGCATAAGCCGCTCCACCGTCATAGCTTGTGGCGCGCATACAATTTCGTTCCCTTTCCCCATTGCAAGAAGCGCGAACAGCATTTCGCCGTTGACAAAATTGGATACAAGCTCATACCTATCGGCCTGCTCCCTCACGATTCCAAGGATTTTTCCAATAGTTCGCTCGTCCCTGTCCCCGAGGACAGCCAGGCTTAGAGCCACAAATCTGAGAACTTCGTCGCTTTCCCTCCTGAACCTCGCGAACAGCATTTCCCTTAGCTTTGGGATGCTTTCCTTATCCCCGAGAAGCGCAAGCGAAACAGCGGCATCACGCCTTACGAGCCTGCTCAACTCCCCCCTCCTGTCCCCGTCACCATACCGGAGAAGCTCCCTTATGTCAGGCGCTGCCTCCTTGACTCCTACCCTACCAAGGTTATAGGCAGCCGACTGAATGGATTCCGGGTTCTCAGACATAACGTATTTCGCTTCCTTTACAATTGAAATCATCCAATCAACAATCTCTTTGAAAGGTCCTTTGAGGTCACCCTGAGCATGAAACGCGATGTTCCCTATTTCTCTCATAAAAGTTGCATCAAATCTCCTCTGTTCTGCGAAAATCAGTGGCACTCCGTGAAAAAATACGTCCCCCAGATAAGACCTTGCCGCCCCCTGGACATCGGTAACATGTTCAGTTTCCCTGCGCAGAACATCCTCGAACCTCGGGACCTTGCGGACCGCGAGTTCAGTCGTAGCAGTTCCACCGTTTGCCATCCAATCACCTCTCAGAACTAGTAAATACTATATGCGAAAACCATTTTATAAAGTTTTAGAGGTCGAGGCGCGAAAAAAAGAAAGTGGGGTTACAGGGATTTTTGGGCAGCCATTGGAGAGCGAAAGAAACGGCGTCTCTTTCTTTTTCCAAGGTTTTTCTTTCTCCGCAAAGAGAAAGAAAAAGCTTGAACCCTGATCAACAGGTATCTCCTTGGGCGCATCATCAATTCAGCGCTCCATCGTTAAGTTCATCCCTCATACGAGGTCGTCATACCTGCTGCATTAAGCACCACAGCGAATCAAGCTGGAGCCTGCTGTGCTGCCTGGTTGCACCATAACCCCACGAGGTATTATTTCGGGAAAAAGAGTTTAAAAACAGTTGCATGCTGCTAAGTGCGCTTCGAACTACTGCATTTCGAACTAATCTCGCATTCGAGTCCCGAATCAGAACCACACACCCAAAACGAAACGTGCGCCCCCGGGGGCGCTGTCGTGGTTTGTTTTTGTAGCGTGATGGGCGCGTTCGGGAAGTAAAGACACAGCAAGCTAAACATATATTCCTTAATACCAATTAGTATTTATGGCCTCGCAAGTCTACGAGCTTTTGAACAGGAGATGGAAATCAACCGCCAAGCTCATTTTTGGAGAAGAGGTTGGCGAGCTCAGGGACTACGAAGAGTGGCTTCTGTCTAGCAACAAGCCTACGTTCTTGAGGAAATCCAGCCTCTCCGGGAAGGATGTTGCGTTCGTTTTTCCCCACTATTCGAAACCAGCCGGTACGCTTTCGCTGGATGAGGTCGATTTCAACAAGAATTTTGAGCCTCTCTCAATAAACGAAGTGAAGGACATCGACTCAATAATCGAGGCACTTGGCGAGAGGGTCTGCTACACCGGGGACATCTACCTCGGGAACTCACAATTCGTCGAAGGCAGCACCGACATAATCGACAGCTTCTACATCAAGGACTCGGTGCAGCTAATCTCCTGCAAGCATATCGCCTACGGGTATAACATGGAGTATTGCGAGGACCTATTTGGCACGATGAACGCCGGCAAGAGCAAGCACTCCATAAGGCTATACAACGGAAACACGATGAGCAGGTGTTTCGAGGTCTACACTTCCCAACAATCTTCGGATTGCCACTACTCGCATAACCTCCACAACTGTAAAAACTGCCTATTCAGCTTCAACATGAGAAACGCAGATCATGCAATCGGCAACTTCGTTCTGCCTCCGGACAAGTTCTTGGCTCTGAAAAGGAAACTCATGAGCGAGATGGCGACTAACCTCAAAAGAGACAAGTGCCTGCCCAGCCTAATCGAGATTGTCGGAGACGCTGGGCCAGACAAAAGCATGCTCCAGGAGATTGCCCCAGAAGGAGAATCAAACAAATTCTTAGATATCCGGCCAATGGAAGACGCTTTTGAGAAAACAAGCGGGATAATCCTCGGGCGAGCCATAACAGGACTGGAAAAATACGGGAACTGGCTTGCGGAGTTCACGCGCTCGGCCAAGCGATGCAGGTCTGCACTGAGCGGAGACGAACTTCTCGTGGCCGACCACTCCAGATTTTTTGCTTTCCCGGAAAAAAGGCTCGTTAGCGATTACGAGGCGATTTCGTTGGGCAAGCGGCTGAGCCTCGAGCAATCCGAAGTCCAAATGTTCAGCTTGAACTCAGCCTCAGTTTCCCTGGGGAAAATAGCGTTTTTCTGTCCTGAATGGAATAAGGGAAACAACGCCAACCTAATCGAGAGCCAGGTTAACTTGAACGCTACCAACTGCTTTAGGAGCACGCTCAACCTATTTTCCAAGAACTGCGCCCACAATTACTATGTCTTTGAGTCAGAGTCGATATTCGGATGCAATTCCGTGCGGAAGTCGAGGTTCGCCATTAGGTGCTACCTCTCCTCGGACTTAACCAGGGCATTCGAAGTCGATTCCTCAAGGGACTGCTCGGACATCTATTTCTCCCACAACTGCGAGAACGTTCGCGACTCGATGTTCTGCTTCAACACAAAGAACAAGAACCGAGCAATCGGCAATTCGGAGTTCCCGAGGGAGAAATACTCGGAGATAAAGGGCAAAGTCCTCGAGGATATTGTTTCTGAGATAGAGAAAAAGCACAGGCTGGATTTGAACATATACAACATATCGGGAAAATTGTTTGAAAGAGTTACCTGAATTTATCTCTTCCTTTTCTTTGCCTTGCTCTTGGCCACCACTTTAGCAGGCTTTGCCTGCTTCTGAACGGGCACTGGCTCCGGGGCTTTCGCCACCACCGGGTCAGGGGTTCCCTTCTTCTCCAGCAGCTTAATTATGTGGATTCCGAACTGTGTTCTCACCGGACCCGAGATCTGTCCCGGCTCGAGGGAAAATGCAACATCCTCGAACTCCTTCACCATCTGCCCCCGCGAGAAGAAACCGAGGTCCCCGCCGTTCTTCCAGCTCGGGCATGAGGAGAACTTCTTCGCCAATTCCTCGAAGTCCTTCCCGGCTTTCAGCTCCCTGAGCACATGGTCGGCCTCGTCGAACTTCGAGACGAGAATGTGGCTCACCCGAATCTCCATAGGTAACACCTCTTCTCATAAACTGGGCGCTATCCTTCCCACTATTTATTGTCACAGCGAGCCTATATACCTTACTATTTCCTCGAGCACGATGTTTTCGAAGCCATCGCTGACATGCAGGCTCGCAGCTACGTCGTGCCCGCCCCCTGACTCGATGGCGTTTATGAGCTCCCTCCTTATCTGGCCTATCATTCCGTTGGCGTCAAAGCCCCGCTCCCGCGCTTCAGCGTTCGCCCTTATGGAGAACAGTCTCCCCGAATAGCCGATGGTCACGACGGGTCCCAGCATCTCTGCGCTCACGCCATCGTGGAGCGCTCCGCAAAGAATCCCTTTTCCCGGGAACTCACCCGGTTTGAATGTTTTCTGCAGGTTCGCAGTGCACAATCGGAACCCGTTCCCGAGCTCCTTCACCTTGAGCGACTCCCTCGCAATCCTGACTGCCCGCTCGAGCTTCGCAGCTGCCTGGTTCGCAACAGAGGAAAGCATCTTTTCATTCGTAAGCACGCTCTCGTAGAACTCGAGAGTGTTCTGGAACCTCGAGTATTTTCCCAAGTAGTCGATTGCGAGAGCCTTCCTCCCGAATGCGGGGTCAGGCGGAACAAGGCCGCTCTTGTCGCCAGCAAGCGAGATTTTCTGAAGCTCAACTGGGTCCGGTCCGCCCATCGCTTTCGCAGCCTCTCCCGCGAGAAGCCCCGCGGTATAATATGATGTTGCGCCAACGAGCATTGGCGATAGGACGCAGTCAGCGTTCTCCGAGACGGCGCTCGAGAGCGGGTGGTGGTCAATCAATATGACTTCGAACCCAGCGCCTTTCAAAAGGGAAAGGGCGTCGGAGCTCTCATCCCCCGAGCCGGAATCGACTAGAAGCGTCATCCCCCCGAGGCTGGATTCACCAAGCGAGCGGACAGAATTCAGGTCCCTTATCGCATCCTGCACCTCGTAAACAGTGTGCGGGTTCTGGAAAGAGCGGAGCCTGCCAGAGCTCCCAATGCCCCTCCCGAGCGCAAGCGCCCCAGAAATCCCGTCAGCGTCCCCGTGATACCTCATAACCATCGGCCTTTCGAGAAAACGCGCCCGAAGAAGCCTGCTCGCGCAGTCGAGAATTAAGTGGTAGAGCGATTTCATAACTCCGTCCTGGATGAGCATCGGCGACTCAACGGGCCTGCAGTTGGCCCCTATCAACGAGTCAATCCGCTTTCCAAACTCCTCCTGCCCCTCGCTCATCTGGGAAACGCTCGAGGCGAAAAATTCCAGCGTGTTCCCGTGCTTCGCGACTTTCCCAGCCGCATTCACCAATGAGCCAACCCCGAAAGGCGAGTCCGAAGCAACAGGAATCTTTCCGCTGTCATCGAGAATTGTCGCAAAAAAAGAGCCCCTCGCCTCAAAAGTCCTTATCACTCTGCCGGCAATTGAGCATTCGGAGCCTTCTTTCAACTCAGCAATTCTGGCCATCTGCACCGATAGCTTTTGGTGGGAAAATTATTAAACCTCGCATTCCGAAATGTAGAGAGCTACAATAACTGCCAAAGTAACTCGGCGCTCGAATGCAACAGCAAAGAAACCCGAATAATTTCGGGCTCGAACACAAACCCGGGCATCTCTCGTCTCCAAGGCGCGGGGCCTGGGCTCGGGAGCGTTGAATTCGGTTTTGTCGAATTACTTTTCGGTTGCGCTATAAGGTGAGTGATATGGACGCGAAAATATTGGAATACAGGAGAGGAAGGCACACGGAGCACACTGACCAGTTCATCGTCTCGATTGTCGGGGTCTCAAGCCGGGATGAGGCCAAGAAATTGGTCGGCAGGAAGATAACCTGGGAAACTCCGGGAAAGCACATAATAATCGGGAAGATAACCCACGCCCACGGCGGGTCGGGAACAGTAATCGCAAGGTTCGAGCGGGGGCTTCCGGGCCAGGCGCTTGGGACTAACGCCACTCTCGAGTAAAAATTGTTTGTCTTCAAGCAGTAAAAGGTAGTTACAACCAAACTCACGGGGGCAGGTGATAGACAATCTTTTTTTTCGCCTTTGCCCTCGACCAAGGCATCTCGACGTTCGAGGCACTCGGGGGACGCCCTTCAGGTTTCTTTTCCTCTTTTTGCTTGTGGATGAAGGGCCGGTAATCGGGGATTCCCTTAGAGAGCAGCGCCTCCCGTGCCTTGAGATGGTCGTGGGCGGTTGAGGCGACTTCCTTCTTGCGCTTTACTTTTTGGTCCTTGTGCATGCGCTCCCCGCATAAGAATCAGAATTTTGACGTTCTCCTTCTTGCGGCGGTCCAGGGCATCGCTATTCCCGAAGAGCCGAGCCTCGCGTTCCCCTGCGGCCTGGCAGGCACATTGCGGGCAATGAACGACTCCCTCGTCTGTTGGCCTAGCATGGAGTACCTTGCAGCAAGGTGGTTCACGACAAATGTCGGCCTCTGAGGCCTCCTAGTTTCCATTTAATCCCCATTATGCTTGGAGCCGAACCCCTATTTAAGCCCTTGCCTTTCCTTCCTCATCCCCCTATTCGCCACTCGCAAAAAGAAGAGAAGAATGACCAAGATTACGACAAAAGATGCCCCTGCAACAACGTTCGGCGATGTCAGGAACGCAATCGCCCCTTCTATGAAAGAGAGCGAAAATGATATCGGGTTGCTTTTGCTTCCAACGTACTTCGCGCAATCTCCCCGATACCGCTCGCCAAAGGCCGAGCAGTCGCTCTCGCTCTGCAACGGGGTTTTCTTAAAGAATTCCTCAAGGCACCCCTGCTTGTACTGCGGAGGTATGGCCTCGCACGCGGCGATTTTCCCTCCCGAATTCTTGTCTGCGAAATAAAAATAGCAGTACTCCCTGAACTCCAGGGGCAGGTCCTCGCAGCTCATTGAGCTTTTGCTGACCCCGTAGGCCAACCTCGAGTAACAGAGCGGTTGGTACTGGGCGTAGAGCCTGTCGCAGTCGCGGTAAGTTCTGGCATGCTGTTCTGCTATGGCGAGGAAGCACTGGTCCCTCACCTTGGGGTCCAGGATGTTCGCGCACTGGTCGGGCTGAACAGATTTCCCGAGGTAGCAGCCGTCCCTCTCTTGGGGCGGCATCTGCTCGCACTCAGCTATTGCCTGCCCGAAAAGAACTAGAGCAAAGCCCAGCACGAGAACCAAGCCCAGATTCGCTCTCACGACTAACTAATGGCTCCCATTATTTAATCCTTCTCCGCCAAACGAGTTGGCCTAGAATTTCGGCTCGATCCAATCTCGGACTGTTGCTCGATGAAGGATTAAAAATTAGTTTTGGCATATTATTCCGAGTTCTTAGATGGTTGCATGGACAAAGGAATGGAAGCACTTGCATTGGATTTAGCTGCGATTATCAATGTTAGTAATAGTTCGGAGGATATAATAGCTGCCGGCGCTCATATCGTGCGACTTTTGAATAAAGGAGCGCTTGATACTGCGGAACTTCGAAAAAGTGCGGAGTTCAATGAAGCTTTGGGTAAAATGAAGAGGCAGAGAGGAAAAATAAGAGAACTCGCAGACGTCATCGATAGGAAAGTTGGTGTTATGGATAGTAAGGAAGCTACTCTTAGAGACGTAAGGTCATTGATAAGGGCGCACTTGCTAAGAGCGGGACCAGAAGATAGACTGATGCGGAGAACAATAAGAAGCCAATTGCGAAGAGTCTTGCCAGTAGATGCAAGTAAACCAACAAAACCAAGAAAGCTGCCCACAAGCAGATAATCGAGTTATTCTCTCCTACTGCGTTCATCCGGAATTCTTTTTTATGGAGTATTTATATTCAACGCTTCGCCAAACCAAATCATGAAGTGCGCTGCCTTATTGAGCGGGGGGAAGGACGGCTGGCTCGCGCTTTGGTATGCAATCTCTAGCGGGCTCGAGGTTGAGGCGATAGTCACTTTCGTCCCGAAAAAACTCGACTCATTCATGTTCCACGGGATAAACTCGAAATTTGTGAAGGAGCAGGCAAAGCTTGCAGGAATTAAGCACATCGAAATACAAACTAGCGGGGAAAAGGAAAAAGAAGGGGAAGAGCTGGTTCAGTCGTTCCTTCAACTTCGAAAAAAAGGCTTCGAAGCAGTGATTACTGGCGCAATCGAGAGCGAATACCAGCGGGAGCGAGTCGAGCGGGCGTGTATCGAATCTGGATTGGTTCATTTCGCTCCCCTCTGGCACAAGAAGCAAGAGCAAGTTTTGGGCGAGATGCCGGATTCTGGGCTTGATGCGATAATTGTTGCTGTTGCTGCGGACGGGATGGGAAAGGAATGGCTCGGGAAAAGAATCAGCGAAAGCAAAGAGGGGCTTTCGCGATTGCAAAGCACCCGTCATATCTCTCCAATTGGGGAAGGAGGGGAGTTCGAGACTTTCGTGCTCAAGTCCCCTCTTTTCAAGCGGGAAATCGGAATTTCAAAATCCAAAATTCTCTGGAAAGGGAGTTCGGGGTTCCTCGAGATAGGGCGATTAGCTCAGAAATAATATTCTGGGTCATCCTTTCCTGAACTTAATCATCGCCATATGGTCATTCGGGATGCCAAAGGCACCGACCAAATTAACATTCAGGACTTCGTCTGCAATCTGTTCTTTCCACTCTATTGGAATGCGCATAACGATGGGCCCGCCCCGTTTAATCACTCTTACGACTTCGTTGGCGAATTCGACTGCTGCTTCGACGGGGTTTTCGCTTGTTGTATTCTGAGGTTTTGTAGCTCTACCAAACGGAGGGTCAAAAGCCGAACAATCAAACGCCTCTTTTCGAAAAGGAAGCCGGGTCGCGTTCCACCTACTAAATTCAATATTTCTAAGCCTCTCGAGCGGTATCCCTCTCCTTCGATGTTCTGCAACGCTGTCTCTTACCCTAACATAATCAGCTTCAGATAGCTCGAGTGTGCTCTCACCAGTATAAAACCTTACCTTTTCCCTTCCGGTCTTAACCCAAGGGCTTATGTCTCCAACGGTTACGTGGTACCCGCAAAGGGCTCCGGCTATCGCTTCCCCGAGATAGCCGCCCATGGGCACGAGCATGCTGGAACCAGGAGGTTCACCAAGAAGGTTCACCATCAATGCCGCGTATTTCGCACCTGTTGCCCCTGCATGGTTTGTGGGCCGGTATAATGTCCTGACCCTTCCATTCCCATCGAACAACGGTGCGTAACTCATATTCGGCTCCATAGCCAAGGGCGATTTGTTAACGACCTTTGAAGTGCCAAATTCATAAACCGAAGCGCTTATCATTCTGGAAAGTATAGACGCAACCGCTCCGTCGCAAATTGGGGTCATCTCAACATCAAGCTCAAATGTTGCAGTGCGCTTTTCTTTAATGGCCGCAGTGCTCAAAACTTCGTTAGATAAAAGAAGGCTTTTTATTTCCTCCAGAACCAGCCCGATTGGCATGTCTTCGCGCGGAACCACGGTGAACTTCAAGTGCCGTGCAGTGAAGCGTGGTTGGGAGTCCTTAAAGCCATTCAGCACTCCCGCAAGGTTCGGAATCGTTGTCCTATGCTTTGTTTTTGCTTCAGGCGGGATTATGGACACTGCCGGCATAGTGAAATATTATGCTCTAAAAAAAACTTAAACCTTTCAGGTCTCTTGTAAGAGCTTAAGCGAGAAACTACCCGGCGGTCTTCTCAAGCCGCTGGATGATGTCATCCAGTTTCTGCTTCCATTCCTCGGAGGGATTGAGCGCGAACTTCGCGGTGGTGTTCGATGGGACGGAGGTTTTGATTCGGATTGCCTGCGATGTATTGCCGATGCCCATATCCACCGTCATCTTCACAGGAATCGTACCGCTCACAGGGAACTGGACAACTCCGCCCCACGGGGAGGTTCCCGAGACCTTTCCACTGATTGGTATCTCCATCTCAATCGGGACCTGAAGCGTCTCTCCCATCGCCTCGCTGGCCGGTATCTCCGCGTTTAGTTCCGTGACCGTGCTCACTGGCCCCTCGAATCCCATCCCAGAATCCCGGATGCCCTTCAAGTCCTCTGCAATCGCCTTCAACTCAGCCGAGGGCACAGCTTGAGCGGATGGATGATAAAAAAGCGCGAGCCCGAGTGCGAGAAGGCTTATGGCAACTGCGAGAACCGCAAGCAGAAGTGGCAGGTTGCCCGGAGCCTCTCGCTTTTCAGGCTGGGGCGCATACTTCGGGGCAAGGGCGAACTTTTTGATTGGCTCTTCCCTCGGGGGCTCTTTTGGCTGTTCCCTCTCATCAGCTGGTTGGACATCCATTATCTTATCGAGTTTTTCATCTTCCTTTCCAACCATCTCCCCACCTCCTAAGTTATCCCCAAAAGCCAAAGAAGCAACAGCTAAGTCCCTTCCTCCCAGCTCGAGAGGTAGTCCAGCTGCTCTTTCGTCAAGCTCGGCAGGCGGATCCCGTTTGATTCAAGGGCCATCCCCGCAACCTTGTCGTCGATTTCCAGCGGAACATCGTGAACCCCATGTTTCAACTTGTTTTTCAGCAAATATTCGAGCGAGAGCGCCTGGATTGCAAAGCTCCCGTCCATTATCTCAATCGGATGGCCCTGCCCAGTCGGCTGGGAGAGATTGACGAGCCTCCCTTCCGAGAGCAGATAGAGCTTCCTCCCGTCTTTCATCACAAATTCTTCGAGGTTCGTCTTAATCTCCCGCCTCTTGCCCTGCCCAGCCAAGTATTCTTTGTCAATCTCATTGTCAAAATGCCCGGAGTTCGCGAGAATCGCCCCGCTCTTCATAAGCTTCAGGTGCTCGGACCCGATTGCGTTCCTGCACCCGGTTGCGGTGATGAAAACATCGCCAACCTTTGCTGCACTCGAAATATCCATTACCCGGTAACCGGAATAGAGTGCTTCGAGAGCCTTGTGGAGCCCGGACGGCTCGCCCTTCCTTATCCTGTCTGAAATCTCGACGACCACGACATTTGCCCCCAAACCTCTTAATCGGTCGGCAATGCCCCTCCCGCACCAGCCGAACCCGACCACGACAACTGTTTTTCCAGCTAAGAGGACATTCGTGGCCCGCATAATCCCGTCGAGCGTGGATTGCCCGGTCCCGAACCTGTTGTCGAACAAATATTTCGAATAAGCGTTATTCACCGCAATAACCGGGAACTCGAGCTTCCCATCCTTCTCCATTGCCTTAAGGCGAGTGATTCCAGTTGTAGTTTCTTCGCAACCTCCTCTAATATTCGGCAAAAGTTCGCGCCTGTTCTTGTGCAATGCGAATATCTGGTCGCACCCGTCATCGATAACAGCGTTCGGCTTCCCATCGAGCACTGAATTAATGTTAGCGTAATATTCCTCATTCGACTGCCCCGCCCAGGCAAAAACGTTGATGCCATTTTTCGCGAGTGCAGCGGCAACAGAATCGTCGGTAGTCAGGGGATTGCAGCTAGCGGCGAAAACATTCGCCCCGCCCGCCTTCAGCGTTTCGAGCAGGACCCCCGTCTTCTTCTCGAGGTGCAGGCAGGTTCCGATACTCAGCCCTTTGAGAGGCTTCTCCTTCTCGAACCTTGCCCTTATCGAGGCGAGCATAGGCATTCTCCCCCTAGCCCAGTCCAGTTCCTTTTCCCCATTCCCCGCAAGCTTCGGGTCCTTGACTTTGCTCATCCAATCACGATTTTAATACGTTAGGCTAAATTATTAAACAAGTGGGAAGATGCGCGTACTCGTGAAAGGAAAGTCAAGGGAAGTCAGGAGCATTTGGCATGAGGGCAGCCTGAATATAATCGACCAGACAAAACTGCCGCACAAGCTCGTATTCCAGAAGCTCTCGACCGTCCCTGCGGTTGCTGAAGCGATAAGGACGATGAGGGTGAGGGGAGCGCCTGCAATCGGAATCGCAGGTGCCTATGGAGTCGCGATGGCGCAAAAGCCTTCGGTGGCTGCAAAACTCCTAAAATCGACCCGACCCACCGCAGTCGACCTTGCGAACTGCATCGATGAAGTCATGTCCGTGCCACCGGAAAAAATGCTTTCAAAGGCAAATGAAATTTTCGAGCGGACAATCTCAGCCTGCAAGAGAATCGGGGAATTCGGGGAGAAACTAATCGGGAAAAACGACAGAATCCTTACTCACTGCAATGCCGGGGCCTTGGCCACTGGCGATTGGGGGACCGCTCTTTCGCCAATCAGGTTCGCCCACCGGAACGGGAAGGGCGTCTTCGTTTATGTCGATGAGACGAGGCCCAGGCTCCAGGGAGCGCTGACTTCCTGGGAACTTCTGAACGAGGGAATCGGACATAAGGTAATCGCCGACAATGCCCGGGGCTACCTGATGAGGAAAGGGGAAATCGATTTGGTCATCGTCGGGGCGGACAGGGTGGGCGCGAGGGAGGGCTGGATTGCGAACAAGATTGGGACTTACGAGGTTGCCGTGCTCGCGAAAGAGAACGGGATTCCGTTCTATGTTGCAGCCCCCTTGACAACATTTGACTCGAAGTCACTGGAGAACGAAGTAATCATTGAAGAAAGGAATGAGCGCGAAGTCCTCGAAATTCAAGGGAAACTGATTTTCCCTAAGGGAGCGCATGCCTTCAACCCGGCTTTCGACATCACCCCGAAAGAATACATCACGGGGATAATCTGCGAGAAGGGGATTTTCAAGCCGGGGGAACTGGGGCGATTATTACTTCTTCCTTAACTCTTTCTCTAATAAAATCGGCAGGAGCTTTGCCTCAGCCCGCCTCAGTCTCTCCTGGAACGCCCTCATCGATATGTTGCTCGAGAGCGCGAGCTCCTCAAGGCTCACTTTCCTAGGCCAGGAATAGTAATTTTGCGAAAGCGCAGTGTTAAGCGCCTCTCTCTGTTTCAAAGTCAATTTGACCGATGAGGCCTCGGGCTTGAAATCCCCAATCTTCAGTATCTTCAGCTCCCCTATCTCGGAAAGCTCATCGAGCATCTTCCTCATCCTGTCCGGGTCTGTCGCAATCACATCGTGTATCTCGTAGCCCCTCTGCACAGTTATCGGGTTGGAGTAGAGTATGTTGCTCTGGACGACCTTGTCATAGCTCGAGCTCTTCGCCTTCGTCCTCCAGAGAACCAATGCATCGGTGTCCCCCTTTTTCAGAACCGAGCAGGCGAGCCTGTGGTCTCGCTTTATCGATTGCAGGTATTTCTCGAGTTCGGCCTTGTCCGGTGCAGTGATATTCCAAAGAATCTCGTACTCGACTGCCCCGACCCTCTTCCTAAGTAAATTTACCGGGCTCATCTGCTCGAACTTTAGCTCCGGCTGCCTCTCGGACTCCCTGCTTCCCTCGCACTCCTGGTGGTAGACCGAGACTTTCAGCCGTTTTATTCTCTTCACAAGTCTTTTTTCTTTTCCTTCTTTTTAAATGCGATTGGACATAGTTCCAACTTTTTCCTTTGAACTATTACACTGAAACAGGATGAGTGGAATCGGCCCTAACTAAGCCCTAACGCAGAGGTGGTGGGATGGGGCCGAAAGCCGCGTTGGTGAACCCGCATTTTCCAGTGAGGACTTACCCCGGGGCGCCGATGGGGCTGTTCACAATCGGAGGATCCCTTAAGAGGACAGGAGCCGAGGTTTCCTATTTCGACAGCGACCCAATGGGTGGGCTTAAGGAATTCAAGAGGTTCCTTGAAAAAGAAAAACCCGCAATACTTGGACTCACAAGCCTCTCTTTCCAGATAAACGAGGCTGCTGAGCTCGCAAGAATAGCCAAGGATGCAGACCCGAACATAACGGTGATTTTGGGAGGTCGCCATGCTACAGTGGGCTGGAAAGAGGTGCTTGAGGATTACAATTGTTTTGACGCGTGCTGCGTTGGTGAGGGAGAAGAGCTTATTGTCGAAGCCTGTTCTGGGGCGAGGTTTGAAAAGATAAAGGGCCTTGCCCACAGGGTTGGAGATAGTGTTGTCTACAACGGACCAAGGCCAGTGCAGAAAAACATCGACTTATATACCTCTGATCGGTCTCTTCACTTTCCATCATACGATTTCGAAATCCTCTTTCATAAGGATGGAACTCCGCTGAAGACGGCCCAGGTGATGGCGAGCAGGGGCTGCCCATACCAATGCGTCTTCTGCACCGAGTCAATAATGAGTGACATGGCGAATGAGGCACGAGGCCCGGGCTTCAGGAGAAGCTCTCTCGAGAGCATCAGGAGGGAGATGCGAGGCTTGAAGGAAAATGGCTACGAGTTCGTCTATTTCGATGACTCCACTTTCACTCTGAACAAGCGATATGCGCTCGAAATCTCGAAAATAATGAGCGAGTTCGGACTTCTTTGGGGGTGCAACACGCGAGTGGACAGCATCGACTACAAGCTCGCGAGCGAAATGGCGAAAAACGGATGCACCTATATGTTCTGCGGGTTTGAGAGCGCAGTTCCCGAGGTTCTCCTAGCGATGAAAAAGACGAACAAGCCAGAGTATTACTTGAAATGTGCGCAGGAAGTATATGGGTGGCTTGGGGAGCTCGGATTCGACCGGATGGCCTACATAATATTCGGGGGGCCGAAGTTAAAGCCAGATGGAAGCATAGGGGTTGAAAATTTCGACGATGCGAAGAGGTCAATTGATTTTGTTGTCGAAAAGCTGAAGCCGAACGAGATAAGCCCGAGCGGTTTCCGACTTCTCCCTGGGACAACTGCTGCAACTGACATTAGGTATGCGGCGCTCTGGCCAGGCGGAAAACCAATCTCGTCCCGTGATTACCACACAAAAGAGAGGCTCACCACGCACCCGATAATGGACGGACTCGAGGGACGCGGGTCAGTAAATTCAGCTGTCCTTGACCCGGAGAGCGCGTACAGAATCGTCGAGTATCTGGTCGCCATAGAGAACTCGGGCGGGCCGAGGATAAACTTCACGAAAGGCTTCGAGGACAAGCATATTATTAAGGGAAATTGGTTCAAGAAGCTCATGCCTTTGGCTGCGATGAGAGCCGGCTGAGTTGTTCACTTGCCTGAAAAATATACCGGCGTGAAATTCAAGGTGAAGCGAGGAGCGTTGAAAAGGGAAAGGGTAGAAGACCCGAGAATAGCCGATATCATCCGCTTGGCTAAAGTTCTGTTCGAGAAAGGATTTGCCGAGGAGAATTCCGGAAACATAAGCGTTCGGAAAGGCGAGGGGTTCATAATAAAAGCAACAGGAACAAAGTTCGCGAGCTTGCGGGAAGAGGATTTTGTTCTTGTGGAAAGTTTTGATTTCAATAATTTTGTTCTCGAGAATGCGATTGGCCAAAAGCTTCCATCTTCCGAGACCCCACTCCATTATTCCATTTATTCAGCTCGCTCAGACGTTCTTGCAATCGTCCATTGCCACGCTTTCCCGAAAGGAGTAGTCGAGACCGAGGAAGCATACCACTATGGCTCGAGAGAGCAAGCGAAAGCGGTTTGCGATTTGCTGAAAAGAGGCGACATCGCGATTGCGAAGGACCACGGCGTATTTTCAGTCGGGAAGACAGTCGAAGAGGCTGCGAAGCGAATACTCCTTAACCGATGATTCCAGAAACCATTGCTAATTTATACTCCCAGCGTCAAATCTGGCGCATGGAAGCCGGACCATACGACCCGCGCATAATTCTCGACCTGGCTATGCTGCTGTCAGTTGCCCTTTTCAGCGCAGCCGTGGTCCAGAAGATTCGGCTTCCTTCTGTCGTTGGAATGCTCATCGCCGGGATGATAATCGGGCCATTCACCCCAGGCTTCACGGTCAGAAGCGCCGAGATAAACGTTCTGGGGCAGATAGGCGCAATTCTCATCCTCTTCGTGATTGGCCTTCAATTTGAATACACATATTTCAGGAAGTTCGGAGTGAAGGCATTCATACTGGCCGGGGCTGCGAGCGCTGTGACATTCATAGCAGGAGTGGCAATCGGCCCGGTCATCGGGCTCGGCATAACCGAGTCCCTCCTCTTGGGGGTTATATTCATCTCATCGAGCACGACAATCGCACTGAAGATGCTTGAGGAGCTAGTGGGCCCCAGGGACAAGAAGGACGAGGCGCTTACGAAGGCGGCGATAGTCCTCGAGGACCTTTACGGGTTCGCGGCTCTTGCGTTCGTTCTTGCTTACCTGCAGAGCGGGGCGGTCTCGTCGAACATATCGGTCATAACCGAGGCGGTTCTTGCGTCAGTCGCAATGCTCGCGATGCTCTTCTTCGTCGGGATAAGGATAATGCCAAGGATGTTTTATCTCATCGAGCGGTTCTTCCCGGGAAGCGCATTTTCATTCGGGATTGCCTTCTGCCTGTTCCTCTCCTACGCAGTTATTTCACTCAACGTTTCCCCGCTCATAGGCGCATTCCTCGCAGGCACAATCCTCACTTCAGCAATAGGCTACAAGGACGTGCTCAAGTCGATAATCCCAATAAGGAACCTGTTTGCGACGCTGTTCTTCGTCAGCATAGGGATGCTCATCAACCCCGGCGCGCTCGTTTCAATACTGCCGCTCGCGATAGTTGTCTCGATTGTAGCCATACTGTCAAAGGCACTGCCTTTCATCTTCATGCTCATGCGTTTTGGCGCGCGCCAGAAGGACGCAGTGCCGCTCGGCATAATAACCGGCCCGCGGGGGGAAATGTCACTCGTCATAGCCCAGACCGCAATCTTCAGCGGCCTCGCCGGCCAGTATTTCCTCGGGATATCGACCGGGCTCGTCCTTCTGACTTCAGTCATCTCCCCGCTTTTGCTCCTCAGCGTAATGCGCCTAAAATCGTTCAGGGGATTGCTGGCAGTTTGAAAATCAGACTTCCCGGGCGACTCCGCCGACAATCCTCAGCACCTTGGTTTCTTTCCTCTTGACAGTTTTCAGCACTTCCTCGGCAGTCAGGGGGATTTTCGAGATTCCGGCAGCAAAATTCGAGGCGATGGCGAGGTTCGCGAACCGAATCCCGAGTTCGTTCGCGAGTATCGCTTCGGGAACCGAAGTCATCCCCACGAGGTTCGCCCCCAACTTCCCGAGAGCCTTAATCTCAGCCTTCGTCTCGAACCTCGGGCCGCTCGCGTGCGCGAGGATTCCGTCGTCCTTCAGGCGGATCCCCTCCTGTTTTGCAGCTCCGATAACCGACCTCACCAGCCCCGGGTCATACGGCTCGCTCATGTCAGTGTGCCGAAGGCCTTTCGAAAAATCATCGAAGAAAGTGATAGCCTGGCCCAGGGAGACGAAGTCCCGGACAATCACGAGGTCTCCTATGGAATAGTCGCTTATTATCCCGACTGATGAGGTCGCGAGCACGTCAGTAACCCCGAGCTGGGCGAGGGCGGAGATGTTCGCCCTGTGGTTTATCATATGCGGCGGAATCGAATGCTTCTTCCCGTGCCGGGCGATGAAGGCGCAGGGGGAGCCCGAGAGCGCCCCCAGCACTACTGTTGCAGTCCCGAACCTCGTTTTAATCCGTTTCTCCTTCCCGCTGACCAATTCGTAAAGACCGCTTCCGCCGATTATCCCGAGCATGAGAACACCTGAATTGTTTTATTGTTTTCTTTTTTAAACTATCATATGCTCTACGTGGCAGGCCACATCGCTTACGACTACCTCTTCTCGATTGATGATTTCCCGAAAGCCAACGCCTCCTGCTACATAAAAGGATTCGACAGGTATTTCGGCGGGGGGGCTGCGAACACTGCCTGCGCTGCTGCGAAACTCGGGCAGAAGGCAAGCCTCATCTCGGCCGTGGGAGAGGATTTCAAGGACTCTGAGTACGAGAAAAACTTGAGAGGATGCGGCGTCGGCATCGAGCACGTCAGGTTCCTTAAGGGCGAGAAGACCCCGAGAGCATATATGTTCGTGGAGCCTCACGGGAATTTCCTCTCCTTCTTCTATTGGGGGGCCGGGGAGAAATTGAAGAATATCACTCCGCCAGACATCGGATTGAAGGAGGGAGACCTGATTCACATATCCACCGGGGACCCTGACTTCAATATGAAACTGAGCGAGAAATACGGGTCTGTTTCATTCGACCCGAGCTATGACACCCCGCTGTATAACAAGGACCACATGACCAAGATTCTCAAGCACACGAAATTCCTCTTCTGCAACAAGCATGAGATGAACTTAATACTCGAACTCATCGAAACGTCCCCCCTCGATTTCGGGGTCGAGGCAATCATTATGAGCGAGGGAAGCGGAGGGACTGTCGTCAAGACAAGGAATTATACGATTAAAGTCCCCGCAGTCAAGGCGAAAGTGGTCGATACAATCGGGGCAGGGGATTCCCACAGGGCAGGCTTCCTATGCGCTTACATGAAGGGCGACTCGCTGAAGAGGTGCGCGCAAATCGCCTCGAGCGTGGCTAGTTTTGTTGTTGAGAAAAGAGGGGCACAGAGCAATCTTCCGACGTGGGAGCAGGCGATTAAGAGGCTCGGTTAATTCCGTTTGTTGAGAAACGCCCTGCCGGACTACCGATAACATCGTTTCCCCGGCAGCCCAAACCAAGACATGTCGGTTATCTGGCTCAATACGGTGCCCTTATCGGCTGCCGGGTTCTCAGTTGGGAATTTGCTGCTGGACGCAACTCCCTCAATGCCTTTTTCCGGGAAACTTCAGGGAATCGTTTGTCGGTGACAATGGCCCCGAGCACAGCAGGGTCTGTTCTGTGAGTCGAAGCGAGTTCTAAACTCAGTCTTGTGCGTTCCTTTTCCGGGAGCGGAGGATACTTATGGTAAGTGACACGATCGCCAATCCCTCCAGTGATTACATCGGCAGCTTTTTCGAAATCGCCTGCTTTCACCGCTTCCGAAAAGATGCGATTGACTGTTCGAATGAGGGCTTCTGATGCGTATTGCTGGACAGCCAGTGGGACTGTTGCCCCCTTCGACCCATATGTAAAGCTGTCTAAATCGATTATGTCAAATAACCTGCCAACAGTCGAGCCAATCACCGTTCTGGCATCATAAGCGGCATATCTGCTGATGTTTTTCCATTCGCCTGCCGATTCCCAATGCTTCACGAGTTCAATTCCCGCGGAAACCCTGGAGCTTCTCGTAAAAACCACGTTTTTTCCTTCGATGTAAGCATCCCCTTTTTCTGCAAGATGCTGAAGTTCTGATAATGCTTGATAGGACATACCATCTTTAGCCTTTATTCCAGAAATAAGCTGAGCGATTAGAGCATTTGCCTCCTCGGGGCTGTAAACCCTCACTTCTGAGGTAAATCCCCGGAAAGAGTCGCCAATGCGCACTCTTTTGGCATGAGCCCTTGCGAAGACATTTTCAACATCCACCATTTTATCCCCCCAGAAACCCGTTAATTATGCCAAAACCCGTTTATAAGCATTCGCTTTTAGCAGAAATAGTAATCTTAAGGCCAACGCGAGGCTTGGCCTGCTGGCTAACACACCAGACAGCTGAATCAGCCCTTCCGGCCAACCAATCCTTCCGCAACTTTCCTCGCCTTTTCAATAACAAAGTTCTCATCAAACAAAAGAACCCGCCTATCTTGCATTACTATTCTCCCGTCAATTATAACGTCGCGGACAGAAGAGCCGTTTTCCGAATAAACGAGATTCGAGATGAGGTTGTGCTGCGGGTTTAAGGACGGCGAATTCAGGTCGAGGGTAATAATGTCTGCCAGTTTTCCCTCCTCAATCGAACCTGCATTTATTCCGAGGGCTTTCGCCCCATTAACTGTTGCCATGTCAAGAGTTTGCTGGGCGTTAACAATCGTGGCGTCCCATCTGTTCGCTTTATGGATTATGGCGCATGTCTTCATGGCCCCGAAAAGCGAGAGCGAATTGTTTGAAGCTGCCCCATCTGTCCCGAGTGAAACGCTGACTCCTTCCTCAAGCATTTCCGAAACCGGGGCAATTCCAGAGGCGAGCTTTAGGTTGCTTTCGGGGTTGTGTGAGACGTGCGCCCCTTTCTTCGCGACAGTTTTGATTTCGCTCATCGAGAGCCAGCCGCAGTGCGCGAGAATGGTGTTCTGGGTTAAGAGGCCGAGCGAACCAGCGTATTCCCCCGGCCTTTTCCCGAACTGCTTTTTCGAGTCATTGAGCTCTTTTCGGGTTTCAGCTAAGTGAAGCTGTATCTTGAGGTTCTTTTTCTTCGAAAGCGCAACCGTTTTCTCGAGCAATTCTTTCGAGCAGGTGTAAACCGAGTGCGGGCCAAGGGAGCAGGAAATTCTCCCGTTCTCCTTCCCGTGCCAGCTGTTGATGAATGAGACGCTCGCGTTCAGCTCCTTCTCTGCTTTCTCAGAATCCCCCAAGTCAATCATCCCATGGCAGAGGAGCCCCCTCATCCCGGACTTTCCGACTGCTTCAGCAGCCTTTTCCATGAAGAAATACATGTCAGCGCAAGAAGTAGTCCCGCTCTTCATCATCTCGAGGCATGCGAACAGCGAGCCCCAGTAAACGTCATCGCCGGAAAGCTTCGCCTCAGCAGGCCAAATCCTATTTTCGAGCCACTGCTGCAGAGGCATATCGTCCCCATAACCTCTCAAAAGTGTCATCGCGAGATGCCCGTGCGTGTTGCAGAGCCCTGGGAGAACCAGCTTGTTCGAGCAATCAATGATGAACTCGGGCTTCTCGGTTATTTTCTGAGAGATTTTCGCTATTTTGTTTCCCCGAAGCAGTATGTCCATCCTTTTAGTCTGCCTTTTGGAATTCTGCGTTACCACCAGTCCGCCCCTAAGAAGTACCCCCATGACGGAATTATTTATATAAGGTTTTTTAACCCTATTTAGTTCGTGAACGAGAAGCAAATCGTCCTTGCCTCGCTGATTCTTGCTCTTTTAGGGCTCGCCCTGATTCTCCTCTTCTCAAAGGGGATGAAACCGAAAGAATTGACGATAAATGAACTGGGCTCTCATTCCTCGGAATATGTCGAGGTTTCCGGCTTCGTTTCTTCGACCAGAGTCAGCGGGGAGAATGTTTTCTTCACCCTTTGCTCTGGTGAGTGCGTGAAGGTCGCAGTCTTTAAGTCAGTTGCGAAGGAAACTGCCGACCCAAACCTCTACCTGATAAAAAAAGGCGACAGGCTGATTGTGCGGGGCGAAGTGCAAGACTATAACGGGGAACCAGAGCTCGTAGTTCTTAGGTCCGAAGACATCGAGCGAGGCTAGATGATGGGAACGAGGGCCAATCCGGGAGTTGTCCGCAATGGAAATATTCGGAATAATATCTGGCTTTTTCCTCGGGCTTCTCGCAGGCCTCCTTCCCGGCCTCCATAGCAACACGATTGCCGCAATAATGCTGAAAACTGACCTGGGGGCCTTCTTTTCAGCTGCTGCAATCGCCTCGATGGCTGCATCCCACTCGGTTTTCGAGTTCATCCCGGCAATATTCTTGTTCATTCCAGATTCCGAGACAGTGGTCTCGGTCCTTCCCGGGCATCGGCTGCTGATGAAGGGAAGAGGGGCTTATGCCCTTTCGCTTTGCGCTTTCTCAGCGCTTTTCGCAGCAGGCTTTTCGCTTCTGCTTCTCCCAGTTGCCTATTTTGCAATGCCAGCCATTTATTCGACAATAGAGCCGCATATCCCGTGGATTGTCCTCTTGGCCTGCATTTTCCTTCTTGCGAGCGAGAGGAAACCGAGGGAGATTGCCCTTGCTCTGGGCGTTTTTCTTCTCTCCGGGCTCCTCGGGCTATTTGCCCTTGAGGCTCCAATCCTCCGCGACCCGCTTTTGCCCGTTTTCTCGGGCCTGTTCGCCTCAGCAGGCATTCTTTTGAGCCTGAGGGAAGGGGGGAGCCTCCCAAAGCAAATAGAAGAGAAAATCGAAATCTCAACAACTTACCTGCCCTATGTTTTCGCAGGGGTGGTCCTCGGCATGCTCTCCGACCTGTTGCCAGGGATAAGCACTCCTGCCCAAATCGCTGTCTTCGCTTCTGCGTTCCTTTACCTGAACGCCCCGAAGTTCCTCGCCCTCGTTGCGTCAATCGGGGTTTCCCACTCGCTCTTCGCCCTCGTGGCCACTGCTGCGATAGGCAAGGCGAGGACAGGCTCTTCAATAGCAATCAGAGAACTGCTTGGGACTTCCAGTCTCGAACAGACGGGCTGGCTGATTGGAATAAGCGTGCTCTCGATTGCGGTTGCAGTGATAGTTTTGCTGTTGCTTTCGAAAAGACTCGCGGACTTCCTTTCGAGAATGCCAATGCAGGAGATTGGCTTGCTAATCCTTGCTTACCTGGGGTTCCTCGTCTTCCTTTTCGACGGGTCGATGGGCCTTTTAGTGATGGCGACTGCAACGGCGATTGGCGTGATTCCGCCCCTGGTCGGGGTTAGGAGGACTCATTTGATGGGCTGCATCCTCGTCCCCTCACTTATTTCGATGAGCGGGCTTGGCGGGGTTTTCTTGTCGTTGGTACTGGGTTGAACCTCCCAGAAACCTCCCGGTAAAGGCGTGATTACAGCACTTTCTGGCAAGATTTT
>JAKAKT010000016.1 GCA_021813385.1 Microcaldota archaeon
CTCTGCGGCAATTAGGAAAGGAGTCGGGCCTGGCCGCGCTGGTTCCCCGGTTATAATCCAATTGACGTGCTGACCTATTATGCTCCGCCCCTCCAACGGGTTATTGGCCGGCTTATAATCAAAACGCATCTCTTCGCCAGATTCAATGTATTGCTCACGGTTAAGCAGTATGCGAACCATTGGTTTGTTTGGCATGGCGTCCCATTCGGCTTTCAGCCAGGTGAGAACTTCTATGTGCCGTTCTGACCACGCACCCTTGGCGATGTAGTGATAAACATTGTCTCCGTAACGGTCCTCGGCCCAAATGTCCGCGCCCTTCTCCTTTAGTAATTTCGCTATCGCGAGATGGCCGTGCCCTGCTGCTGCCAGGAACTCGGTAGCGCCTTGCATGTCCGTCCCATAGTTCCTAATATCGACTTTTGCTCTGTGGTTTAAGAGAAACTTCACTGCCTCGAGGTCGCCTCTCGCGCTGGCTCTGAATAGCTGCGTTTCTGCGGGGTAACTCTGGTGGTCTATGTCTGCTCCTGCCTTGAGAATCAAATCGGCCACTTCGAAGTGGCGCGAGTTCATCGCAAGGGTGAGAGGAGTGTCCCGGTTGGCGTCCTCCGGGTCAATTTTAACTCTTTTTCTTATGAGTTCCTTAACTTTGGGAAGGTCGCCGGCAAGAGCTGCTTTGTGAAGTTCTGTTCGACGCATGTCAATTTCGTATGGGTATTCTTCCCCTGCTCCCAAGGAATCACCTCTTATTAGAATAAGTAAAATATTATGGGAGAACTAATTTTTAAAGATTTTTTTGGGTTCTTTTTTCTCTTTCGAGCATTCTCTTCTTCGTCTCGATTCCCCCTTTCCCGGAATACCCGCCTATCCCGTTCTTGGCAACTACCCGGTGGCAGGGAACTTGCGGGGCGAAGGGGTTCTTTTTTAACGCCTGACCAACGGCTCGAGCGGCTTTTGCCTTACCAATTCGGCGGGCCAGTTCCCCATAAGTTGTGGTTTTTCCTCGGGGTATCTTGCAAGTTTCAAGGAGAACGAGTTTTTGGAATTTGGTCATGTTCGAAGCTAGAATTTTCGATTTTGGAGTGCCCATTGCCTCAACTCCCGAGCTTCTCTTTTGTGATTTCAAGGCATTTTTTGAGGGCTTCGTCCAATTTTCCTATTTCTGGGCCGTTTGCCCCTGCTGCGCACTCGTGCCCGCCTCCGCTCCCGCCGAGAATCTTCCCCGCTTCTGCCATAATCTCGGCGAGGTTCATCCTGCCTTCAAGGCCCATCCTCATCCTCGAAGAAATGCGGGCATCCTCGCCTGAATAGGCAACAAATGCGACATCAGCACCAATCTCGACAAGGGCCTCGGCTGCGAGGGATTCACAAGCGCTCACTTTGGAACTCACGGCCAAAAAATCTCCAACCCGCTCGACTTCGCACCTCTGAACCGCTTTCAAAATCGCAATCCTCTGGGAAACGTCGGGACGAGATTCGATTAGCTCGAGCAGTTGCCCGTAATCGACTTTCGAAATTTTCGAAAGCTCCGTAATCGCATCGAAAGTCCTCCAGTTCGCGTTCCGAAAGCCTGCTGAATCCGAAATTATTCCTGCGAGGAGGCAGGTGGCGGAGGTCGGGCCAATCGGGCCGAGCTGTTTTAAGATTCCATAGACTATCTCTGAAGTTGATGAGTAGCTATTGTCTATGATTGCGTGCTTCGCATCAATCGAGTCCTGCTTTATGTGGTGGTCAATCACAATGTCGGCCTTTTCGATTGAGAAATTGCCAAGAAGCCTTTTTGAATGGGTGTCCAAAACAACGAGCGCTTCGTGGGATGGGTCGAATCCATCAAGCGATAGATTCAGAAGCTTCATCAGCTTCTTCGCGTGGGAGTTTATGGTGTCCGGCGCAACAACTTTCGCGTTCGGGAACCAGCTTTTGAGGGCGAAGGCGCTGCCAATGGCGTCTACATCAGCAAGCGAATGAAAAGTAATCAGCACTTTCTTCTCCCTAATTTCGCGAAAATAAGAAAGCATCTATCCGCCACCCAAGCCGGCAGAGCTCTCGATGTCCTTCCTGAGGTCCTCGAGCCTCTTTTTCACCCGCTCCTCCTGCTTGGAAAGCGCAACGTCGCGCACCTTCATGAGCTCCATCCGCTCCTCGATGTCTTTCCTCGCATCCTCTTTCGTTGATTCGAGAAATAGGGTTCCTGAGAACCTGAATATTCTGCCGGTGACATTCTCGAGAAGTTTGAGTGACTCCCCCATCTCATCGCCTTGCATTTTCGACTGCTGGCGCTGTGACGACACCATCTGCAGTTGCCCCTGGAGCACCTGGAACTCGTTTATCTTGTCTTCCAATTCCTTGCTGATTTTTGCCATAACCCCACCGATTTTTTTATCGATTCGTTAATTTATAAAGTTTCCTAGGATTGAGGATGCTAAACGCACTTCGCAGCAAGCGGGCAAATCTCGACAAACCTGAAAAGCCATACGACCCAGATTGTCCCGGTAAGGAGCGAAAGATATGATATTGCGTGCGAAATCCTGCTTTTATTGCCTGTCGATATCGTGCCCACAATGTTGAAAACAACTCCGACGAATAAGAGCAGGGGCGGGTAGAGAATCTCGAGGTTATATCCTGAATAGGCCCCCCCTTCAATCGTTCCTTCGCAACCGCCCTTCTTTTCGACAGCAAGGCCAGTGAGGTATGAGGAGGGGATGATAATCCCTATATACCAAACGATTACTGCGCATATCACGAGCATCCAGAACAGGTGGCTTTTCTGGTCCTGCTGGCCCCTTAGGTAAAGATGCACTGCCCTGGTCCTTTTCTCCTCTTCGTCGAACTGCTTGGCCTTCGACAGAGGCCGTATCATCACGAAAAGGGAGGCCAGGAAGAGAATGAACCCCATAATAAGCGAGATGAGCCTCATGTATGTGCAGGAGCTCTCGAACAGCCCTACGGGCATCATAAGCTCCTATTGGCTAGGGGATTATTAAAAAACCTTCGGGTTGGAGAGAGGAAAGTTGGCGAGTGAATTCGGCTCTAGTTACTCTTTTGGAAGGATTCCCGGGTCCTGCATCCACTGGAAATGATCGGAAGCCTCTTGAGCTCCGTTCTCGTTTCTCAGGGCCCTCTCGCTGATTTATGCGACAATCTACAAATAACGAAGTTTAATAAATCTAAAATCATGATATATGCCACTCAGATGGTGCTATGCGTTTCAGAAGTCAGCGGATTCGTATTTACGAGAAAGGAGAGAGCGAGAAGCCAACTCGGGAATTTGGGGAGCTCTTGGGCTTTGAGATACGATTGAAAGCGAGATGGTTTCCATTTTTCAGCCGCCACACGTTTACCGGCAAGATGGACCAAACCGAAAAAGGAATCGTAAGAAAAGTTCGAAGAGGCGAATTCAAGCTTGAGAAAGAATTGGGAAAGGGTTTGGAGGGTACTGTGTATTTGGTGACAACCGACACTGACCATAAGGCCGTGATGAAGAAATATAAGATACACTGGATTTCGACATACTGGAGATTGCTTAAACACAGACTCGGCAAAAAAGCGTTTTCCTGTTTGGTGAAAAGACAAACCCAGACCGGGGAGATGGCACATCCAGTAATGGACATGTTGAGGCTATTTCTTGCGCCTTACGGTGATGCTTCAGTCAAGAAGGCCATACGAGGGGCAAGAACCGCGCGAGAATTGGAAACTAAGGGCTTCGAGTCCCAATCGTCATATTTCGCGGAACGCGGGAAGGCCGTTTTGCAATATTTCGAATTGCCTACGTTAGAGCAGATGAAAGCACAGGAACAGAGAGCGGATATCGCCGAGGCGGTTGATAGCGCGTTCTACTCATTTGCAAATGCCTTGTCAGCCAATGGAGTCTCAATCAGACCAATTCCTAATGATGTGTTAGTAAGACACAAATGGAATGGACAACACGGATTTGATTTCGTTTTACTTGACCTTGTTGACCCATTCAGGAAAAAATGATGAAGCGGCTTTTTTGCGAGCTTGGGAGAGTGCCGGATCGCGGGTCTAACTTTTTATATCTGCCTTGCGAAAGCCAGTTATGCACAAGCTCGTACTGCTCAGGCACGGCGAGAGCCTCTGGAACAAGGAAAACCGGTTTACTGGCTGGACTGATGTTGATTTGTCCGAAAAAGGCAGCGAAGAGGCGAGAAAAGCCGGCCAACTGATGAAGAAGGAGGGCTATGCTTTCGACCTTGCTTATACGTCCGTTCTAAAGCGAGCCATTCGAACCCTTTGGTTTGCTCTCGACGAGATGGATTTGATGTGGATTCCGGTTTATAACTCGTGGAGATTGAATGAAAGACACTACGGCGCCCTGCAGGGGCTCAATAAGCCCGAAATGGCTGCGAAATACGGCGAGGAGCAGGTGAAGATTTGGAGGAGAAGCTATGACGTGAGGCCTCCTGAACTAGAGAAAAAAGACCCGCGCTATCCGGGAAAGGACCCGCGCTATAAGGATTTGAACCCGAAGGACATCCCGACCACCGAATGCCTGAAGGACACTGTCGCGAGGTTTATGCCGTATTGGAACGGGACAATTGCCCCGGCAGTGAAGTCGGAAAAGCGAGTGATAATCGCGGCTCACGGGAACAGCTTGAGGGCTCTTGTGAAACATCTCGACAATGTTTCGGAGAAGGACATCACCGAGCTGAACATCCCGACTGGAATCCCGCTCGTTTATGAGCTGGACGACAACTTGCGCCCGCTGAAAAAATACTACTTGGGAGACCCGGAAGAGGTAAAGAGGGCGATGGAAGCGGTCGCGAGCCAGGGGAAGGCGAAAAAGTGACGTGCAGTGGCAGTGCCCAAATTTAGGAATGCAACCCAAGTGATACACATTGCGCCCTCCACCAAGAGCAGAAGCGTTTTTGCAGAATACAGATGATCCCCTTAATTACGGGGCGTGGGAGAACGTTCATTTGCGAGCAAAAGGATGGCGAACCCGGGTGTCTGATGACGGAAATCTCCCGGAATTCATGAAGGATATACCAAACCGCTGATATCCAGGCCGACTGGTGACCGAGACGAATAGAATGAACGCGAAAGATGCGTTGAGCGTGGGGGGTTATAAACCCCAAACACAGTTTCATGACAAGAATTTTGATTACGCCAACAAGAAACCGTTCTCTGACTATGACGAGATTCTAAAGAAAAAGGGGATGAAACAGGATTTTTTTATTACGATTCAAGAAACGACAAAATCGGAAAAATACGTGAATCTTGAAAAAGTCGGCTTCGTTTTGTTGCCGGTAACTTATATAGCGTCGAATGGTAGGGGTAAGTGTAATCTTCTTCAGACTAGCAAAAATCCAAGACCGTTATACAAGAAAATTGAAATCAGGCACCGTATAAACTATCGTTATATCTGTCGCTTACTTAAAGCATTGATTGGAGGAAAAGCGTTTGTTAATGACTCTGATCTTGATGACACAATAAAAGCAGTAGCTTCGGGAATCGCTTTGGGGAGAGAACTGAAAGATGAAGGAAGAAGGTGATCCTGCCAT
>JAKAKT010000096.1 GCA_021813385.1 Microcaldota archaeon
ATAAAGTGTAATGAGCGCAATCACTATCGCAAGAAAATAAATCAACGGGTAAGGGACACTGATTAGCACAGAGAGAACTGCAGAGGCAATGACGCTAAAACCTATTGCTACGGCAAAGTCCTGCGAAGTTAACCGATTGAGCAAACATTCACCCATTATTTATTAATAAGCCTCCAGAGGGGATTGAACCCTCGACCTCTCGCTTACAAGGCGAGCGCTCTACCACTGAGCTACGGAGGCACGCGGTAAATCTTGGAAGAAAACATATTTAACAAGTTTCGTTCGGTCGCGGGGGAGCATGACGAGCTAAAACAGGTGTCCCCCTCCGCGGTTCGGAGAGCTACGGAGGCATTCGGTTAAATTCTGGCGGGCAAATATATTTAACTGATAGCTTCGAGATTAAAGCGGTGCGAAATTGGAACTCCCAGAAAAAAAAGTCCTAATCCCAGTGATATTAATCGCATTCCTTCTGGTTTTCGCAGGCGGCTTCCTGCTTTACCAACACTTTTTCAAGACTAGTTACGAGGCGGAGCTCTTCTCGATTATGCCCAGCGAGGGGATGAGCGGGGCAGCTTACATGGAGATTACAAAGGAGGGCGCGAGCGAGCTAGTGCCAGTCTTTGGTTTCAACGGGTGGAACACGCAGAACGTCGATGGAGCTTCTATTGCTGTCGGCGAATATGGGAGCGGGACGAGGATATGGGCAATGTTCATAAGGACCGGGATGAAGCCCGAGTCAGCAGCTGCGGCCATAGGCGAACTGTTAGGCGGAGTCGAAACAGAATCACTGAAGGCGGGAGGGAAGGACCTCACGCTTGTTTACATGAAATCCGACACCGAAAAAAAGAATCCCGTCTGCCTCTGGAAGCGTGATGACGGGATAGGCGCCTTCGCCATAGACAGCAATTCGCAAGTTAATACGCTCTGCCGTTTCGCCTCAGAATTCTCCTGCAGGGGCCAGCTGTTCGAGGCTGGGCTTCTCAGGATAAAAATAAAGGGCGCGGGAGAGAATAGAATGGTGGTCACCGATGCTTCCTGCGGCGGGGCATCCCTTTCCTCAAAGAACCTCAGGTACGTCCAAATACCGGATACAGTCATCGATAAGGGGAATGAGGTATGGCTCGACGAGATACCGTGCTACGACGCTGGGAATACCCTTGCGAAAGGCAGCACCTTCACAGGGAAAGTGTTCTTGAAATATTATCTTGAGAACGAAGGCCCAGGGTCGCCAAGACTCATAGCAGGAGATGTTGTGGCGTCATCCGGCTCAGAGAAGCTTTCCAGAAAAAGGTGCGTCGACCTGCTCGAGGAGAGCTACGACCCGTCAGTTGCCGTATCGCTGCTTTCGGGGGCCATCCGGCCTGACTCGCTTTTCCCGTATCAGGGAGACAAGCTTGGGACAGTGAAAATCGCAAACGGGCTGGGCAAGGCAGTTGCAGCAGCATTCAGCAGGCAGGAGGCGGATTACCTGCTCATATCGGGCAATGGGCAGATTGTATCATACCTATCCGGAGTAAAGAATGCCGGCAACCTGAAATGCTTCACTAATAACGAGAGTGTTGCGGACTTGATAGACAAAAGCGGGAAACTTGCTTGCAGAAGAGTCTCAGAAGGCCTGTTGAAAGGATTGGCTTACGAAAGAATTAACGAGAGCGGAGACGCCTTCATCGTGATTGCATCCCAGAAATACCCTTCAGACAGGATAGAGCGAACAGCATCTGAATTGGCTTTTGGCGCCCCCATCGGAGGCAAGGATACCGAATGGGTCAACGAAACCAAGGGCACAGTGCTCGTATATTTTATGAACAGGACAAAGGCCAGCGCCAACACGTCACAGGAGCCGCTCGACGGCGCACGGGTTGAGTTGTATTTCATCCCCTCTGGTTCAGATGGTTCAATGGGCGCGCTTCTAGAGGTCGCTGAAACAGATTCCTCTGGAAAAGCTCAGCTTTCCCACGTTCCTCTCAATGGGGGGCTCTTGATAGTTAGCAAGCGAGGCTTTGCATCAGTAGATGGCAGGAACAAGCTAGTCCAGGCGCCTCTCAGCCCCGATGACGGCTTCTCGGCATCGGTTCTGCTCGGGCCGGAACTCTCTGAAAGCGAAGCACTTGAGGATTACATGTACGGTTCAGGAGAAACCTCCCTCGCTTCGGGTCCAATAGAGGCAAGGGGCACATTCCCATCACTTTCTGCATTCGGAATCACCCTGGTCAATTCGACGGGCTCGGTCGTAAGCCTGGTGGCAGTTGGGAACAAGGCGCCCCCGGAAGAAGTGGTCCTCGCCGCTAGAATAGCGAGAACCCTCTCCTCCAGAGAATACAATTGCGACGTGATGATAAAGGCAGGCGGGCAAAGGGTCGAGCCCTACAAGAATCCTCCGCAGCTCTTAACCCTTGATTCGGCACGCCCAGAGGGGACGATTATCGCAGTCGGAAACCCAGGGACAAACGCCATTCTCCGGGAGGCAGTTGGCTTGAATAATGATGGCGAAAGCGCATCGTTCATAGAGACCAAGGGGAGCATAATCGCCGTAGTTGGCTCAGGAAAAGATGCAATGAAATCGGCAAAGGAGTTCGTTTCGAAAATCAATTACACCGTCTTGGGATGCGGGGGCAACTCCTATTTTGGCAAAACGAAGCTTATCGATGCAACTGGGAAGCCGGTGGTCAGGGTCGTCATCGGTGCCCAGGCTTCCACCGAAGAGGCTCTTGCAGGAGCCTACCTGGCGACGACTATCGCTTCAATGAGCGCCATGTGCGTTCGGGCGGAGAAAGAAGAGCTCGGATGCATTTCAATGGCGAAAGACAATCCCGAGCAGCTGGTTGTGCCGGAATATGCCGTGATTCCGGGTCAAAGCCTCGTTTCAATTGGTGGGCCAATAATCAATTCCCTCTCGAACAGGAACTGTTCCGCATGCGCGTCGCTCTATTCCGGCCAGGCAGTAATAAGCACAATCTCGAACGACATCTACATCTCGGGCTTTAGGATGGATAACACGCTTTATGCAGGCTCGGAGTTCTCCTCAATGCTTGAAAATCCCATGCCGCCCTTCCAACAGGCACCGTATTACGCGATTAAAGTCTCTGGATTCATTCAGAAGGAAAACGGGCACCACGAGTTGGTTCTCTCATTCTACGATTCTGTGAAAGAGATACAGACCGGAAAGGCAGCCCAAGGCGAGTTCTACCTGATGAATGGTGGAGGAATCGCCAAGGTGAATGCAGTCTCTGCAAGGAGCGTCGGGTCGGCATCCGTTACGTTCGGGTTCGACGGGCTGCTGATTCCAGTGGAAATGGGCAGGTTCCTTTGCTGGAAAGGAAACGTGGAGGATTCGTTAAATTACTGCACCTCGGAGAGAAAGAACACTACGCTCTCGATTGAGGTCAACCCAAGCCCCGCCCTGTTCATGGGAAAGCTTGAGGTGAAGGTCGAATACAAGGATAATGCGAGCGAAATCCTGGGATCCAACTGCTCCTATTGCATTTCAGGCCCCGCATCCCTTTGCCGCCCGCTCTTGTACAAGAGCAACAGGGAACACTGGTACTACGATGAGTTCATACTCCAGGGCTTCCCGATTGGTTCATATGCCATGGAAGCGAACTGCACGATGGAGGGCTACAAAAACGGGACCAGGAGGGTTGGCTTCAACATAACGCGGGTGCAGCTTCCGGACCTTATAGTCGATGGGCTCTGGATAAACTCAATCTCGAACACGAAAGTGACAGCTACAGCGAGGATAAAGAACATCGGAGAAGTGGCTTTCAATGCAAGCGACGCAACCCCGCTCGTGACATGCCTCTGGGACGGCTACGGCAGGAACCTCTTCTCCCACATCAACTATACTGCCTCTCTGAAGCCCGGCGAGTCGCTCGATTTCACCCAGCAGTTTTTCTTGGCGTCAGTAGAGGGCAACAACACCCTGCTCGCCAAAGCGGACTGCAACAACGTCTATCCAGAGGAAAGGGAGGACAACAACGAGAAGAGCATAAATTTCGGGAGATACGGATAAAGCAACATACGCTAAACTTATCCCAGCTGTCTCTCTCGCCTCCAAAACCACCCTTATCTTGATAGTTTTCTTCCCCGGCTCCCGCTTCGCTACTGGCAAAATGAACTCGTGAGGCATTTGGCCGTGAGCTAATGCTGACTAGCTGCGGTTGAATCGGAACGTGGGCAGCCAAATCGCATAGCCAGCGTTAATGTTTTAAACCTGTGTTTCGTTATTGTAAGTCCTTCTGATAATTCAAGGTGATTGTGTGGGGAAGTTTCCAATTGCAGATGCGTTCATAAGCAAGATTGTGATTTGCAAGAAGTGCAAGTCCAGGAACAAGTCAAGTGTCGAGCGGTGCAGGAAGTGCGGCTACAAGTTCCTGAGGCCAAAGCGAAAAGACATCCGCGTCAAGAAGTAAGCGGTCTATAGTTCAAAAAATTTCGCGAGCGAACGCGAGAAGAGCCTAAACGAAGCAGTTGGTTTCCGAACCGAAGGAGGCTTCACCCCCGGAGGTTCGGGTTGGCGCTGTTCGCGGAGGATGTGCCTCCTCGATGCGGCGGGGGTGCAGTCTATGAAAAAGGTCTATCTTTTCAGGGAAGGGTCAGCGGAAATGAGGGACCTCCTCGGCGGGAAGGGTGCGAATCTTTCCGAGATGACCAGGATGGGCCTGCCCATACCCCCCGGTTTCATCATTACAACGAAAATGTGCACAGATTACCTCGCGACACAGCGCATCCCATCCGGCCTGCTTGATGACGTTAAAAGGGCAATGAAGAAGGTAGAGTCGGCCACGAAGAAAAAATTCGGGGATGACGAGAACCCGCTCCTCCTGTCAGTGCGCTCAGGCTCGCCCGTCTCGATGCCAGGCATGATGGATACAGTCCTGAATCTCGGGCTCAATGACAAAAGCGTCGAGGGGCTCGCAAAGCTGACCAAGGATGAGCGGTTCGCGCTCGATTCTTACAGGCGCTTCATCCAAACTTTCGGGGATGTGGTGCTCGGGGTCGAGCATGATAATTTCGAAAAGGCCCTCGAGGAATTGAAGAAGGAAACAGGTGCAAAATACGATTACCAGCTCAAGCCAGGGAACTTGAGGAAGCTTATCGCCATCTACAAGGAAATTATCAGGAAAGAGACAGGCGAGGAGTTTTTGCAGGAACCCTGGGGCCAGCTTCGGGCGGCCATAGTTGCGGTTTTCAACTCCTGGAATAACAAGCGCGCTGCGATTTATCGGAAACTTCACAAGATACCCGACAGCTTCGGGACAGCCATCAACGTGCAATCGATGGTTTTCGGGAACATGGGCTCGGACTGCGGGACAGGGGTCATCTTCTCCAGGGACCCCTCTACCGGGGAGAACAAGCTTTTCGGGGAGTACCTCGTGAATGCCCAGGGCGAGGACGTAGTTGCAGGAATCAGGACTCCTGCCCAAATAACCGAACTCAAGAAGTCAATGCCAAAGATTTACGCCCAAATTAATAAATTCTCCAAGACTCTC
>JAKAKT010000077.1 GCA_021813385.1 Microcaldota archaeon
TGCCAGAAGTCAGAAGTTCGAGAAAGTTCCCCTGAATCAGAGCGGGGGGCCAGAGGGGGCGAAGATAGAATCCGATGCCTGAAGCTCCCTCCAACCCTTGTGAATCTTTAAAATACTTCTCTTACAGAACTATACGGGATGCAAACACTGGTAGTTGACGCCAATTTTCTAATGAGCGCTTATAAATTCAAAGTGAACGCCATCGCGGAGCTCAATGAATTGTTGCCCGGTGGCTATACGCTCGTGACAGGGGGCCCGGTGATAAAAGAGCTTGAGGGGCTCAAAAAAAGCAAAAGCCCGTCAGGCAGGGGGGCTTCATTTGCCCTCGAAATGCTCAGGAAAGAAGGTGCAGAGGTTATATCGACCTCGAAAAGCGCCGATGATTGGATAGTCGATTACTGCTCCTCGGCTGGCGCAATCGCCTGCACAAACGACGCGGCCCTGAGGAGGAGGCTGCGGGAAAAAGGAGTCAGGTCGATTGTGCTCTTGGGGCGCTCAAGGCTCGCGTTCGCTTGAATAATAATGTTTCACAAGAAGGTGGTTTTTGATGTACAGGGTTTCGACGATTTCAGACATGGTCCGGGTTCCGCCGAAGTATTTCTCGACAGAAATCAACTCGACGCTCGTGCACCTGCTCAGGGAGAAGTACGAGCGAAAAGTGGACAAGGACCTTGGCATCGTGCTCTCGATTTGGAACGTTCGGGACGTGAGCGAGGGCTCGGTAATCCCGGGCGACGGCGCCTCGTACCACCGGGTCTCTTTCGACGCTCTCTCGTTCATGCCTGAAGTGAATGAAGTGGTTGAGGGAGATGTCAGCGAGGTCGTAGAGTTCGGGGTGTTCGTGAGAATGGGTCCGCTCGACGGGCTCGTGCACCTCTCGCAGATTACAAACGATTTCCTCTCATACGACAAGAAAGTGCCGGCATTCATCGGCAAGGAGAGCAAGAAGCTCTTGAAGAAAGGCGATGTCGTTAAGGCAAAAATCTCGACAGTGAGCCTGAAATCCACGATTCCCGAGACGAGGGCGGGGCTGACGATGAGGCCCGAGGGTTTGGGCAAGCTCGACTGGATGAAAAAGTGAGGCGATTCAAATGGTTGACAAGGCGTGCAAGAAGTGCCGGCTGATAATCTCCGAGGGCCACGTGTGCCCAGGCTGCAATTCCACCGAGCTCACTGACAAGTGGTCCAGCTATGTCGTGGTGTTTGACCCCGAGAAGTCCGAGATTGCGAAGAAAATCGGGGCCAAGGCGCCAGGCAAATACGCTGTCCGTATAAAGGGTTAGAATGCTCCGTTTCATTCCAGGCAGGCCCGCCCTGATTACCCAAGACGCGCTCGTTCTTGCTGATTTGCACCTAGGCCTAGAGCACGAGTTGTTCGGGAAAGGGGTGAGGGTCGGGTCGCAAATGCAAGGGATGCTCGAGCAAACAATCGAGCTTTTAGACCAATACTCGCCCGAACTCGTAATATTCCTCGGAGATGTAAAGCATAATGTCCCAGACACTCCACTCGAGGAAACAAAAGACCTCGTAAAATTTTTCGGGGCGGTCTCCTCAAGAGCGCGCGTGGTAATAACCCTGGGAAACCACGACGGGAATCTTGCCCGGTTTCTTCAGGGGCAGAAAGTCGAGATTGCCCCTGCCGGAGGCTTCATTCACGGCGGCATCTCCTTTTTTCATGGCCACGCATGGCCTTCGAGCGAGGCGATGTCCCAGAAGACAATCATAATGGCCCACCAGCATCCGACAGTCGAATTCATTGACCCTGTCGGGGGGAGGCATGTCCGCAAGGTTTGGTGCATTGGAAAGTTTTCAACTGAAGCGAAAGAAAGGTACCCAAACCTAAGCCCGGACGCAAAGGGGATAATCGCCCCAGCTTTCAATCCCCTGACTAGCGGGGCAGTGCTGAACAGGAATCCGCCTGAAGGGACACATGGTCCGTTGATGAATAATAAAATCTTTAAATTAGAGGAGTCCAATGTCTATTTGCTCGACGGAACGCCTCTTGGCAGCGTTCGTTCGCTAACGCCACTGGGTGCGCCCGAGGGATTTAATGATTAGGAGGGATTGTGAATGGGAGCCAGACGAGGAAGTGACCAACTGATGGTCTGTGCCGGCTGCGGCAGGAGCGTCAGGAGGAGCAAGTCAGTCCGCTATGACAGCAGGGTCATGTATAGCACAGACCTGCGAAGTGCCGACGACATAAAAGTGTTCCACACTCAGACAGCATATTACTGCCCGAGCTGCGGGAAGCACAGGAGGATATACGAAAAGAAGAAGAGGCAAGCGATGAGGAAGTATAACAAATAAACTCTCCCCCTCAAGCGCGATTTGTATGAAATGCCTCAACCACCCAAACCTGGACGCAGTAGGCGCCTGCATGTTCTGCAGGAACGTCTTCTGTGAAGGTTGCCTTGAGAACGTCGGGGAGCGAAAATTATGCCTCGACTGCGTCGAGGCGATGGCTGAGTCATCAATCGCGATTAAGGAGAAATCCTTCCTTTCCACAAAGCAGATGGCAGCAGGAGGCATCCTGGTCCTTCTCGGCTTTGCGGTCGCAGCAAGGGGCCTGTACTCCGGAGTAAGGCTCGTGCAGGAGCTCTTCTTCTCAAAGTCCGCCTCGGTTTCATTGCCCGGGGAGATAGCCGGGCTTGTGGTTGAAGCGCTCAAAGCGCTTGCATACCTCGCCTCAGGCTACGGAATATTATTGAGCGAGAGCTGGTCCTACTGGCTCGGCCTCGCTTTGTCAATAGGGACAATAATATTCGCAATGTACAGCCTTCTTTCGGTCCCGAGCAAGTTCGGGGTTCTCCTTCTCACAGCCTCAGCAACAGCCCTGATACTCATAGTGATGAGCTGGGGCGACGGGCAAAAATAAGAACGAACAACGAATCTCTACCAGAGTCTTATTTTATCCCGAAGAGCCACGCTCTCGAGTCCCGCTTGACAACTTCCCTTGCAATCCTCTTCGCGCTTTTCGTTTTCAGGGATTCAGTCCCGGTCCTAATCCAGTCCCCGACATACTTCTTCCCCTGGTCCGCGTATTCCTTCGCCTGGAAAACCATCTCGAGCCTGTCTGCGTCCCTCGCGATGATTGCCTCTTTGGTTTTCATCGCCTTCAGCTCTTTCACCAGCTCGCCAAACTCCTTGCCACAAAACAAGCCCTTGAAAATGTCGGCATAAGCGCTCCCCTTTTCCACCAGGTATTTCCTGTTCACCGTGTGCAGGTCCCCGAGCCTTGATTCCTCAAGGTCGTGCAGGAGGCACATCTTAATGACTTTCCCTTCATCCCCTTTCTCGAGCTTCGCGAGGACCCAGCCTAGAAGCGCAACCCTGAACGAGTGGTCGGCAACGCTCTCGGGCTGCCTTATCCCTATCGTCAGCCACCCGCTCCTCGGGGTGTTCTTGAGCGCCCCTGCCTCGAAAAGGAAATCGACAATCGAAACATCAACCTTGCCCATAACCTAACCGCCCATCAGTTGCTTCTCGACAATATCCCGAACCTTTTCTGCGGAGTAAGCAATCTTTATGAACCGCGTGTGCCCCCGCTGGCCTTTTCCGGAATCCACCATCGTTATCAGCCCGAGCATCTCCAAATCATTAAGGTATTGCCTGAACCAGCGTGCGCTCCTCGGCATCTTGTGGAATTTTTTCGAAGAATCCACGTAATCCTCGTAGACTTCCCCTGAAAGCAGGTAGTTCTCGCCGTCACTGTCCCCGTTCCCCAGCCTCGAATAGCGGGAGCCCCGCAGCGTTAATTTGGAAATCGCATACAGGACAATCTGCTGGTGGTCCGGGAGCGTGCTTATCGCATCCGTAGCGACCCCCTCATCCACGCTCTTCCTCGCCTCCTCGACATGCTTGTCTGTAACCGGCCGCTCGCCCCTCTCGTCAGCGATTTCGCCCCCCCTGAGCAGGAGCTTCAGCGCATAGCGGGCATCTCCGGTTTCCTGCGCAGCTATCGCGGATGCGAGGTTTATCGCCGATTCCTCGACTGCTCCCTTGGCGAATCCCGTCTTGCTCCTGGCGTCGAGAATGGACGCGAGTTCCCTCGAGTTATATGGCGAGAAGACAATCTCGGTCTCAAGCAGGCTGCTCATCGAGCGCGGGTCGAGCTTCTCCTTGAAATTGAGCCTGTTGGATATGCCGAGGAGCGAGACCCCGCCCTTTTTCAAGTCATCGTTCGACCTTGTCAAGGTATAAAGCAAGTCATCCAGGTCCTTGACCATGTCCACTTCATCAAGCACTACAATTAGCTGCTTCCCGTCTTTCTCAATCCAGTCGAGCAGCCTCTCGTAGAAGAACGATATCCCATAGCCCGGTTTTGCGAAATCCGGGATGTGGTCCTGCACAATCTTCTGCATCACCTTGTAGCGCGAGCCGTAGAGCCTGCAGTTTATGAAAGAGATTGGCGCCGATTTTCCGCTCTCCTCCTCTTGGAGCTTGTTGAGCACGTACTTAACAGTGCTCGTTTTTCCTGTCCCGGTCTTGCCATAGATGAAAAGGTTCCTGGGCTTCCCGCCCTCAAGAGCAGGGGAAACAGACCTCATCACTCTCTCAATCTCTTTTTCACGGTGAGGAAGCTTTCCGGGGATGTAATGCGGCGAGAGCACATCGCGCTTGACGAACACTGACTCTCGGGAGAGGATTTCCTTGAAAGAATCTGGCAAGAGCACCACCGGACAGAAAGATTTATAATATAGGATTTAATAACTGTTACGTTAGGCATTCTATAGGCGTACCGAGGTGGAAAAATGAGCATATTGCACAAGCTCTCAAAGGCATTCGGCTTTTCAAGGGACATGGACATTGAGGAGTACATGGATACCGTTGAGCTCGAGAACGTCGACGTTCTCCACGAACCCGCAGACTTCTACGTAAAGCCCGTGGCACTCGAAAGCGAGGCTGACATAAAGATAATTGAGGATGAATTAAAGCAGAGGAACATCATCCTGCTCAATATGTCGCCGATGGCGAGGAACGCCGCGAAGCTCAAGTTGATTGTCGCCGATTTGAAGGAGTATGTCAACAGGATAAACGGCGACATCGCGAGAATCGACAACGACAAGATTCTTCTCACTCCTGGGAAGATAAAAATCGTGAAGTCGAAGAAGCCGCCGACCGCTTAGGTTCAGCGGCCCAATCCCTATTTTTAGGTTTTTCTTCTGTCCCTAACCCTCCCCTTGGCTTTCTTGAAAACGCACAGCAGAGCCGATGCCTCGAGTTCGGTAATCATCGACCTCCCAATCATCCTCCTGAAGGAGAGCTTTATCTTTTCAGAGTTTCTAAGCTCTTTCGAGAAAGCATCGGTTATC
>JAKAKT010000052.1 GCA_021813385.1 Microcaldota archaeon
CTCCAGCCGAGATTTATTTCGACAAAAAGTATTTTAACAGGAGAAAACCAAAGCTCAAAAAGCGGACAAATGTTCGTTCAACAAAAGCGGACAGATGTTAGTTCACGCTACATTTAGTCATCGTTGCTCCTAATGTCAGAAGATTGCTCCTAAACTTAAAATTCTCTTAAAGAACGTTGTTTTGCTCTATCTTCATCGAATTTTAGGATATACCATTTCATTTGTGGTTGCGCTGACCAAAATTTATCTTTGCCGTTTTTTCGTCTCACGTGAACGCAACCTTCTTTTTCCAAATCCTTTAAGTATCCAGAAACATTAGACCTTGCAATATGTAGTTTGTCGGATATGCTTTTATTGGTAATTTCGTCATGTTTCACAACTTCCAGAAGAACATCTCTCGCACGATTTGGCAAGTTTGATAAATATCTATCTTCCAATATACTTCTCAGCGTAGTACATAAAGAGAACTCATCTAATCTAATCGCCCTCTCTGTTGTTTTTGAAAGAACTGCCGTTGAAAGACTATTTAGGATGTTTCTAATATTTCCTTTGTATAATTCATATAACGATTGCAACGAAGAATCAGTATGGGGGACTGTGTAGGTTATTTTTTCCGATATTCTCATTTTTTCCATTCTGATTTTCAATATTGTTTTTATCTCTTCAATCGATAAATTTTCAATTTTAATTGGGCTATCAGTTAATATAGAAGAAAATCTTGGGATTGATTGCATACTGGAAAATACAGTTAGATTGCCGACAAAAATAAAATGCACGTTTGGGGTTTGGAAAAAATCTCGAAGGTTATCAAATAGTCTTTTTAGATTTTTTTCGGGCATTAATTCAAGATTGTTGTAGTGAATAATCACATCCTTTCCAGTGTGTTTGTTTATCTCTGTTATAACTTCTTGGAAAAAGGCAATTAACGACATAGTGCTTGGAGAACCATGTGTGTTTTTTCTCACCGAGTAATTACCGCCAAAACCAGCTACAGATACTCCTACATCTTTTTCTTCACGAGCGATTTCAAAAAGATTTTCAAGTTTTGAATAGGTCTTTGGTTGAAGTGGTTTCTTATCCCCAAGAAGTTTACATGACGCATAGATAGCACTTAGGGTATTTGCAATAAAGTCATCTATTTCCCAATTTTCGACAACTATAATTTCTTTAAATGGAGTAAAAAATCCCCTGTGATATGCTTGTGCTCTAACGACATTAACAAACGATGTTTTTCCAACCCCTATATCACCGTAAACGAGTGTTCTCGAACCTCCCTTTGAGCCAACTATCCGTTTTAGCCTACTTACTTGTTCTTCTCTCCCAACGAAGCTTTCAATCGGAATAATGCCTCCCAACACATAAATGGCTTGTATAGAATACGGATTTTCCCTAAGTCCGTAAAGTTCCCACGTGTTTTCTAATTCATCCCTTCTTAACATGATAATCAATAATTATATGAAAAGATATATTTATATACTTTTACATATATAATATAGTTATAAAGAAACGAATAATTATCTAATATTAGATAATTAAGATATTATAACTATGTGGTTTTACGGGGGGGAGGAGAAAATGAACATGAGACAGCAAAAAGGTTTTGAAATCGCAAAGACGGCGCAGATAGTGGAGAAGCCTAACGGCTGGGTAGTGCCAAGCCAAACGTCAAGGAAAACATCGTATTTCGTGAATGAGCAGTTTGAATGCAACTGCCCTGATTCAACGTTTCATAAGACGACCTGCAAACACGCTTTTGCCGTAAGATACTACCTTTCTGTTGAGAAGGACACGCCCAACGGCATAAACACCGAAAAGGTAAGGATAACCTACAAGCAAGCATGGAAAGCCTACACTCAAGCACAAAACGTAGAGGTAAACCTCTTTGATAAGCTCCTTTCAGACCTGCTTAATAGCGTTGAAGAGCCAGCACAAGAGATGGGCAGACCACGCCTTAGCATGAAAAAACAGCTATTTTGCGCCATTCAGAAGGTTTATTCCCAACTTTCGAGCCGAAGAGCGTACTCCCTGTTCAAGAACGCAGAGGCAAGGCAATTGATAGACAACGCCCCCAACTACAACGCAATAAACAAGTTCCTTAACCACGAAGAGCTAACCGCCATCCTGCATCAGTTGGTAAGCCTGTCTGCACAGCCCCTAAAGGCGGTTGATACGGAGTTCGCAGTTGATAGTTCGGGCTTCCGCACCACAAGCTTCAACGAATACGCCAACAGCAAGTATAAGCTCGGCAAGGCGCACAGATGGGTTAAGGCACACATCTGCACAGGCGTTAAAACCAACATCATAACGGCGGTTGAAATAACAGGGGAGAATGGCGCAGATTCGCCCCTTTTCACTCCTCTTGTCAAGACGACGCATGAAAACGGCTTTACCATGAGCGAAGTATCCGCAGACAAAGCCTATTCGAGCAGGGAGAACATCAAGACGGTTAATGAGGTCGGCGGTATGGCATACATACCGTTCAGGTCTAACGCAACGGGCAACAGCAGGGGGAGCTACCTGTGGACTAAGATGTTTCACTATTTTCAATACAACCAAGAGGAGTTTTCGAAGCACTATCACAAGAGAAGCAACGTCGAAACTACGTTTTTTATGATAAAGCGCAAGTTCGGAGATACATTGAAAAGCAAGAACCCAAAAGCACAGGAAAACGAGCTACTATGTAAGATAATAGCACATAATATCGTCGTGGTGATACACGAGATGCACGAACTTGGGATTGAAGGAAATTTTGGAAATTAATTTTGGGATTTGCTGAGGGCAAGATACACCATAACATAAGTGATTATCATTAGTAAAACAGAAATGAAAAAAAGTATTTGTTGAAAGGTAAAGTTCGTCTTTTTAACATTCTCTTCATCAGAGTTCAATATTCGAATGCCGATTAATACAACTCCGTATAATGCGAAAGCAGTAACAGGGGTTAAAAATGTTATCAGTATGGAATAATCCGCTAAAGTTTTTCCAGAAACTAATACTATCAAAAAACCTAAAGAAACTGGTATGAGTGTTCCTGCAATTTGGGATAGTAATTCACTACTTTTATCCAAACTGGTTTTAGACATTTTTACAGACCTTTTTCCAATCTACTTGACCGTAAGCTTGATTGATAAGTATGACATCCATACACTCATATTTCTGATAATCTAAGTAAAACACAACTGTTCCTTCACCAATGTTGTTCAATTTGTATGTGTCATTACTTGATAAGACTTGTCCAACTCCATTCACAGTAACAGTTCCATCTTGATTGTATGTTATGGGTTCGGCGTATATACCAGAGATACCTGTTCTATTGGTCGGAAAGGCTATTATGGAATAAGGACCAGACGGATACGAACTGAATAATTTGTTTGAATATGAAATCTCCCCAGAATAGAACGTAGCGTTTACGATGTTCTTACCTACGAAAGATATAGCCAATATGTCGGTTTTTGTCTTGTTTTGGGAGAAAAATAGCAATAATAAAAACAAGATAACTACAATAAGTAATGCCCCTTCGGATTGCCCTTTCGACATAAGAGTGTCTATGAATCCCGTCTTTTTATCCCTATCGTCTGCTCCTAAACTCCTTTGGTTGCTCCTAATGTCCATTCAAATCACCCTTTTAGTAGCAAAGCCAGCGTAAGCGAAGGGTATAAAAATAAATTTCGCTCTAATAGGCTTCTCATTATGTTTCGCTCCCGCACGGTTCAGGCACCGCCCCATAACATACCTTCCCAGCGCCTCACTCTTCGCGAGAGGATATTCTTCTCCAAGTCAAGGCGGGCGGATGTTCTCGCTGAAAGAATAATTGGTTCCAGAATAGCCAATTTAGCAGATGCAATGGCGGTCAAAAAGTGCGCAGAAATACACCTGAAAAAAGCAAAAAAACTCGACACAGGCGATTACGCTCCGACTAAGTCGCTTCAGTTTCTCAAATATGACCAGATGGTCTCGGAATATGAAACAGCATTGAGGCTGTTCGAAAAGGCTGAAACGTGGCTCAAGGGACTCGGCCAAGGGGAAATCTTGCTCGTGGTACGTGCGGAGATTTACCGAATCAGGGAAAAACTTGAACAAATAGACGGAGTCAGCGAGAGCGTTGAATTCCACGAAAGCGATATCTCGGAGTGGGAAAAATAAACTGGCTTGTTCCTCCGAGCCTAGTTTGACTATCCCTTACTAGCTTAGGGTCCTAGCAGTTTCCCGGCCTTTGCGATGAACTCTTCCGCAAATGAGACGACTCTTTTTGCTTCTTCCAAAGTCGGATAGTAGTCGCTGGAATAAAGAGTCTTGTGCCGCCTGTCCCGATATTCATCAAAAAGGGAGATGCGGGAAACCCCGATTTCTTTTGCGTATTTCGCCTCCAGATATCTCGCGACGCAGGCGTGACTTTTCTCCCGATAACCATCCCTGAAGAGCACCGCCTTGCCCGCATTCAAGGCCGCAGTGTAAGCAGACATCATTGCCGCGTTCGGGAGATTCGCCCCCAGCGCCTTTTTTGCCTCCTCAAGAAGGACTGCTGCCTTCTTCAGTTGCTCCTCGGCCTGCCTTTTCGAAGGCGGCACTTTTCTCAAAAGTCCCTGCTCGATGCACTCGTCAAAGCTTATCACAAGCCTTCACCCCACAATACCTTTCCATTGTAAAGCGAGAAATAGAACGCGTCGCTCTTCTCCCTGAAACGCTCCAATCTTTTGGGACTCGCTATAACTATGTCCACCGGCGCCCCGAGCTTAGATTCAAGTTCCTTTCTTGCCTCGGCAATCTCTATATCCTTCGGCTCGGTTTCAGTTTTCACCCACAGGTCCAAATCCGAGCCCTCGGAGTTCGTCCCGCTTGCCCAGCTTCCGTACATCCCGATTCCGGCAGCCTTCCCGAAGCGACGGCGCAGTATCCCGGTTATTCCGGCCCCCTCAATTCTTTTCAAATTCCAGAGGAGCCGCAGAGAGCTCGTGAGCGGCGTTTCCTTAAGTCTGTTTCCCTTGAAAAGTCCCTCTTTTTTGAGTATCCCCACATACTTGTGAATCTGGCCGGCGCTCAGGCTCAGTTTTCTGGCCAGCTCGCGCATGATTATTTCTTCGGACGGGTGGGCGAGCAGGTAGTCGAGAATCTTCTCCCGCTCTTTCGTTGAGAATAAGGCGATTATGTTCATATGGTGTGAATATAACGTTCATATTTTATAAACGTATCGTTTACGATATGTGAACGTAATCATCTATACCCGAATTTCCAGCCGCCTGTGTTCGTCGCGCCAGCAAGGACCCTTCCGAAGCCCTGGCCGACTGCCCCGAACATCTCCTCGAAGAAGGTCTTCGGTTTCTCGATGTCGCACACTTTTGGGTCATCCCCGAGCCCTGCCAAGTTCCCGGCCTTATTTACGGCGTCCTGCTTGTTGCCGAGCGCATCCACGAGCCCGGCCTTCAAAGCCTGCCTGCCCGTGACCACTCGTCCATCCGTCATCTTGTCGAACTGCGACATGTCGAGCCTGCTACCCCGGCTCTCGAGCACAACTCCCTTGAACTCAGCATACATCTCACCGATGATGTCTTTGATGATTTGCTTCTCCTCTTCAGTCATGGGCCTGGCGGGGCTGCCCATGTCCTTGTGCGGCCCTGTTGTAATCGCCGTCTCGTTTATCCCGAGCTTCTCAAAAAGGCCGACGAGTTCCTGGTTGGTGGAAATTACACCGATGCTACCCGTAATCGCATCAGGGTTAGAAACAATATAATCCGTCCCCATCGAGACGTAATACCCGCCGGAAGCCGCGACTTCGCGGAAATAGGCAACTTTCGGCTTCTTGACATTCTTAATCGATTCGTAAATCTCCCTGCTCGCAACCACGGAACCGCCAGGCGAATTTATCTCGAACATCACGCCCTTGACATCAGACCGCTCATCTGCTTCCTTCGCAAGTTCCGCAATATCATCCGAGCCGGTCGTCCCTCCGCCGAAAAGCCCGCCGCTGGTGCCGGAAGTCGCAATCTCGCCCTCAACCTTTACGACTGCCACGCAACCTTCGCCAGGCAGGGTGAGGTTGGAGGATGCCCAAAGCACGAGAATGACCCCGGTGACAATGAGGACTATCAGCGCCAGGGCCCCGGCAATTAACCATCTCTTGTCCATGCAGCCCAATTCGATTTCGAAAAGTTATAAAGATTGTGGTCTGTTAATTAGCTCGACTTATACTATATCAAGAAAATAACAAAATGGTGTGAGCATGCTCGAGAATCTGCTCAATCTCATAATACTCATAATTCCCGCATATGTTGCTAACGCGAGCCCGGTAATTCTTGGCGGCGGGCAACCGATGGATTTCGGTGCGAAGTTCTACGACAAGAAAAGGATTCTTGGGGACGGGAAGACCTGGAGGGGCTTCTTCGGGGGAGTTGCCTCCGGCACGCTCGCAGGAGTTCTTCTCTCCCTCGTGTTTCCTTGGCTCACTTTCGAGGCCTCCTTCCTGTTGTCCGTCGGCGCGCTCGTTGGCGATTCCTGCGGCAGCTTCGTAAAAAGAAGGATGGGCACCGAGCAGGGGAAGCCTTCGTTCGCCTTGGACCAGCTCACATTCCTTTTCTTTGCTCTCGCATTCGCTTTCCCGTTCATATCAATTCCTATCGACATCTACAGTTTCGTCTTCCTGGTTATCCTTACCTACTGCCTGCACCTGGTCGCAAACATCTTCGCTCACAAAATGGGGTGGAAGAAGGTGCCCTGGTAAGTTTTTTATACCTGTTTTCCGATAATATGTTACTTATTCTTTGAAACCACGTGGTGCCATGGCAAACGCCAATCCGATAATAAAACCCGAACCCGGAGCCTTCAGGAAGACAGTTTTCGCTACGTGCGGAATTTTCGGGGGCTACAGATGGGAACGGGCTCGTTTGCTTGTCGACAAGGCGGCCGACGACTTGTCATTCAGCGATGGCACAGTGCTCCTCAGCAAGGCTGCATCCCTTCTTGAGCGAGCAATGAGGGAACAAAGGTCCAATCGGTTCGTGGGGCCCGATTCGCAGGAGGGATACGCCAGGAAGGAAAAGCAGGCAGCTGATCTTGCCATCATCTACAGCGCGCTGGCAGACAGCCATAGTCTCGAGGGCAATCATGGCCTCTCGGCAATTTTCATTTATAAGAAGGCGCTCGCGCACAAGACCCGAATCGATGCACTCAGCCGCCTGGTGGGCAGGGAAGGAAATGAAAAAACAATCTCCGAAGTGCGTTCAATGATGTTTGAGCGCCTTAGAGCGGCGTCCTCGATTTGCAGCGAGCTCGTAGAGTTCACTACTTCGGGTGAAAGCAAAAACTTGGCTACGGCGGCGAAGTGGCTCGCGCAAAAGGCAAAAGTAAATTTGACGCTTGCGCAGGAACTGATGGGCCTGGGGATAGAGCACGGCGTAGAGGCGGACGACTTGGCAAATGCGGCGTTGAAGGACCTTGAACAAGCCAGGTCGAATACCTTGAGATGCTTGGAAGCGCCAGTCAATTCCAGTCGAGTTACCCAAAGGGAGCTCTACGGCATTCTCTCGGAAATCCATGGGCTGAAAGCAATGGCTTTAACAATGCTAGATGAACCAGGCGCGGACGAAGAGAGAAGAAAAAGCGCGCAGTTCCTTAAAAAGAGCCACTAAAAACTTTGTGGGGGGAGCAGGCGGGTTCTTCGGGCGAAGGGCGATATTTAAATAAAGCTGAACTTCCAAATTCGTGCCAAGGCAGCCCCGTCATCTAGAGCGTTTTCGGCTGCGGCCGGAAGCTCGGAGACTGGTCAAGGATGCAGGGCTCTGGACCCTGCTGCGTCGGTTCGAATCCGACCGGGGCTATTAAAAATATAGGTGGAATCAGTGAGAAATGTTGCATTTTTGCTTGCATTCCTGCTGCTGGCATCTTCAGTTTATGCTATCTGGCAGCAGCCCGTAAACGTCCTCGTTGAGGACCCTAAGCATAGGCCAGTGCCTCATGCCAAAGTGATAATGACTTGGCAGCTTTCGGAACGCGACCAGAACCACGAAGAAGTGGGATATACCGATTACCGTGGCATCATCCTATTCAACATGAGCAATTACATCCAGCTTGACTCCCAGACGAGATACCTCGCCACTGCAAGGGTCGAGTACGGAGCCGGCTCGCTTTTAGTCACGAACAGCAGGGTCTTCGACATTCGAGGCTACCCCGACCCGGTTCCCCTGCTGATACCTGTTTATAGGGTCAAGATAAACGTGCTCACTCCTGCCGGGAAACCCGTGGGCGGGGCAATGGTCTACATCGCCCCCTGGACCAGGGAAGCCGACGATTCCGGAGTTGCGGAGTTCATCCTTCCCCAAGCCAGCACATTTGCGACAATCATATTCAACGACGCCCAGATATCGAAGAACGTTTGGGTAAGCCAAGATACTGACATTAACGCGACCTTGGACCTCTATAAGCTTTCAATCAAAGTGGTTGATGAGAACGGAATCGGCCACCTGGCAAGAATATCGTTCGGAAATAAGACATACCCGACGGACTCGAAAGGCCGAGTCAGTTTCGACCCCTTCCCCGGAAAGGTGGCAAATTTAGTCATCGATTCGGGGGGCAGGTCCCAAGAAGTCCAGATTCAGATGAATAAGGAAAGGGACATTTCATTCACGTTCGATTCTAACGCCCCGAAGATATACGACGTAGCCAGAACCGCTCTTTCAGACGGCAAGAAAACAATCACCGCGAAGGTAAAGGACGAAGGGGAATTCGCTAGCGGGCTTTCGTCAGTGCTGCTCTACTGGTGGGTGAATGAACAGGAAAAAGACCCGCTTGAGATGTATCCGACAGATGCCACTACTTTTGCAGTAACCCTTCCCGCTTTCTCAAATGATACGGCTGTTTCATATTTCGTAAAGGCAACCGACAAGCAGGGCAATGGGGTATCGAGCCAGATGGAAACATACGGGTTGCCGGCCCCTCCTCCGATAAACCATACGATTAATCAAACCGGGAACCAAACTGACGGGAACCAAACCGGCGGAGGCGGCTGGTCTTTCAACTTTGGAGGAATAAACCTGTGGGTTGTCATAGGAATCGGGGCAATTCTCATAATTGCGATTGTCGCCTATATCTACATAAAAGAAGACTAAGGATCCCCCCAATCTGTTAAGTAAACCTTAAATCCGAACACTTCGCTTAATTCTCGGTTTCTTTCTTCTCTCTTCTTTCTTTCGACGTAAAAAACGACCAGCTTGCTGGCGGAGGGATAAAATGTCGAAGCACCTATCCCCCAGCACCAGACAAGACATCGTAAATGCAGTTAGGAGGGGCAACAATAAAAGCCTTGTCGCTAAGGTGTTTGGGGTAGTCAGAAGCACGGTGTGGGTTTGGTGTGCTAGAGCCCATCACAGAGGGGGCGAATCCTTTAGGGATAGAAAGCCCTTGCCTGAGCCCAGAAAGATAACTCCTGAAGTGGAGAAGGCGATTCTTGCCATGAGAGTTGCCTTTGAATGGGGCTCTGCAAGAGTCCGGCAGGGGTTGATTTTCCTGCCTAAATTTATTGCAGATACTCTTGAGAAAACAATAGGCTGCAAGCTTCCAGTAGTTGAACTTTCCAGGACTGCCATCAACGACGTGTTCAAGAAGCATCATCTCAACGGATATCCTGTAAGGCAGGACAACTGGAAGTTCTTCAGGGCAAGCAGGCCGGATGAGCTGTGGCAGCTTGACATAAAGGGACCTTTCACTGTTGGAGGGGAAAAATTCTGGATAGTCGTCTGCGTAGATGACTACAGCCGGTATCTGGTTCTCTGTGAGCTTTTTGATACGTGCCCAACTACTGAAGGGATAACGCACCTTCTTTCAGAGTATATGCGCAAGGCAGGAAGGAAACCTGAAAAAATCCTCACTGACAGAGGTTGCCAGTTTCAAGAGGCTTGGAAGAACTGGTGTGTCGATAAGAGTAGGGGAGTAAAGCCCATCTTTGCCCACCCATACTACCCACAGGACAAGGGAAAGGTTGAGAGGGCAATACGCAACATAGCTGAGGAGTTTGTGAAACTCTTGAAGAAGTTCCCTGAGTGGCTGGGGAGGCTTTCGGAGTATGCCGAGTGGTACAACGAGAAGAGGCTTCATCTCGGGGTGCTCGAATACCCCGCGAGATTATACCGAGGTGTTTGAAAATGGAGTGCACTTAACATCAGTGATAATCTTATTAACGCTTCGCGGGAATACTCCGGACATGCTCGACTCATTGCTGCAGCAGACAATAGCTTTCCTGGGCTCGTTTTCGCCTCCAGTGGTGTCGTTCCTTCTGGGTTTTCTGCCGGTTTCGGAAATAAGGGGCGCGGCAATATACGCATTCCAGCAGGGGGACCAATCCCTAATGCTTTATGGAATCGCCGGGAACATATTCGCGGCAATTTGCCTGATACTCCTCTGGGACATCTTTCACATAGAAAAAATAGGGCGGATGATAGTCGGGAAGCGAATCGAGAAAATGATTGAGGAATATCACAAGAACCACGAGCTGGGGGAGATGATTGCGCTCGCGATTTTCATAGGGGTTCCACTTCCGGGAACGGGTGCCTATTCAGGGATTCTCGTAGGGAAAATACTCCAAATCTCAGATAAAAGACTCGTAATCGCAAGCACTGCGGGGATAATCGCAGCTGCGTTCGTGATGTTTCTTGCTCTCAGCGGGGCGATATCCTTCCTTTCAATTTTCAAATAGGGGTGATTTGAATGAAAGCGTTGGTAGCTTATTACTCGCTCTCGGGGACGACCGAGAAAGCTGCAAAGGAGCTTTCAGGGTTCCTGGAATCGAAAGGGCACAAGGCCACGGTCGAGAAAATAATCCCGAAAAAAGGGTATTCGAAGCTGAGCGCCTATCTGATTGGCTGCATGCAGGCCATGAGGAAGCACACGGTCGAACTAAATCCATCCAATGTCAACCCCGCAGACTTCGGCCTCATCGCGGTTCTCTCCCCCACCTGGGCGTTCACCTGCGCCCCGCCCGCTTATTCATTCGCTTCGAGCCTTCCCGAGGCCAGGAAAGGGCAGAAAGCGATTGCAATCACGGCAAACGACGGCACGCCCGGGGATGGGCCGAAGGCTCTTGCAGGAGTGCTCGGGAAGAAGGGATACGAAGTGGTCGCTTCATTCACTGTCTCCCCAAAAGAGAGCCTGAGGGAAATTTTCGAGAAAGAGATTAGGCTCTAGTGCAATGCCCGGAAAAATAAAGCATGCTCTTGAGCATCTTGTGCTTCGTCCCGGGATGCTTGGTCTCGAGGCGTTCAATGAACGAGGAGAGTGCCTGCTCGAGCCCGGCCATCTGTTTTGTCTGGGAATACCCGAGTTTTTTTAATTTTGCATACTCTTCGAGCTCGGTTCTATAGAGCCTGAATGCAGGAGAAGGGAATGATATGCCGGAAACTTTTCCCCAAATTCCGGTTTCAGGTGTTAGTTTCAGCAATTTGGCGGGTTTCTTTTCCGAGCAAAAAACCAGCATTTGAATGATGAAGTCCTCGATTGAATGCCCGGCAATGACGGATTTGACAGGAATTTTTTTTGCACACTTCGCTATCTCTTTCGGAGATAAATCCCGCCCGTTAATAGCGACAATTTCGTCCCCTCTATCCTCTGCAATCTCTTTCATAATCGCAAAGACGACTGAGCTGCCGGCATCGCCTGTCAAAAGAACCCCGATTCTCCCTTTCCCCCCGAATATCCCAATCTCCCTCGCGCCCTGCTTTATCTTTTTTTCGATATAGCGCGAGAAATGCTCGGGGCAGAAAGCGATTCCTGCGTGAGGTATGGGAATGGTTGATTTTTTTTTGCATATGGAGCATTTTCCTTCTCGCATGGTAGCTTATTTAAACTGTTAATTTGAATAGCCTAACGGAGGCTGGTCCCATGCCTGAAACCATCACGAAAGTTTTCGCAAGAGAGATTATCGATTCGAGGGGAAACCCGACTGTCGAGGTCGATGTCAGCACAAAATCCTATTTTGCTCGCGCGAGCGCACCCTCTGGCGCATCCACTGGAACCCACGAAGCGCATGAGCTTCGCGATGGCGAGAAGCGGTTCAATGGAAAAGGAGTGTTAAAGGCGGTCGCGCACGTTAATGGCTCCATAGCGAAGCATCTCAAGGGAATGGACCCAAAGAAGCAGAAGGATATCGACCAGGCGATGCTCAAATTAGACGGGACCAAGAACAAACACATGTTGGGCGGGAATGCGATGGTCGCCACCTCGATGGCGGTTTCTAAACTCGGGGCAGCGGTTGAAGGGGCTTGGCTTTACGAATGGATTGGGAAAGTGAGCGGGAGGAAAGGGACAACTCTCCCGGTCCCGTTCATGAACATATTGAACGGCGGGAAGCACGCAGGAGGTTCGCTCTCGATTCAGGAATTCATGGTTGTGCCGGCAGGGGCAAAGACATTTTCGGATGCCCTTCAGATGGGTGCGAGGTCTATCATGCCCTGAGCAAGGTCATAGTCAAGAAATACGGGGTTGGCGCAAAGAACGTCGGGGATGAGGGTGGCTTCGCGCCGCCGATGAAAGAAGCCCGCGAGGCATTTGACGCGATTTCCGAGGCGATTAAGGAAACAGGATACGAAGGAAAAGTGTTCATTGCGGTAGATGCCGCCTCAAGCTCGTTCTATGACGAGAAGAAAGCTGCGTACATGCTCGATGGAAAAGAGACCAATGACCACGGGATGCTCAAGTTCTATGAGGAAATCTGCGGGGCCTATCCAATCGTGAGCCTTGAGGACCCGTTTTTCGAGGAAGATTTCCACTCCTTTGCAGCCCTGAACAGAAAAATCGGGGGGAAAACGCAGATTGTTGCCGATGACTTGACAGTAACCAACCCAATCCGGGTGATGAAGGGCCTTCATTCCAAGTCGATGTCGTGCCTTTTGCTCAAGCTCAACCAAATCGGGACAGTAAGCGAGGCCCTGAGCGCTGCGGGCATGATGTTCAGGGCGAAGAAGAGCGTAATGGTGAGCCACCGCTCAGGCGAGACTGATGACTGCACGATTTCGGACTTATCAGTCGGCATTGCCTCAGGGCAGATAAAGACCGGTGCCCCGGCACGAGGCGAACGCATAGCAAAATACAACCAACTCCTTAGAATTGAGGAGCATCTAGGTTCGAAAGCAAAATATGCAGGAATGAATTTCAGGAAATCCTAGATGAAGGAAATTCGATTTTTCTCGAACGCGTTGGGGGTTAAGTATTTAAAGCGCCCCTGAGCGTATTATAAGGGGTATACACGTTAGGCATTACACTCTTGGAGCGAGGTGTTCTTTATGGTTAACGCACAGTTGCAGCCGTCTGGGAATACGGAAGAACCGTCAGGCATGAGCGCACTGCTAGATAAAATAAACAAAACGAGCTCAAGAGCCGATTCTCTCAGTCCAATTGCATTGAAACTAGAGCTGAGAAAAATCTGCTCGCAACTCGATGCTCTCAGGAGCACATACAAAGAGAACGAGAATGCGTTAAAGGCGATAGACTCCTGGACATCGCAACTAGCCAGTGTACCCGACTATCGGGCTGCGAAACTGGTCCTCGACCAAGTTTCAACTGGCCTTTCGGACCTGAATGCAGGTAAGGAGATTAAAGTTGGAGGGCAGGAACCTACTGACAAAACCATGCCGGAAGCCCCAACCCTTCCGATTCCTACTGACAAAACCTTGCAGGACAAGGAGGCCAAGCTGGAAGCCGGGAATGAATACGTTGACAAACTTATCAGAGCGTATACTGATCTTCTTAAAAACCCGGGAGAGCCGCAAAACACAATCCGAGTTGTGAGCGGAACGGATAACGAATCGGAATACACCCAGGTGATACTCGACAGGTCTTCCCAATTGGGTAAATTTCGAAGCGTCATGCAGGATTTAACGCACCAACTTAAACCCATTAGAGATGCTGCAGAAGAATACGCAATAATCTATCTAGAACATAACCAAACGAGGCGCGAATTTCAAAATAAAAAAACACTCGGGGACTTGGATTTAGCAGCAGAGAACATAGTAATTGCCTTTGATAAAATAAAATTTGCAGCCAACTCCCAGTCATTCGAACGCTTCCAAGACATTGTTCGTGGGAAACTCACCCCTGAAGAACAAAGAAAGCTAGCAACAATGACGACAGAAGAGCAGGCGGCTTTTCTCCAAGACAAGGGCGGGTTGCTCTATGATGCGAATTACAAAGACCTTGTCCCAGAGATATGCGACAGGGTTTACGGGAATAGGAAATATCTGCAAGAAATCGGGGAAATGCTCAAAGACCCAGCTTTCATAGCCGCGAAAGCGGAGTATGAAAAGAATGCGGATTATGAGAAGAATATTTTGACCCAGAATTTCGATGTTCCGGCACAGTATGCGTTTTTCACTGCAACAAAGGCAGCCCTAATCGCACAGGAAATCTGGAGCCCGCAGACTGTCAACACGATTTTAAAAGTATCCGAGCTCGTGGATGTTGGCGGAAGGCCGGCTTTCTTCACGAATTCTGTTCCAGCCATGATTAAATTTTTCACGAGATATGATGACCTCGAGCAATTGATGCTGGCAGCTGCAACAACCGGAAACAGAATCGCCGACCGCTTTTCTAATAGCCTTGCGCTCAGGAATGAAATGCTGCGGAAATACTATGATTCGATGGTTCATGACGGACTCGAAAGGATGGCCAATAACAGAGGACTTGCGATTATAGAACAGATGAAAGCGAATCCAGATGAGAGAGATTTCAGCATTAAAACCGAAGCCGAAAGAATCAGGGACAGGGTGAAATACCTTGGCAAAATTGCCCCCGTCGACATAATTAGCCCGAATTCCTTCAGATTCGGACTAGATAAAATGCCCGAATCTTATAGAGACGCTCTGAGAGTTTTTGGTTTGAACGCGAACTATATGATTCAGGACCGATATCCACCGGGTGTCGACCCACTAGGAACAGTATACTCCCTTTGGACAGCAATTGACAACATCAAAGACCTAAGCGACCTTGAGAAGCGCTTTTACCACACGAGATTCGGCTTCATGGACGCGGGCGCCGGGCACTGGTGGTCTGGGAATGAAGTCCTGGAAGGAGTGGAAAAAGGAAAACAAAACAGCTCAGGAAACATCAAGGGATATGCCGATTTGTTAGGCGCTTACAGCAATATGAGGCTCAATTTTGATTCTGTCCACGATTCAGGAAACTACAAGCTGATGAGCTTGAGAAGCAGCGGGCAAAACCTTACCCTGCTTGACCTTTTAGGCTCCGGGGTAAACACGACAACACAGTCTTACTCAGTCGAGTACTTAAGAGACAGCACAAAAATTGCCTCACTCGAACAGTTAATAGCGACTTCCAACCTTACTCAAGGGCCAACCGGGGATTTCAAGGATGCCAGCAGTGCTGTTAATGTAGTTGCATATTACCGCGAGAATGTTGATGGGACTTATGAGAAAGACGTTTTGGTCAAGAGCGGGAGGGATTGGATTAAGATAAACTCATACGGATTGAAGGAAGGTGAAGAGGGGGAGATAGCGGATAGGGTTTACGGCCGCATCCATTACGACCCGAGTTTGGATGGTCGGATTAAGCAAAAAAAAGATTTAAACGAAGGATTCATAGTAGCCGGAAACCTGAACCGCTATGCAGTCGGAGCAATAAGGGACACTGCAGATGGAAAGAATGACACGGCTGGGTTCATCTCAATCAAAGACATATTCAAGGACTGGGATATCACAGTCAAAGGGTTTGAGAAGAAAAGAAAGCAGACAATAAAAGAAGGCGGGGAAACATGGAAGCCGCCGTCACAAGACCACCGCTTCAGGGATTTGTTCGACCTTGCATACGCGAACTCCAACGAATTCGACCCGAGCGGGAATACGGCGCCGGACATAAATAATGTAAATGATGTGAACAAGCTCAGGTTCGTTGGTAACGAGCTCACCCTTCTCACTTACCCGGACAGCAATATCGGCCTCTTCGCGAAATGGAAGGACCAAGGATTTATAACCAGTTCTCAATACGACCAACTTGTCGAATATGCCAATCAGCATGCAAATGACCCCAACGGCATCAGCCTTAGGGATTTGTGGCGCGAATACGAGCTAGTCGTATTGGGAATTACCGAGCCGCCAGGCGGGGGCACTGTAACGGAAAAAACTGTCGTGCAGAACATCCGGAGCATAGCATTTGTCGTAGCAAATCCGGAAACTGAAATGGCTCTCGGCCTCACACTAGGTAATAACGAGGGGGCTGACAATAAAAACGAAACGACGGAAAAAAGCCTTTTGGCACGTAGAATGTTTGGCAAGGACTACTACTTAGAAACAGCGTGGTACAGAGCTTTGATGGAATATGTCCAAAAGAACGGCGGAATTGAAACTTTCGAGAAAAAGACAAATGAAGGCTGGTCCACTTTTGGCAAGGGAAAGACCAAATTCAGCGGGAAAGATTTGCTGGCATTCATCGTTGCAAGCCATATCGCCGATGATCAGGGAAAAGCTACCAGCGAAGTTGCAAATGTAAAAATTGGAAACACATACGTGCAAGCCTCTGAGTTCGTTCAAGATGAGAATGCCACTGGAAAGAAAGATAATCTTGCAACCCTCGCTCTTGGAAACCAGCGCGGCAGACTCGAATTGGCAAAAGAAAAGGTTATAGTTCCCGGGGCAACCGGAGATATTTTAGCTGCCAATTCCATACTGAACTTAGGCAACTATCAGGTCATAGGGTCAGCAAAAGATACTAAAGTGAATTATGTGACCGGAGACCAGCAAAAGGGCCAAGTCAGGGCAACTGAAATCGGGGCAGGCGTTACCCGTTGGGCTGAAGCCAGGGACTGGGCTTGGACTCTCAGGTCAACTGTTTTTGTCGGACCTGATAAAGAAGGAGCAACATTCTCCGTAGGCGGATTGGATATAACTGAAAACCAGTGGAAATGGATAGGCCTTTTGACCGGGGAGAAGAATACCTCGAAAGCTCGTCTGGAACAGCTTTCAATGGTCAATCCGAGCATGTTGAACCAAGATAAAATTGAAACATGGCGGTGGGCTGCCGGCCTCTATAACGAAATACGTGATAACGGCGGCTTCTGGATAGTTGTCGAGCAAGAAACGAAAAGAGCTGTCGTTGTCGGTCATGCCCCCACAGACGATGAGCTCAAAACCCTCGGAATAAGGGGCGGAGCGACTTATCTTGCAATCCCTGAGAAAGGAGGAAACGTATACCGATTTACCGGGAACTTCAACCTTAGTTCAACTGAGCAAAGAGTAGCAGGAGAGCTTAAATCCGATATGAACCACGCAGCCCTGAAGATTGAATTCACGAAAAATGAAATAATGGGGATAACAATCGAGTACGGGCGCGATGCGGAACACATAAACAAAACGTGGAGCGGATACTGGAAATTCGATGTGTTCTATAAGTTCTAATGAACACTGATGAGTTATTGGAACGTCAGCCCTTCATTTCCTTATTTTAAAGCGAACAGGGAAGCGAAAGCCAGCCCTGCAAGTATGCAATAATACCCGAACCATTTCAGCTTTCCTTGCTCGAGAATCTTCATGAAGAACCCAATCCCAATATACCCCGCGATGAAAGCCGCCGCAGTCCCGGCTGCGAGTTCCGGAAAACCGGCTCCAGCGCCCTCAGCCCCAAGGAACTCGATTGTTGACGCAATGGCCATAGCGGGGGCACCTATGAGAAACGAGAAAACCGCCGCATCCTTCGGTTTAACTCCGAGAAGCATCGCAGTCCCGATTGTGCTCCCGGAGCGCGAGATTCCAGGCGCGACAGCAATTCCCTGGGCGATTCCAATGAGCGAGGCTTTTTTCGGATTCAGCTTCCCGCTCCCTTTTGCTCTCGAAGCAATCAGGAGAAAAATGCCCGTAACAACAATCAGCAAACTAACGATTACCGGTTCCCCGAACAAACCCTTGAAAAACTTTTTTCCGGAAAAGCCGATAATCGCGGTGAATATCCCGGCCAGGGCAATCATGATGAAGTAATCCACCGACTCGCGCTTCTGTTCGAGCAATCCCCTCATCAGGGCAAGAATTCTTTCCCTGAAATAAATGACCAACGCAAGTGTCGTCCCGGCCATTATTGCGATGTCGAATTCCGGGGGAACATCGATTCCGAGCAAAGACTGGACGACTACAAGGTGGCCGGAACTAGAAATCGGGAGCCATTCGGTAAAACCCTGGACAAGTCCTAGGAACACTGCAGACACGATGTTTAATTCCACACCTTTCCTTAGCAAGATTCCATTTAAATAATTGTTTCCCCAAACATTCACTGTGACAAGTGAAAGGATCCTGAATGTCCTGCTCCACAAGGCCGCCTCAAAAGGCCACGTTGATGTTGCGAGGCAGCTTATACGGAGGGGAGCAGAAGTTAATTTCCGGGGCCCCGGAGGGCTTTCCCCACTCCACGACGCCGCTTATAACGGCCATGGCAGGATGACGCTTCTTCTTCTAGAACGGGGGGCAAATCCAGATGCCGGGGATTCAGAAGGCTGGACACCTCTCCACTGGGCGGCTGAACTGGGCAGGGTCGACATCGCCAAACTTCTCCTAGATAAACGAGCTAACGTGAATTCAAGGAACCGGCTGGGCCAAACTCCGCTCCATCGCGCAGTTTTCAACAGCAGGACCCGGGTTGCGTCGCTCCTCATCGATATGGGGGCGGATGTTGATGCTCGGGACGGGGTCGAGCATCTGCATTATGAAGATGAATTAGAAAATCAAGAGGAAGCACAGGACCCGCCTGATAAGAAAAATCACGAACGCACCCCGCTGCATTATGCGGCTGAACTCGGGAGAGTCGACATCGCTAAGCTGTTGATAGGGAAAGGGGCCGACATAAATGCCCGGAACGTTGATGGCCACACCCCGCTGCATTATGCGGCTGAATTGGGAAGAACCGACATTGCGAGGCTTCTCCTGAACAAGGGGGCCGACATAAGCGCAAGATGTTCCGAAGGATTGACTCCTCTCCATAAGGCGGTTTGCAAGGGCCAAGGACTCGTAATAAAGCTCCTCCTTGAGCAAGGCGCCTCAATTGACGAGAAAGACCGGGATGGATGGTCGGCAATGCACTGGGCGGCTGAACTGGGCAGAACGGACATGACCAAACTCCTAATTTCAAAAAGAGCGGATATTAACCTCAAAAACTGTTTGGGCCAGACTCCCCTCCATAGGGCTGCCTCAAGCGGCAGGCCGAGGGTTGCAGCTCTCCTTCTCGCAAATGGGGCGAAGATTGATGCGAAGGATTCCGACGGAATGGTTCCTCTTCACTGGGCAACTGAATCAGGCAGGATTGAGATGGTCAAACTCCTGCTCTCAGAAGGAGCCGACCCGGATCTCAAGGATTCCGAGGGCCTAACGCCTCTCCATAAGGCTGCATTGGAAGGCAGGATGAGGATCACAAAAATTCTCCTCTCAAAAGGTGCGAATCCAAGACTTAAGGACAAGAATGGGATAACCCCGATGGACCTTGCCGAGGGAATGGGCCATAAGGCTGTTGCGAAGCTTCTAAAATAGGCCGAGGGGGCGACTAATATTTTATTAATGAAATCGTTAATACCTAAGACGGGGCGCGATAAGTATGGTCAAGCTAAAAGTACCAAGTGTATCGGAGACCTACCGCAAATACATTGACGTCAAGCGGTTTATCAGAATCGGGCTCGGTTTCTACCTATGGGCGATGCTTGCGGTCTGGCTCGTTTTTAAGGGATTGTTCAGCTGGAAATGGATTTCCCAGGATGAATGGTGGATAGGTTTGAACATCGTAGGAGGCTTCGCGGTTGCCTGGGTCCTCGATGCATTCGTATTCGAGGACAGGGATATTGAGTATCGCATGGTGAAAGAAGAGCCTTGAATGGCGATTGGGGTGCTTTAATGAAAACAAAAAAAGCGCAGGAGAAGAAAGACGAAGCCAATGTTATAGAATTCTACGGGCAAGAGTGCCCACATTGTGCGCTTATGAAGCCGGTAGTTGAGCAGGTCGAGGAAGAACTGAAAGTCAAGTTCTCGAAGCTAGAGGTCTGGCATAGCGAGAAGAACCATAACGTCATGCTGAAATACTCCGAGGCAATAGAAGATGCGTGCGGGGGGTCGCTCGGCGTTCCGTGTTTCTATAATGAAAAGACCAAAAAGGCGCTCTGCGGAGGAGTAGACAGGCAAACTCTTATCGATTTTGCGAAAGGAAAATAGCCTTCTTAAATATTTATAAATTTTACACGCGTAAATATTATGCGTGTTCTTTTCGTACTTTTTGAGGTGTTTTGGTGGCATCGGCTCTAGCGGTTAATAGAACTCCGGCAACAGCTTTGGAAAAAGACCCGTTCCTCTCCTTCAAGCGGACAATCGGGCCCAACAGGCTTCTCCCGGTTGAGCCAATTGACAAGGGATTCAGCCAATACGTCCTCTCCCGCGTCCAATTGAACACAAGCCAGCTTTCCGCACGGAAGAAATCATGTCTGCGAGAACTTATCCTGGCGGGTAATGCGATTGACAGCATGCTCTACAGGCAGCTCACACCGCACGGTTTAGAAATAAAGGAGCTTTTTGAAGAGGCACTGCCCTATATCGGTGAGAAGGAACTGAAGAGGAGAGTTCTGGAATACTACCACTACCTGAAAATAAACCACGGTTATTATGATGACGCGAACGGGAAGAGGAAATTCGTCCCTTCATTCTCCCAGAGCGAATTCCTTTCCGAAATCAACCCTCGTCGGGCAGTTTCTGAAAAAGAGGAAGCTGTTCTGAGGGACCTTCGGGCCAGGTTCCTAACCCTTTCGGATGAAATGTACCTTCACAAGGGCGAGGAAAGACCACCGGGCGTCGAGTTTTACCCGAAAAGCCTAAGAGCTGGAGACATAGATGCGTCTATACGCCTCGCAAAAGCAGAGAGGCCAGCATCACTGACATTTGTCCGAGATATGGAAAGCCCATATGCGGTTGTGAAAGGAAGGCGGAACAGGAATTCACCCGGTGGCTGGAGCCTTCGCCCCGTCGGGTATAACCGAGAATTTGCTGCTGAACTCCAAGTAGTGAGCGAGCACATGAACAAAGCTGCAAGCATAATCGGGCCGGAGGACAAGAAGTTTGCCCGTTATCTCAGGGAAAGAGCCAAAGCCCTGCTCTCAGGAAGGAAATGTGATTTTGAAAGGACCGATATCCTGTGGCTGCAACTCGACCACCCAGTAATAAACTTTGTCATAGGCCCGATTGAATCTTACGATGACAAAATCCTTGGGATTAAGACTTCTTTCCAAGCATACCTGACAATTAAAAACGCCCCCCCAACTAAAAGAGCCCAGAGATTCCGCGCCCTGATGCCAGATATCGTTGCGACCCTTCCTTGCGAAGAGAAGTACAAGAACAAACCGGACGAGGCTCCGCCGATATTGGATTTTGTTGATGCAGTCGGTATTTTCGGGGCAGTGAACAGGACCGCGACAACTGTTGCGTTCAGCCTTCCCAATGACCCGAACTTTAGAACGAAGAATGGCTCACGAAGCACGCAGGTGCTCAACATACTGGATGCGAAGTCCTCAGGCACCACCATAAAAAACGAAATCCTGAAATTTGTGGACCCGGAAATTGCTTCGAGGTTTACTCAGAAGGAGTTGGACGATGGCGACACAATGCGCGTCATGTTCCACGAATGCAGCCATCCACTCGGGCTCTGCCTTGATGCAAACGGGAAAATCATCGATTCGAGAATCCCGCTCGGAGACTTCCACGACCCGTTTGAGGAGATGAAGGCGAACGTGCTCGCTTCCCATTGGGCTTCAGTCGCCTTCCAGAAAGGCATGTTGTCGGCCAAGGAACTCGAGACAATAGGGATGGACAGGCTTCTTGAGGCAATCAAGTGGGCTTATTCGCAAAGAAACCCCACAAGCGACCACGCGAAAGCGAGCCTTATGGAGTTCAACTATCTATTCGATCAGGAAAACGGCGCGATATTTTTAAAAGACGGGAAATACTCCATAAACTTCCAGAGAATGGCCGAATTAGAGAGGGAACTCGCAGGCAAGCTGCTCGACATTCAGGGAAAAGGCGACAAGAAAGCGGCAAAAGAGTTTATAGAAAAATACGCGAAAGTCCCGGAGCACATGAAACCCGTGCTTGCCCACCTCGACTCGACGGGTTTGCCGAAATTCGTCTACCCGGTTCTTCCGGATAAAATCTGAACGTTGCGCCAGGAACCAGACAGCTTCAGAGTTTAGTCTAATTCTTGGTAGATTTGGGTATTACTTGGGCGTTATTCTGGAAAACCTATTTATAAGCAGATTGGACTGATATCGAGCAGATGGCAAGATGCGGATAAGGAGTTGGTTAATACGGGAATTTCACTGCAGACGACCCAATGGGACCTGCTTCCGTCAATAAGGGCGGAATTAGTAAGGGAGATGAAACGGCTCGGAGTAAAACAAAACGAGATAGCTGAACTGATGGGTTTGACTCCAGCTGCCGTCTCCCAATACCTGAACGGAAAGCGCGGGAATGTCGATTTCGATGTCAGCATAAGGAAACTGATAACGATTACTGCGAAGAAGGTATCCTCCAGCAGAATAAACCAAGATGACCTCTTGAGAGAGATTTTCGAGCTCTGCATCTCGGCCAGACGCTCCATCCTGGTTCAGCAGGAGTGCAGATAAACGCTTTTTCGTAATTTTTTAACCCGTTCATTGCAGGACAATAAAAACCCGCTCAAGCTGCCCATCGAGGACGCACGCTTAAATACCGCGCGACACAATATTGATGCGATGAAATTTGACAGACTTGAATACATAATCGCCGAATCTCCAGAATTGCCCGATATCCTGGTTGTCGAGGCTGATGGGCGCGCCCATTACGAATCGCATTCCAATGAGTCCACTCCGGTTCATCCGGAGATTGGAATTTACGAGACAAACCTGACTGGCTCCGAAATCCAGTCTTTGGAGGGGACCCTGAACACACCGTTATTTGAGGCCATTCCTGACCACTGGGGGCATGTCCGGTCAGGCGAACGATTCCGGCGAATACGAGTCACGACTGGCCTTGAGAAGAAGGAGAAGCTGGTTGGTTTCCGCGCGCCCATCGATCCGGCCATGCGCAGGATTATGGATGCCCTGGACCAAATCGTGCTAAAAGTAAGGCTGCATCCATATCAAACCGTGCTGGCGAAGATTGAACAAATCATCATCGGCAATGACAAAGTGCTGACAGCAGTTCTGATGCTATCAAACACCGGCCCGGAATCCGTGCGCTGCCGCAACCCCGTGGACCTCAACGAGGGAACTTACGGTCAACTCTTATTCCAGGCATGGTCCGACAAGCCACGTGCTGATTTACGCCCCGAGGACCTGATTATCGCGAACCCATTAAGTCCGGAGGACCTCCGCCCCGGGGAAAACGCACTTCCGTTCATAGAAATTGGTCCAGGGGCCAAATTCTCGTTTTGCGTGCGTTTTTCGCTTGGTTTGCAAAGAACTGGGAGATACTTAATCCGGGCCTTCTTCTCGAACAGCACCGCAGAGATGGGGGGAAAGTCAGCCCTTACAGGTGAATTGTTTTCGCAAACAGTTGCGATAGACCTTCCATGACTTTCTTGAAGACGAACTATCCGGGATTAAATGGAAAATTGTAGGGAACCCAGTTACTAACAGCTAGTTATTTAGGTCTTTCTCTTGATGAATGTCCCTTTTTCATATTCCTCGAACGCGAGCTCGAGTTCCTCGTTAGTGTTCATCACTATCGGCCCGCCCCAGGCGACTGGCTCGCAAAGGGGCTTTCCCGATGCGAAAAGGAACCTCGTCCCGTGCCTTGAGCCAACCCGCACTTCGTCCCCCTTCTCAAGCAAAACAAGATTCCCCTTTCCAACCTCTTTTCCCGAAAACACCGCTTCCCCGTCAAACACATAAGCAAACGCGGTGTAGCCCTTCTTCGTCTCGTGGACCCATTCTGCCTTCTCCTCGAGTTCAACGTCGAAATACTCGACGTCCACCACCAGGTCTTTCACCGGGCCCTTAACTCCCCGTAGCTCGCCTGCAATCACTTTCACTTTCGCTTCACCAAACCCGATTTCAGGAATCTGCCTCTTCTCAATCCCCCGATATCTCGGGTCCATCATCTTGCTCTTTTTTGGCAAATTCACCCAGAGCTGGAATCCTTGCATGTTGCCCTCGTATTCCTTGGGCATCTCCTGGTGGATTATTCCGCTCCCTGCAGTCATCCACTGGACATCGCCGGACTTGATTACCCCCTTATTCCCGATGCTGTCGCCATGCTCGACCTCACCTCGAATCATGTAAGTCACTGTCTCGATTCCCCGGTGCGGGTGCCAGGGGAATCCGGCCATATAATCCTCGGGATTCCTCGAGTGGAAATCATCCAGCAAGAGAAATGGGTCGAGCATATCAATCTCCTGGTGGGCGAAGACGCGGTAAAGGCTGACCCCGGCCCCGTCGACCACAGGAACATTCTCAGAAATCAATTTAGGCCTTCGAAGAGACATAGGAACCCCCGCAATCATATTGGCGATGGGGGTTTATACGGGTAACGGTTGCGATGTTAAGAGAAGAGTCAAAATGCTCATGCTTTGGCTTTCTGCAGACGCCTGTCGCAAATGCCTAATGCCTGCTCCTTGCCAGCTAGATTGAACACGACATTGAATCTGACGGGATTTTTCCCCACCTGGTCGATTCCGGGGCTGAAAATGCCCACCTTCTGGTATTTGGGTTTCATCAGCTTTAACGTTCGTCTAAGCTGGTCTACAACTTCCATCTCCGTCAGCGGCCTGTTCTTTCCATCCGCCATCTCTTGAGCCATTATTCTCGAATACGCCGAGTTTTGGGAAGGATTGACAGTCATGAATGTTACGAATTTAGCATCGATAGCATCCAGAAGAATTGCCGTTTCTAAAATATGGGCGTCAGAATATCTCACCCCGCCAAGCCCAGGCATTACCATAACAGACAAATCAAGCCCGGCGCTTCTTGCTACCCCACCTGCCAGAACCATTTCTTTGACATTTTCGCCAGTGTGAACATAATCGTGAAGCTTCTGGCAACCTGTTTCAAGCCCCCAGTAAATCAGTTTTAATCCAGACCTGTTCAAGTTAGCCAACTTTTCCCTACCCTGTTTGAGTATGGCGTCTGTTGTCCCGTATATCGCAATCCTTCTTGGAGAAAGTTGAGCGTTCACGAAACTAACAACATTCAATAGAGTATCGTAAGCCGCGTCAAGCGCGTTTCCGCCTCCCAAGAACACTCTTCTAATGTTTGTGGTATGGGTGCCAATAGCGTTTCTGACTTCCCCAAAGTGGGCAAGAAATTCCTGAAATGTCCTTTCACGGTATCTGATGCCCTTGTACCCATCGCAATAAGTGCAAGCATTATAGTTGCATCCTTGCGTCAATTCTAACCTGAGCACGTGCGGCTTTCTCTCCGCAGGGGGCGAGAACATGTCCGGCGAACTGTAGAGCTGCGGATTGTTGTATGCTTCTGCAAGCGGCCCAGCGAGGACATAAAACGTCCTGTTGATGTTAACTCCATACATGTGCCTTCCCAAATCCGCAAGGCGGTTGTTCTCGAGAACAACTCCGTATTCTTGCTTCCCCAAATCCACTAGAAAACCGTCATCAACAAGCTCTTTTATCAATCTGCCGACTAACAGTTCTTTCGCATCTCCCGCTGCTCCCCCGATTATATCTCTATCGGCTTTGAGGAACACTTCAACCAGAGCCCCCCGGACAACATCTTTTGCAAATTTTTCAGGGCCCCCCATCCGCTCGGCTATCTTCTTAACCGAAAGTCTTTCCAGGTGTCTCGGACTAATCCACGTTCTCTCGATTTTCGAATCCGCTTCCCACGTTGGTGATTCGAATACGACCTCGTAAGACCAGCCGTCGTTCCTCACAATCGTTCCCTCGCTTCCGGACTTGGTGCGTCTCAAATCTGCGCCGACATAAACCACCCTATCGCCAGGCTCAAAGTGGGCCAGTTCATTTACCGGAGGATCATCCCGCTTGGCGATTTCCGCGACTTGTCCTTCAATATCCTTCAAGAACTGGCCGAGTGTTTGCGAACAAGCTCTTTCGATAATCCTTTTCTTGTTCGCTTCTAACCTAATCCGTTCTTCTCCCGAAACCCAGCCCCAGGCTATTTCCAAATCTTTTCTCCTGCACCATTGATTAATCCGTTTTCCAAAAAAGCCCGGAAAACTCACACTGGCCCATGCCCCTTCGGAATCGAGACGTGCCTCCCCAAAGTCGGTGTTTACCCGGCCTGGCGCGGTGCCGCTGATGCTTCCCTTTCTCCTAACCATGATTCCTTTCTCAATCATTCCATAATCAAGGGACGATGTCCTCGGGTAATCAAGCTCGGTGTCGAACCTATGCTCTATGGCATTCACTATCTTTTCGCGCATTTGCTGCCGGGCAACCAAATCTTTAGATTCATCCCCAAGAGTCTTGTCCAGCAAGCTTATGACTGAATGATTCTCGAGAACGAGCTGATTGAGCATGGATTGCATCATCGAATTGACAGCTATTGTCGCTATTACTTCGTCAGGAGTTACTTCAAGCTTATCCTTGAGTTCCCTGGCTATATGTTCGAGCATCCTGTCGTCAAGCAACCGCATGTCTCCGGCTAGGGCCATAGGAATCTCATTATGCATATTTTCATTTATAAAGCTTCGTGTTTTGTTATTCTTATGTAGTTCCTGATAATTCTGACACCACGACAAATCTGAAAAACCTATTCCTAGCACCAGAATACATGATTTCTATAAGAAAAACCCAATTCCTCCTTCGGGAATCCCGGAAGGGAGAACGCTCAAAG
>JAKAKT010000088.1 GCA_021813385.1 Microcaldota archaeon
GAAAACCGTGATTGGGCAGCTGAGTTTTTCAGCCTGTTCGAGCATTTGCTCCACGCCCTTGTCTTTTCTCAGCAGTTCATCGAGCACAAAAAGCTCTTCCACTGCCTTGTACTCGATTGCCTGCGCAACTTCCTTTTTTCCATAGCTCGCTAGCCCCGAGTTCTTCCCAATCTCGGCGAGCAGCTTTTCCATCAGCCTGAACTCCTTCTCGACCCTCTGCTCCCCGGCGATTCTCTCGACCACCCCGTTCTTCATTAGCTCATAAACGCCGCTCTTCTCTGCGGAGCTCGCCTGCTCGAATGAGATTTTCTTGAGGAGAGAGGGGTTTTTTTGGGAGATGAATTTTTTCAGGTTGTCCTTCGCAAACCCGGGTCCCGCGACAATAATCCTCTCGACTTCCATATGCGAGAGAATCGAGGCGACCTCCCCGAAGAATTCCCGCTCTTTTTCTTCATGCCTTTCGTCTTTCTTCGAGCCAGAGGAGGAGAGTTCAGAAGTGAAATCGAGCCCGTAACCCCTAAGGAGGGCGAAAGCAGCTTTCCTCTCATCGAGGGCCGCAATCCCGAGCTTCGGCCTTTTCGTTTCCTTTTGCGCTTTCCTGAGCCTGTCGAGCTGGTAATTCTTCCAATCCTTCGTTATGCTGAATGGCCTGTCAGGTTCGATGTCGATTGTGTGGTGGCTCCCAATCTGCACGAACTCCTCGGGTGTTCCTGAGCGGATTACGCCGGTAACCCGAAGTATGTTGGCGTGTTTGTGGAACTCGATTTTCTTGGCCTCAATCTCGACATTAATCGCCTTCTTCTCTCCGCTGTCGCCTTCCTGGAGCTTGAATCTTCGGAAGGAGCGGGCCTTCACGATGTCCCCTTCGGAGAGAACCCGCTCGATATGCCAGAGGTCCTCGGTGTTCTCGGGGACAAGCTTCAGCTCGCCAGTGCCCTTGTCGATGCCTATAATCCGCACATCCCCCACCATCCGGCTCGAACAGGGCCCCCGGGCCATCCCGACCCGCCAGCCCTTATCTCGAGGTCTATGATTCGCATAAGGGGACTTTGCGGAAATCGTAATATAACCCTTCTCTCTCCTCCTGGTTTATAAGGCCAAAGCGGCACAATATACTCATGGGTGAACCGTTCGAGTTGGAGCTCGAGGACTTTAGGTCAAAGCTAGTCTCAGACCTATCCCCGGAACAGATTAGCAAGTACCATTCCTTAATCACAAAGATGTCCATCGAGCTGGGGAAAGAGGATGGGGCAATTGTTTTCGAAAACCCGGATACGCTCGAGCCTCTTTTTCACCTCTACAACCTGTGCAAGGGGAAGAAGGTAAAGCGCTCAGCGCAGAGGGAGAAGCAAGTCGAGAAGCTCATAATGAATATCTTCTCAGGGCACAAGCCAAAAGCTCAGGCAAGAGCCAGCGGCGGCAGTGAAACAACTGGCAAAAGCAGGTTTTTTGAAAAGGCCATGGAAGCAGTACCGTTCACTGCGGACAGGAGGGAGAAGACGTTCATTAAGAATGTTGAATCACTCCTATATGATAACGTACGGGCCAAAATCTCTGGCGAAAGAATATTGGGTGCCCTTAAGAGGAATCCAACTTATAACGCGGGATGGCTCGAGGCCAGTTTCTCATTTGAGATTGCTATGACGGTGAACTACATTGGTTTGGGGGAAGGACATCGCATACCTGATGCGGTCATCGCTTCTTTTGAGAAGGTGGTTCAAAATGAGAGATTCTCCCCAGAATTTGCAGGGGCGTTCGGGGCTGTCTGTAAGAGGACGCTCAGTACCGACAGGACGGGTGTTTTCGATGAGTTCAACAGGCTTCTTGGCAAACCAGTCGAAGCAAGCAGAATAGCGGGGATTGCTGAAAATTTGGCTGATAATACGGGCATAGGAAATCTGCTGGAAGCCCTCAGCTCCCTTAACAAACTCCTAGATAATCCAAAATTGAATGAGGGAATGGTTGAGCACGTGGAGCAGCTTGCGGCCAATGTGATTGGACGGGGCCAGGCCTGCGCTTTCCAAGGGATGGACGCGCTCCTGGGGAACCCAGGTTTCCAGGGCGGGTGGCTTACACAGGAGACAGTGTCCAACCTGGGAAGTACGGCTAATGCCATCGGGACCGGGCTTGAGAGCTACAACGAAGCGGCCACTAAGAATCTCCTTGGGCTTCTGGGACACGAGAAATTCGGCCCTGAGCTGATGGGCGCAGTTGAAGCAGTTGCCATTAAAGAAGCGGCTTATGGGCGGGGGAGAGCGTTTGAGTCCCTTAGAAAGCTCATCGATGTGCCTTCATACAATAAAGGAATGGCCAGAGCCGTTGAGCTTGTTGCTGGGAACAGCGACTATGGCGTGGACAGGATTTTTGATGAAGTCGGAGTGACGATTGCAAGAGAGAACTTCACCGGCCTTGAGAGAACGCTCGAGCTTGTTGCTGAGCGGACAAGTGCTATCAACCTGACGATGGCCCTCTTGCACCTTGATTTCGTGGTGGGGCACGATAAATACAAGCCTGAGATGGCAGGGAAAGTGGAGAATCTTGTCGCGAACACGGAAGAGAGCAGCCTGGCAGCCGGCTTGGAATGCGTTCACAGCCTCTTATATAACAAGAACTTCGATTCGCGGTTAATGAGCGATGAGCTCGCCCTTGCTCTTGGGAGAACCTTGAACGTAATTGCCGGGAAAACAGACGATGTCGGCCGGGGGTTGGCCTTTGACCTACTCAAAGCCTTAATGAGGAACCAGAATTTCGAGCCAGGCTGGCTTGATGACTACACCGCCACGAGAATTGCGAAAATTGCATCAGCTGCCACCAAGGGGATTAGCGCCGATGAAGAAGCGTCGGGCGCTGCGAGGCGGATTAGGGGCAGTGGGGAATTGACGAATACAGCTAGATGGCAGAAAAATGAGCATCAGAGTCACATAGAGGCGTGTCTCACCGGCATTATGGGGCACAAGAGCTTCAGGCTGGACACGATGATGGAGGCTATTGCGCATACTGTTGCTGAGACGGATGGAAAAAAACAAGCCCGGGCAGTCGGTGCTTTGTATGCGCTTCTTGACTGTGAGGGATTCGACCCCGATGCAATGGCAAAGACCGTGGGGTTCCTGGCAACCAAGGCAAAGGAGGGAAGCCAGGCAGATGCTTTCTCTACATTCACGGCACTCATCATATACCGACCAGACTCCGTACGGGAGTGGATTGGGGAGGAACTTGCTGCAAGACTAACTGATATGACAAATGCGATTGCGGCAAACTCAAGCGATGAAGCGTTGGAAGCGTCGCTTCACTCCCTCGGCGGGCTTTTTGGCAACCCGAACTTCGACAGAACGTGGCTCACAGGAGGATTTGGGGCGAGCCTTGCGAGAACTGCGAACACCATTGACCCTGAAAGTGAGAAGTACAAGGGGGAAACGGACGGCAGGCTCTCGCTTTACAACCTCCTTCAAGACGAGAGATTCAGGCCTGGGATGATGAATGTGGTGGAAATTGCTGCAAGTGAGACGGACAAGGGCAAGCAGGGATTGACTTTTATGGCGTTTAACCAATTGACAAGAAAACCAAATTTCAGCGAAGGTTGGCTCACCCCCGAAGTTGCCTCAGGAATTGCGAAAGCGGTGAATGGAATCACCAGGGAAACTGACGGCCTGATGGCCCCGATATTCCTTGCAGCCGTTATAAGAAGAGACGATTTCTCCCTTGATATGCTCAACCAAGAATTCGGAGCAAGGCTCGGGAGGACAGTGGGCAACGTGTACTCTAACGTGAAGTATAAGGCATTGATGGAGGAATCGGGGCAAACGACAAAAGTCGACAATCAGAATATGGCCTTGGGCATGCTTAGGAATGTCGTGATGCACCCGAATTTCAAGCCAGCTACCATGATGGGGGCAGCAGAGTACATAACCGGCAACACAGAAGAAGTGAATCAGGTAAATTGTTTAGGAATGTTCGGCGTCGTATTGGGCAATCCTAATTTCAATGAGAGCTTGGTGACCGAAAAGGTCGTCTCCTGGCTCGTGAGGAAAGTAAATGAGGCTGGAAACAAAAACGACGGGGGAGTCGCTTTAGGCGCCCTGTTGGGTGTCTTAAATGACCCCAATTGGATCGGGATTGCAGACTTCACAAAATGAAGCTCTTGCTCTAATTATATAAATTATGGACTAGCTAAGAGCATCGATGAGTGGTCCTTATGCGAATCGCAGTAATCGACAGGGACAAGTGCACTAAAGAGAAGTGCGGCTATCTCTGCATGAAAGTGTGCCCCGGGGTCAGGATGGGCGACGAAACGGTTACTGTAGAGAAGGAAACGGGATTCCCGGTGATTTCAGAAATCCTCTGCACAGGCTGCGGAATCTGCGTGAAGAGGTGCCCGGTCGGGGCCATAAAAGTGATTAATCTGGCAGGGGAGGCAGGCACCCTAGTCCACCAATACGGCCCAAATTCCTTCCGGCTCTTCAATCTCCCACTCCCAAAAGAAAAGTCCGTCGTCGGCCTCATAGGGGCAAACGGAATCGGCAAGAGCACAGCGCTAAAGATTCTTTGCAAGAAAATCACCCCCAACATGGGGGACTATTCGGGGGGGACAAAGTGGGAATCGGTTCTTGAGAAATTCAAGGGCAAGGCGGTCTACAACTTCCTTCTTTCGCTCGAGAAGGGGGTAAAGGTGAGCTACAAGCCGCAGGGAGTCGACACGATTCCGGAAGTTTTCAAGGGCAAGGTGAAGGAGCTTCTGAAGAAGAATGACGAGCGGGGGATTTTGAGTGAAGCGGTAAAGAAATTCTCCCTTGAGAGCGTTCTTGACAGAAAGATTGCTGAACTCTCGGGAGGCGAGCTCCAGAGGGTTGCGATTTGCGCCGCTTATGTCCGGAATGCGGACATCTACTATTTCGATGAGCCAACCAGCTATCTTGATATCGAGCAGAGGCTGTCTGTCGCCCGCCACATCAAAGAGCTGAGCGATGAAAAGGAAGTGGTGCTTGTCGAGCACGACCTCGCAGTTCTAGACTATTTGAGCGATTATGTCCACGTTCTCTACGGGACTGCCGGTGCCTACGGGGTGGTTTCAGGGATAAAGGCTGCCCGAAGCGGGATAAACGAATTCCTCGCGGGCTATCTGAAAGAGGAGAACGTCCGCTTCAGGGACCAGGAAATACGGTTCCTCGGCGGGGCTAGCGAGATGAAAGGCGGGCAAGTCGCGTTCTCATACCCAGAGATAAAGAAGAAATACAAAAGCTTTTCTCTCGAATGCGAGGGCGGTTCAGTACGCAAATCGGAAGTAGTCGGGATTCTCGGGCCGAACGCAATTGGAAAAACCACGTTTGTAAAAATGCTTGCAGGAGCAGAGGAACCCGATTCTGGGGATACCGGGGTTTCGCTCAAGGTGTCCTACAAGCCCCAATATCTCAAGAGGGAATTCTCCGGCACAGTGGCAGCGTTCCTTGATTCCGCGGGGATAAACAGGGGGGTCTTCGATTCAGAGGTCAGCAGGGGCCTCGAGATCGGGGAGCTCATGGACAAAGAAATTGCGAATCTGAGCGGCGGAGAACTGCAAAGAGCCGCAATCGCTGCCTGCATCTCGAAAGACGCGGACCTCTACCTTCTTGATGAGCCCTCGGCTTTCCTTGACATAGAGCAGAGGCTGAGATTTGCAGGGCTTATGAGGAAAGTGATTGAGACAAGCGAGAAGAGCGCGTTCATAGTGGACCACGACGTCGTGCTGCTCGACAACGTTTCCGACCGGCTGATGGTATTCAAGGGGAAATCCGGGGAGCATGGGACTGCCGGCGCGCCCCTTGATAAAAAGAAGGGGATGAACTCGTTCTTAAAGGACATGGGGGTCACGATGAGGCGCGACAAGGACTCGCTGCGCCCCCGAGTGAACAAGCCTGGCTCGCAGCTCGATTCGGAGCAAAGGGAAAGCGGGAACTACTACTATTCCTGAAACCTGCTCGCCCGTTATCGCATCCCGAATTACGCCGGCTAACGGTGATTGCCAATCGTTAACTCCCGGCTCAGGAAGTTAACTGATGTGTCCGTGCCTCTCCCTATACCCGATTATGTCGAATTCGTGGGACACTTCCGACAATATGCTCGAATAGCCCTTAGTCCTCCTCACATCCCTTGCTGCCAGTGCTTTCTGAGCCTTGAAAACCGGATGATCCGCTAGATTTATCCCTTCCAATATCAAGATTGATTCGATGTAGCACTCCCTGAGCATCTTCCGCGCCTCGTCATAATCGTAGATATCCACGCTCTTCGCCCTCTCTATATCGAACCGATTATTCCCGTCAAGCCCCGGGAACACGAGCAATCCTCTTTCTGCCCTCGGAAGGAAGTAAATGAGGTTCTCGTCTGCCCTGGCCTGCTTGTCTAGCTCGAACTGGCACGACATCGCCGTTATGAAACGGCGCTCGAAAGCTTCTCTTTCCTCTGCGTTCTCGAATAATCTGTGGAATATGAACTTATGGTCTCTATTGTAGAACCAGCTTGAAACATTTGTACCTCTAAGGAAATCAAGCACAATGTCCATTCGCTCGTTTATTGGAGAATCCATCGCAATTTCGAGCATGGTTGCTGCAGAACCCCTGTAAAAGAAACTTTCGTCTTTTTTCGTGTTCGAGTCCCTGTCAGCCACTTTCACGAGAAGCGCAAGAAGCCTCAGTTTCAGTTCCCTGTCATCTGTTATACCTGTTACATCCGCGAGATAATCTAGCTTGTCCCTGTGCTCAGGCTTCGTCAGTTTATAGACGAGATATGCGGTATACGCGCCGTCTCTTCCAAAGAAAAGGAGTTCTTCGTTAAGTATTATTTTTCCAGAATAATCATCAAATCCGCGCCCAAGGTCTATCCTCGCCTTGTACTCCTTGGGGTCAAGAATCACTGGGCCCTCTATGTCCTCGTGCAGGTCATGCATATTCGCAGCCGCCCTGACAGCTTGATAATAGCGTGAGGCTTTAAGCGCCCTCGTAGTCCTCTCATCCACCTCTTCGAGATGGTCCTTGTAGCGCGCCCCGCTCGAGCGCATGTTGTCGTGTAAATCGCTTACGAGAACAGCAAACTTGAGTACGTCCCCTGCAGCCTCTGCCCTGCATCTGTCGAAAAAGGCCCGCAGCTCAGCATAAGGCCTGGCGGTTGGCTGATGAGCAGAATATGCCATGCGGTTATTAATCACTTAAAACTTAAAAACCCTACAGATTGCGAACTTCCAGCCCTTTAGGCGTGCCCCTCGACTTCCCTTATCCCGTCGCTCTCGAATTCTCCCATGATTTCCTCAACAAGGTCCTCGATGGTCACGAGGCCCACAATCTCGTCTTTCGAATCCACAACGAAGCCCATGTGGTTGTGCGCCTTCTGGAAAAGCCTGAACACATCATCGATTAGCTCGGTGTCCCTGATTCTTAAGGTAGGGAGTATTATCTCATACACCATCTTCTTGTCTCCCCCATTCGAGAACTCCTCAACCAGGTCCTTGGCCCTGACTATTCCAACAATATTCTTTTTGCTGTCCGAATGGACCGGGAAGCGGCTGAACCCGTGCTTCACTATCACTCTCGAGGCATCCAGCAGGTTCGAGTTCGCGTCCAGGGAAACAAAGCTCTTGAAAGGCACCATTATCTCCTTCACAGGGACATCGTTGAAACGGAGCACTCGCTCGATGAGCTTCTGTTCGTGCGGCTCAATCACATTTTCCTCGACCCCGAGCTCCACCATGGCATGGATGTCCTTTTCAGAGAACGCTCTCTTCTCAGACTTGGAGACTAGTTTTGCGAAGAAGTCGAAGAAGTGGACTATTGGCGAGAGGATGACCATAATCGCGTACATGATGGGGGATGCGAAAAGCGCGAACTTCTCGGAGTTCGCCCCGGCGAAGCTCTTGGGCAGCACCTCGCCAAACATCAGCAAGACGAAAGTCATAACTCCTGTTGCTATGCCCACCCCAAGCTCCCCATACTTCTCTATCGCTATCCCGGCAGCTATTGCTGAGGCGGTTATGTTTACGACAGTATTCCCAATGAGTATAGTTACTACGGTTCTGCGCTGGTCCTTCTTAAGCTTCTGAAGCGAGCTTGTACCCCTCTTCCCTTCCTTCAGTATCCTCCTGAAATGGATTCTGCCAATTGAGACGACGGCTATCTCGGTTGCTGAGAAGAAAGCAGAAAGGACAACGCAGAGGGCCAGCACGATGTAGATGAGTGGTTCCATTGTCTTCCTCCCCTAAAAAAGCCATCGGCCCTAATTCTTCTTCCCCTTGAGGTGCTCGATTATCTCGAGCTTCTGTTCCTCCCTCGCCTGCGCTTTCTCGATTATCTTCAGCCTCTTCTCAATGATGTTTTGCTGCTGCCCGAAATACAGGTTCGATATGACCGAGACCGAATAGAACACCAGCGTTATCCCACAGAAGGCTATGAGGACAGTAAAGAGCTTCGAGATGTCGTGGGTCGGGTAGAAGTCCCCGTAGCCGACAGTTGTGAGAGTGACTCCAGTGAAATAGAACGCGTCCACCCATTCCCAGCCCTCTATGTTGTGGTAAACAACAGTGCCTATGGCAAGCAGCGTAACGATTGTGAATAGGGCGATTGTGAGCCTAATGTTTGGGCCAAGCATAGACCCCCTTATCGTTTACATTATTTAAAAACCTGAGTGAGATGCCAGGCGCGCTTCGAACCGCATCCCCAACGAATCCGGCATTCGAGTCGCGAATCGCCATGCCCCTAACAAAACCCGCGCCCCCGGGCGCCAGGGCTTGCTGTTTTTTTGATTGGGAGCGGCAACAGCAGTTTATTTATCTATTCCACCAAAAGTAGAGTGGCGGTTATCTGCTCGAAGGAATCTTGGATGGGAATGTCGTATTCATAGGGGTTGGGAACCCGATGAAAGGCGATGATGCTTTCGGCCCAAGAATTGCCCAGGAGATTCCAGGGGCGATAAACGCAAAAAATGTGCCGGAGAATTACATTTCGAAAATAAAAAAGACAAAACCGGGCATAGTTATCATATTTGATGCGCTTGACTTCGGCGGGAAGTTTGGGGAAATAAAAATCATCGAGGCAGGCAAGGCTAAGGGCATACTGCTTTCAACCCACGCAATCCCTCTCTCGAAATTTTCTGAAATGCTCGCCCCTTCACGGGTCTGGCTCGTGGGGGTTCAGCCCAAAAGTGCGTTGTTCGGGGAGGAAATGAGCAGGGAAGTATCCGAGAGCGCGCGAAAAATAAAGGACGAGGTGCTTTGTTGGCTAAAGTCTCACTCATAATCCCTGCTTATAACGAGGAGAAAACAATCGCCCACGCGATAGCGAGAACAAAAGCCGCTTTGGCAGGCCTCGACTATGAAATAATCATCGCAGAAGATGGGAGCAGAGACAAAACCGCGGAAATCGTCAGAGGGCTTGCCGACCCGCGCGTCCTTCTCTTGCACAGCAACGGGAGGCTTGGGAGGGGGAAATCCCTCAGCAACGCCATCAAATTCGCAAACGGAGAAATCGTTGCGTTTTTTGATTCAGACCTTGCAACGGATATGTCGTACCTGAAGCGCCTGATAAAGGGGGTTGAGGATGGAGCTTCAATCTCAACTGGCTCCCGCCTCAAGGCTGGCGCTCAAGTCGAGGACATCAATACGAGAAAGCTCGCTCGAAAAGCTTACAACTTTCTCGTAAGGCTGATTCTCGGCTCAAAAGTCCTCGACCATCAGTGCGGGTTCAAGGCATTCAGGAAAAAGGACGTGCTTCCACTGCTCCAGAAAATAAAAGCAGGCCACTGGTTTTGGGACACCGAGATTCTCGTCCTTGCCCAGCGTCAGGGCCTAAAGGTCGACGAGTTCCCTGTTAAGTGGAAGCATGGGAATTCGAGCAAAGTGAACATATTCGCGGATGCAGCAGGAATGTTTTTGCAAATAATCAGGATGAGGTTTTCAGGATGATGAAACGACTTACTGCCCTTTTCGTCTTCGCGCTCCTCGTCCGGGTCCTTTTTTTGGATGCGACCCCGTTCTATCGCGATGAGGCCCTTTATGCGGAAATTATCGATGAAATGATACGCGGGGGCAGCCTGATTCCCCACTATGCCGGGCTCGTGGCCCCATGGAAGCCGCCCCTTACATTTTGGGTCTACTCGGCTTTCGTTTGGGCATTTGGGCCCATCAGTCCCCTCCCATTCGAAGTTCTCTACAGGCTCCCCAGCGTGCTTCTTGGAGCCATTTGCGCTGTCCTGGTTTATCTAATCGTCCGAAAAGTTGAGGGTGAAGATCTGGCCATCCTCTCTTCCCTCATTTATTCCGGCACCGCGCTCTCCGTCTTCGTGAACAGGATGCTCCTTACCGATTCCCTGCTCTCCTTCTTTGTCCTCGCGTCATTTCTCTGCTATCTGAAAGCAAGCGAGGGCTTCAGGTGGGTTCTTCTCGGGGGCCTTTTTGCAGGCCTCGCAGTATTCACGAAATCATTCGCAGGGCTTTTCGCCATATTGCTCGTAGTGGCCTACTATTTGTTCTATGGCAAAAAATTCCTCCGAACCCGCAATTTCATGATTTCGCTTGCATTTATCCTGCTTGCATTCACTCTAATCTTCCTGCTTGTTCCCGGCGCGGATTCCCAGTATGCTGTAGACTCGACTCAGAGAATCTTTGGGCGTGACTTGGGATACACATTCGGGCTAAACCTCATTGTGTTTCTCGGCCTTACACTGCCTTGGCTGGCTCTAGCTTTATACGGGGCGTATAAATACCGAAGGGAGCTTGAGCACGAGAAATTCTGGCTCCTATGGCTCATTCTCGGCTCGGGCCCTCTTTTCACAAACGGCCCCCTTTTCTGGTATTTCCTGCCCTTAATCCCAGCCATCTCAGTCTTCTCAGGAAAAGTCGTGTTAGCAGGCGGAAGGGCTGACGCATCATCGATAATTTTTGTAATTTCCCTTACCTTGCTCTCGATAGGAATCCTGTATGTGGCCCACGCGGCATTTGTTTCTGATGAGAAACTCGATAGCCAGCGCTCGCTCGGCAACTATCTCTCAGGAAAGGACTCGCTCTTCATAGGGACTTACAGCCCCACTGCCGCTTATTACAAGTTCAGGGCGGATGGAGATTACAGCCTGTTCGATACTCTTTACCTCCTCAACACGAGCAGGCTCGATGCATCCGAGGCAAAGGGATTGATTGTAAACTCGACGCTGCCTAAAGGCTCGATTGGGATAATCAACGGGATTCTTCATCCTTACCAGCCTGGGCGTATGCACATGGGCGGTTTCAATAAGCCGAAAGAGTACATAGCCCTTGGGAAGGAAGCTTATCGAGAATACGAGCCGCTTGGGGTTTTCACTGGCTTTGGGAAGAGCTACGAGGATGAGAATTTTATTGTGCTGAGAAGGGGCAACAGTTAGGCTTTCTTCTTTCCCTCGCCCTTGACTGCCTGCGAGAGGGCTGAAACGATTTCCTTTACATTGCTCTCCTTCTCGATTGCCGTCCCGACCTGAATGATGTCCCCGCCCGCAGCGATTGCGTCCTTCGCCTGCTTCGGCGTCCTTATCCCGCCGGCAATTATGTACGGTACGGTTATCGCTTTTGCGACAGCTGAAACCATCTCGAGCGGGACCGGCCCTAGCTTTGAAGCGGAGCCGACATCAGTTATTATATACCTCGAGCCCATGAGCTCGCCTGCGAGAGCAATAGAAGCTGCAATTTGAGGCTTGTCCCTCGGGACAAGGTTCGCGTCCCCGACCCAGCCGACAGTCCCCCCCGGTTCGACCACAATATAGCCAACAGGTAGGGCCTCGAGCTTCATTTGAGCGACTATCGGGGCTGCAAGAGTCTGTGCCTGCGTTATCCAATACGGGTTGCGCGAGTTGAGGAGCGACATGAAATAGACAGCATCCGCGTGAGGGGTGATTGTTGCGATATTCCCGGGGAAAAGCACTATCGGCACGTTCACCCGTTCCTTAATCATTTTCGTGGTCTCGTCGAGAAGCGCCCCCTGCGCGCCAATCGACCCGCCTACCAGTATGATGTCCGCCCCTCCCTCGCAGGCTAAATATGCCGCCTCAGCAGCCTTCGCCTTCGAAGGATGGTCGCAAGGGTCTATGAGCACGAATAGCATGGAGCCGTCCCTCGAGAGGACGTCTTGAATGTGTTTTTGGACCTTCAATGCATCACCTTTTACCCGTTGGCAGGGGCCTATGCCCCGCCTAGGGAACAGCTTTCATCGACTTATAGTAAGCAACCATCTCTTTTATTCCTTGCGCAATGGGCACTTTTGGGGCAAACCCAATCGCCTTCTTTATTTTTGAGCAATCGAATGCCCTGTCGCGGGACAGCTGGGCGAGATTTTCTCTAGAAAAACCAGAGCCATACAAAGCATTCACAAACGGCAGGGCAGCTTGCGCAATCCCCAGCGGAATGGACCTCTTCGGCTCTGGGACCCCAAGCTCCTTGCATGCGAGAGAGAATAATTCCTTCTGTGTCAGCTGGTCAGGGCCTGCCACCACGAAATCCTGCCTCTCCGCCTCGTCCTTCTCCGCCGAGATGACTAGCGCCCTCACTGCGTCCGAGACGTGGATGAGCGGGATGCGGTTCTCCCCGCTCCCGATTATCGGCATCTTCCCTTTTTCAAGCGCCTTAAGCGCAGGAATGTAGCCCTCATCGAACCCCGAGCCATATATCATCCCTGGCCGGATAATCGTGAACGGCACCTCCTTGCGCCTGCGGATAACCACTTCTTCGGCGAGCATTTTCGACCTCCCGTATTTCGTAATCGGGTTCTTTATCGTGGTTTCATCAGCCGGCAGGCTGTCAGGGTTCCCGAAAACCGAGATTGAGCTCACGAAGACGAACCTCTGGACCCCCTTTCCCCTGCAGGCAGCCAGCATGTTCTCAGCCCCGAGCACATTCACCCTGTGAAAAATCTCCTCGCCCAACGACTCGTCAATCGCTGCTGCCAGATGAAAGACCGTGTCCCTCTTGCCGATGAGATTCTCGAGAGTCTCGGGTTTCGTGATGTCCCCGATATGCGGGGTTGCCCCTTTCGGGAGTTCGGCTCCCGGCTCCCTGACTAGGACCTTAACTCCTTCGCCTCCTGCCAAGAGCGCCCTAACAAGATGGCCTCCGAGGCGCCCAGTCCCGCCAGTCACTATGTTCATGATAAGCGTTCTCAGGCAATGTTCTTTAAGTTTTGTTGCCAGGATTTAACCATGCGAAGCATGTCGAATTTCGAGTATTTTTGCCTCTGCCAGGAGCTTCAATCCCTTGTGGGCAGCAGGCTTGACAAGCTCTATGACATGGGGGATGGCGAGTTTCGCTTCCGCTACAGGCTTCCTGGGAAAACCGAGGATTTGTCAGTGAAGCTAGGGGAGCGAATCCACATCACCCGATATATCCGGGACGCTCCGAAAACCCCCAGCAATCTCGCGATGTTCTTACGGAAGCGGATTGAGGGCTTACGGCTTGAGTCAATCGTGCAGCACGATTTCGACCGGGTCGTGGTTTTTCGGTTATCCGGGGCGCTTTCTTATTCCCTGATTTTTGAGATGTTCGCAGAGGGGAACCTGCTGTTGCTGGACTCGAGCGGGAAAATCTTGCGATGCCTTCGGCGCGAGGAGTGGAAAGACCGAATCCTCAGGGAAGGGCAGGAATACAAGTTCCCCCAATCAGGCAGGCTCTCACCACCTTTCAGCCCGGATTCGCTCACCCAGCTGCTCGAGCCAAAGTCCATAATCTCGGTCCTCGCCTCAAAGACAAATTTCGGGAACGATTATTTGGAGGAGGCATGCAAAAGGGCCGGAATCGAGCCTAAGAAAAACGCGAAAGAGCTCGAGGGAAAACAGGCCGAAGCTCTTGCCGAAAAACTAAATGAGATTTTCGGGAATCCAACGCCAGAAATTTATTTGAAGGAGGGAAAGGCATTCGACTACTCGCTCTCACGACTCTCAAAATATTCGGGCCTCGAATCAAAAAGCACCAGCTCGTTTTCCGAGGCAGTTGATGAGTGCGCGAATGTCGATAACAAAGCAAAGGCAGAAGTGAACGAGGTATCCCAGAAGAAAAAGGAGAAGCTCGCCCTTCGGCTAAGGAAACAGACGGAGCGCTGCATAGAAATGCAAAAAGAGGCCGAAGAGCTGAAAAAAAAGGGCGACGAGATATACGCGAGATACCAGGAAGTCGAGGGAATCCTGAAGGCAATTGAGGAGATGAGGAAGGCGAAAAAGGGCTGGGCCGAGATTAAGAAGGCGCTAGAGGGAAAGTGCGAGATTGACGAGCATACTGGAAAAATCATCCTCCTTACTCAATCCTGACGAACTTCCCGTACTTTATGAAGTCGTGCGCACCAGTCGCAGCAGCCGCTCCTTGCGCAGCAGCAATTATTATCTGCTTGATTCCCCCGGTTACATCGCCTGCAGCGAAAAGGCCTGGGAGGCTGGTTTTGCCATGGATATCAGTTTTGATGTGGCCTCTTGCATCGACATGCACTCCCAATCCCTTCGCTATCTCGGCGCTCGGAGTTGCGCCAATGTTCACGAAAACCCCGTCGACCTCGAGAATCTCTTTCTTCTTCGTCTGGTTATTTTGGAGTTCGACTCCAGTCACGAACCTGTCCCCGATTATTTTAGTTGGGGAGCAACAGAGAACCAGTTTCGTTTTTCCCAGCCTCTTTTGGAGCATCTCATCCCCCCTCAGCTGTTCTCTCCTGTTGATGACATACACCTCGCTCGCTATGCCGCCCATCATTATGGCAGATGAAAGTGCGGTGTTTCCTCCTCCGATAATCGCCACTTTTTTTCCAGAGAAAAGCGGGCCGTCGCAGGTGGCGCAGTAGGAAACCCCTTTTCCGGCAAACTCCTCCTCGCCGGGAATCCCTAATTTCGCATAGTTGCAGCCGGTCGCAAGAATCAGGGTCTTCGCCTCGTAATTCCCCTTGGTTGCCTTCACCCTGAAATAGCCGTCAGGCTTAGACGCGCCCACGACTACATCCTGAACCACGTTTATCCCGAAGTAATCCAGTTGTTTATGCATCCTCTCCGCCAGCTCGGCCCCGCTCACCCTCTCAACTCCCGGGTAGTTCTCCACCCAAGGCGCAAGGGCAAGGTTTCCGCCTATTGTTTTCGACTCGAACACCACGGTCGAGAGCGCCTTCCTGCCGGCGTATATCGCAGCGGACATGCCGGCTGGCCCGGCCCCTACAATGCAAACGTCATATCTCATTAAATCACCATTGGCTGTCAATCGGTTAAATAGCAACGCTCCATTATTCTCTGCAGTTAATCTTAAATACCCCCTCCTAAACAAATCCTCTTACGCGACCAGTCGGTGATTCGATTGAAAATCCAGGAGCTTAAGGGACCACTTGGCAGGATTACCCCTTGGAGGCTATGGGTAGGGCTTTCGATGATAGCGCTCTTAGTAGTCATGCTCGCAGAGGCTTTGTTCAAGGTCGAGGGCTTTAATCTCAAAGTTCTTGAGTTCCTCGAGCTTTCCGCGCTTCTCGTGCTTTTTGTTGACCTCGCGGTGAACTTTTCGAGGGCGGAGAGCAAGTTGAAGTTTATCAGGAAGAACTGGTTAGAGATTCTCCTGTTCATGCCGTTTGCCTTCACTTTCAGGGCGCTTCGTGTCTTTGAGGTTTTTGGGGCAATGGGCTTTGAAGCGATGCCTTTCCTCATGAGGACTGAAGTCATCGTGAAGGGAGGGCACATGGCGACCCATCTCGGGAGGAGCGAACCGGCTGTACTCGCGCGCAAGGCGATTCACGAAATGGTGAGGGCGCCGGACAGGTACAAAACGATGAAATACCGGGGCCTGCTGAGCTCCTGAAAGACGCTTTACCTCTCAAAAACCAGCCAAGGCCGCAAGCAACAGTTATAAGGTTAAAGTCCCATATTATCCGTTCGTGGGGGTATGAGCAATTTAGTCGCATTGCCCAGGATTTACCGAGACCAAACCGGCAAAGTTGATTTTTCGGTGCCAGAAGCGCTGCGCCTCATAAAGGCGGGACTCGGGGTTTCTCCGAACAAGGATGCGGACCTGGCAGTAAGGAAATTGTTTGATAAGCTCGACCCGTTTTCTAAGGCTGCGTTGCTTTGCGACCAGGGGATGACGAGCACTTTTTTTGCCAAAACAGCGGAGAACCGGCCTTTTGGGGACCGAATCGTCACAAGCCTTGGAGAAGAATCCGAGAAAGCGGAGTACAAGAAGCAATTGATTACAGTTGTGCCGCCAGAACTTCGGGCCCAAAGAAACTGCGGGTTTGCGATAAACCTGCTCGCGGGAAATTTCGACTTGGAAGAAAGCGGAGACGGGAAAACCATAACAATAACTTTCAATCCGGGAAACAGCGAACTGAAAGTCCTGGAGGGCGTGCTCCACATAGACAGTTTGGGCCATGCGGGCGATTCCACGCTGTGGATACCGATTAATAAGAAAACAGAGGGTTCAGAGGAGCGCTTTGCTTATACGGGCCCGGAATCATATGCGCATCTGGTCACCCGAAGCCACTGGGATGCATACAGAGTGCAGGGCGTCGATGCGCATTGCTATGGGGCAGACGTTTTCAAGCTTTTCGTGACCGATGTCGTTCCCCTTGCTGGCAGTAGCTAATACCCACTTTTCCCTTTCCCGAGCTGGCTGTGTTTCAACAGCTCACCAGCCTTGTGAATCTCAATCAGGTTGCTCGCGTGCTTCTGGTTCGTCCGAACTCCTGCAGTAAAAAGGACGGTCTCGTCCTTGTGGAGGAGCCCGAGCCGGAAGAGGTGCTCGGCAATCCTCAGGACTCTCTTGGTCTGCGGGATTTTCTTTATCTTGATTGGCGTCACCCCGAAAATCAGCCCGAGGTGGCCGGCAGTTGCCGAATCGTCTGTGACTGCGATTATCGGCACCTTGAGCCTGAAGCGGGCAATCATCCGTGCAGTGTAGCCGGACCTCGTTATCGGGATTATCCTGTCGAGCGGCATGACCTCGGTGATGTGGTGTATCGACTTGCTAATCGTATCCGAGATGTTGAAGTATCCGGTCATCTGGACCCTGTTGGGCACGCTATTCTCAACTTCGTGGGCGATTTTGCCCATCACCCTCACTGCCCCGACCGGGTATCTCCCAGTCGCGGTCTCGCCCGAGAGCATTACTGCATCGCTCCCGTCGAGAATCGCGTTTGCGACATCGCTCGTCTCAGCTCTTGTTGGGGCAGGGGCAGAAATCATCGACTCGAGCATCTGGGTCGCGGTTATCGAAATCCTTCCCCGCTGGTTGCACTTGCGGATTATCTCCTTCTGAATCAAAGGAATCTTCTCGTGCGGTATCTCGACCCCGAGGTCTCCCCTCGCAATCATTATGCCATCCGACTCCTCGATTATCGCATCGAAACTGTTCACTCCCTGGTGGTTCTCAATTTTCGAGATTACCGAAATCCCCCTTTCCCCAAGATGCTTCCTTAGGTTGAGCACATCCTCCCCGCCCCGTACAAAAGAAAGGGCTATGAACTCGACCTTGTTTTTTATCGCGAACTCAATGGATTTCTTGTCCTTGTCGGAAAGGCTCGGTATGGCGAGCTCTCTTCCCGGAATATTCACGCTCTTTTTGTCCTCGATCACTCCATCATTCATTGCCTCGAGGACAACCTCTTGCTCGCTCAGTGAAACTATGCGGGCCCTGACCTTCCCGTTCGCTATAAACAGCTCATCTCCAGAGTGCGCTTCGTTGTGGAAATTATAAGTGAAACAAACCGGGTCTGTTTTTTCAAATCCGCCCTTGAAGAGCTCCCCCTGTTTCACTTTCACCTGGTTCTTCACGAGCACCCTCACTTCAGGCCCCTTGATATCCATCATTATCGGGACCGAACAGGCAGAGCGCACATTCCTTATGATGCGCGAATACTGCGGGAAGTCGCCGTGAGCCGTGTTTATCCTAGCACAGTTCATTCCTGCTTCGCACATCTCCCTAAGAATGCTTGGCGAGATGCTCGCCGGGCCGATGGTGCAGACGATTTTCGTTTTCTTCATGGATTCACTTTGGCAACATCGATTAATAAAAATAGTGGGGGGACCGAGATTTGTTCTTGCCCCTTTGTTTCTCTTATGGGGCACACCCCGTTTTTTCTTTGGGGTTGATCCAGACCTTTCTTTTTCCCAAAGGAAAAGTTGCCGACAACTTTTCCTGTATCCGGGCGTCAGCCCGAATCTGAAAAGAAAGGGAAGGATATTGAACTCGGGTCTCCAGGTTTCTTGTCAGAACCGGCGGAGGGTATCGGGAACCGCAGGTTCCTGATCCCAAACCTGGAAGCATACCAGGCTAGCCCATCCTTAAGGTGATACGAACATCATCCCCTCGATGGCTCGCCCGAAACCCTGCCTATTCTAAGCTCCTAAAATTTATAAATTAGCTAGCTTTTTTTCTTTCCCCCGAAATTGCCCTTGGGCTTCGGGAACTTCAAATCGGGGTAGAGCTTCGAGAGCACGTCACCGTTCACGTTGAAATCAAAACCAAGCCTCGCCATCAGCGAGCGCATGAAATATGATTCGGCGAGCGGGAGCTTCTCCCCCCAGGAGACCGGATTCCCTGACTTGTCCGGGGGCAGTGGCGCGACTTCCTGCTTTATCGCCTTCAGCAGCTCTTCCTTAATCCCCGCCTGCTTGAGGCCTGAAAATATCTCCACGACCGCCCCATAGCTCCTCCTCTTGCTTCCCACAAGCTTGTCGGCATAAGCGTCAATGGCATCAGTGTCAATCCCGAGGAAAGCAAAGCCCTTCTTGTCAATGTTGTTCGTTATGCCCGCGAGCATAAAGGCGACTTCCGCCGGGCTCGTCTTCTCGTCGATGCTCATCTTCTTTATTGAAATCCAGTTCCCGTATTTCGCTGAAAAAACTATCTCGCCCTCTTCCATTCTCTCACCTTCCCCCTTCATTCGTTTTGTTTTTTTGTTCAGGATGATTGTGGTTATGCGTCCTTCTTATTATTTCGTGCGCCGCGAGCATCCCGGTCGCGGCTGCTATCACGATTCCCCTGGAAACCCCTGCCCCGTCCCCAACTGTAAAGAGGTGCGCCACGCTCGTCTCCATGTCCTTTTTCACTTCGACCCGGTGTGCGTGGAACTTTATCTCAGGAGAGTAAAGAAGCGTCGAATCTTCGTAAACCCCGGGAATCACCCTGTTCATGGCCTCAAGGCCCTCGAGCACATCAGTCACTATCCTCCCTGGCAAACCCATGGCGATGTCTCCCGGCGTCGCCTCGGTCAAGGTGGGCTTCACGTAGCTCTTCTCAATTCTTTCCCACGTAGAGCGCCTTCCCGCCTTCAGGTCCCCGAGCCTCTGCAAGGTCGGCTTGCCCCCTCCAATCGTCGTCGCCATCCGGGCTATCGCCTCCCCGTATTCCGTAGTGTTCTCGACGGGGTGAGTGAGTTCGACGCGAACCAGGAACGCAAAATTGGTGTTCTCGGACCTCTTTCCCTTGAGCGAGTGCCCGTTCACGCAGACGTAATCAGGATAATGCTCGGTAACGACATAACCGCGGGGGTTGGTGCAGAAAGTCCGGACCAAATCGTCGTGAGTTTTCGTATTTATATGGAACTTCGGGTCCCAGCAGATTGCGGTCGCCTCGTTCATTATCTCCGCCGGCACCTCGACCCGAACCCCAATGTCTATCGCCTGGTGCCTGGACTTTATCCCGTGCTTTGCGCAGAGTTCGGAGAGCCATTTCGCCCCTCCCCTCCCGGGCCCAATCACAACGTAATTCGCTTCAATTTTCTTCTCGCCAACGAAAACTCCGTTCACCTTTCCCACTTCGACTGAGATGTCCGTCACATTCGTCTTTGTGTTGAATACGACTCCGAGGCTTTTCATCTCCCCGACAAATGAGCTAATGATTCCAGGGAGCCTGTCCGAGCCCATGTGCCTCTGCTGTATCGGGATGAAGCGGACGCCGTTCGCTTTCGCACGGGCGACCATCATCTCGGCATAGTCCTCCTTTTCGGTCTTCTTGCTGTGCGCCCCGTGCTTCGTGAAGGTCTCGTCTATCTGCTCAATAAGTTTCTTGGCCTCGTGCTCGGAAAGGAACTCGAGCAGATTGCCGCCTATCTCCGGGTCGAGGTTCAATTTCCCATCGGAATAAAGCCCATTTCCGCCGACTCCGTGCACGAAGTTGCATTCAGGGCACTTGACGCAGTACCCGGTGTGCTTCATCGGGCAGGCCCGCTTGTCCACCTCCTCCCCCCGCTCGAAAATCTCGACTGAGATTCCCGCTTTTGCAAGCTCATAAGCGCAGAAGAGCCCTGCCGGTCCTGCCCCAACAACAATAGCTTTCATCAAGAATGAGTTTTCATCACCGCTTTTTATAACCTTCTTTTTTCCTTTGTTCCCTCTTCAGGGTTTTCAAATGCTCGAGGAACGCCTCGTAGTCTTCCTCCTTCTCGAACTCTATCGGCCCGCCCCGCATGCCGCAATCCTTGCATATCGCGATGCCGGCAACCGGGCCAATCCCAAAATACGTATTGGCAACCATCCCGTTCCCTGGAGTGAAATCCAGATTCCTGCTCCCGCACGAAAGGCAAGCCCTTATGGATGTCTTCATACGTTAATTCTGCCGATACTATTTAATAGTGGGTCTGCAAATAGACTTCTGATGAAAAGACTTGCATTGGCATTAGTTTTGATAAGCCTGGTTTTCGCTTCCTATAGCTTTGCCCAATGTGAAACTTCATCAGGAGGCAACCTCGGGGACCAAATAAAAAGCTACCTGAACGCGGGGGATAAACTCGAGACCAGAGTCATAGACACTGAATACGGGGCTTACACGCTTGCAATAATCAATGGTGCGGATGCAATGCTCTTCTCGAACGCCGATTCACGGGCTGTTACCGACCCGGTCCTTGTTTATGCTGTGCTTAAATCCGAGTACCTCGCTGAAAACAAAGTCGCCGTGGATTCGCAGACGCTCATAGGGGACATGGACGCATTCAATGCCTCCAGGAACCCCCAACAGGCAACGTGCGAACAATACACGGGCACAGGGACCCATGAATGCACTGATTTCGCTAGCTGCAGGTATGCATGCCTCTCAGTGCCGCTGTGCCGCGGGTCGTTCGAGGGCCAGGGCGACAACTTCATCTACGCCATTAACAGTTGGAGGACGAAGAACTCCGAGATAGACAAAGCGATTTCTGCGTTCAAGGACGCAGCAGCCGGTATCGCCCAGAACCCAGAGCAAGCCAACAGCGCGAACTCTTACCTGACTGCGATTGAAGAGAAGGCAACTGAGATACAGGGGAACAAGCTTTTCACCTGTGACTCGGGCGGCTATTGCTTCTGCTACCAGATAAACTTCTCTTTCACTAAATTGAACGAGGAAAAGGATGCCCTCGCCCAAATAAAAACTGTTCTTGCGAAGCTCCCCGATATTGAGAAAAAGGGGAATATCATCGCCGCAATAACAGAACAAAGGATAAGCGCCAAGAAGGCGAGCGATGTGGTCTGCCAGTACCAGGAGAAGCTGGCAAAAGTGAGGGCAAATCTCACAGGAACAAAAGCGCAAGTCAATGCACTTCTAACCCTCGTGACTTCCCCGACACTCTCCGAGAAGATGGCGCTTCTCCAGAACCTAACGGATGAGATGGTTCTATTAGGGGATTCCAAGAATTACTCGGGTGCAGTCTCGCTAGGGGATAGCTACCTGTCTATCGCCAAGGAAACAACGGTCCATGCTACCCGCCTAATCCAAAATTACACGAGGATGAACGACAGCCTCAATTCAGTCAAGGCAAGGCTCGAAAATGACATCAACCTAACCGGGGTCGGGGATTATTTCGTGAAGGAATACACGGATATACGGGTCGAGCTCGAGAGCGTTTCAGCTCTCGCCAATCCGCCTGCCCAGGAATCATCCCTCCTGGTTATAGAGCGGAATCTCACGGCCCTTAACTCGCGCCTTGCAACCCTCGAAGCGAGCGGAAAAAGAGCCCTTGAATTGCTAGAAAAAGCCGAAATCGCAAGGACGAACTTCACCCGGCTTTCAAAATCGGTCGAGGACTATAAGCAGAACTATGACCTCTCGGAAGTGAATGAAAGCATAGAGTCTGCAATCTCGAACGCGAAGCTCGCCAGATTCTCCCAGGCAGACGAGAGCTTGAAGACAGCTTATGAGAAAACAACCGCCTATGAGGCTTCACTCGCAGAGATAATCCCGATTATTGAGACTGCGAAAGAGGAATATGGCAGGGCGAGCGTCTATTTGGACGAGCGCAAGGGAGCGAGCTTCATTTTTCTCGGAATCAATGCCAAGAGGGCTGGGGACATCTGCAAGAGCGCTTCAGATTCCATCTACACAAGCCCGAGGGATTCGGTCCAGTTCTCCCAGGAATGCAAAAATGCGGTAGATTCCGAGCTGCAGGGCCTCGAATACAAGAAATACGGCCTGATAGTTGTTGCGATAATCGTGCTCTATCTCCTCTACCGCTGGGCCAGGAAACGGGAATGGGCCTTCGTGGTCGGCTAATCCTTCAGCTGTCCATGTTTTCAGCCATCTCTTTCACTCTATTCCTATTGAAGAAATTGAACAGCGGGATATACGCCCCCCAATCCAGGAGCTTGTTGATTGCAGTGGCGAGCGCATTGGAAGCCCCAAGGGAAACCGCCAGGCTCGCACCGGTCCAGCAGACGAGCCAACTAAGGGCCTGTGCAATCGAGCTTCCCCCGATGATTTTCAGGCTGTCTTGCATCAGCTTCTTGGAATTGCCCTTGTATTCTTCCCTATGAAGCAAATACCAGGTTGTGCAGATTGTCAAGCTGCCCACGAAATACGCCGAAAGGCTTGCTATCCACGTGGTGGCTTGGGCACGGCTGACGCCCAGTTTTTCAGCCAGGTAAGAAGAGACAAACGAAGCTGCAGTCCCGGTAATTACCACAGGCACATAGGAGAGGTTCAATTTTCTCCACTCCCTCCTATGGGACATAGACGCAACAATTGCTTGAACACGGTCCCTGCTTTCGGCTTCGCTTTTCGGCGATTCAGTTCTTGCCCCCACCTTGCAAATGTAAGCTATCTCACACAATTGTTCGACCGAGCCAACTGCCCCAGATGCCCTAATCATCTCGCCAACCTGCGCTTCAGTGTAGGTTCTCGAAACAAGGAACGGGTCTGCGGTTACCGTTCCCGTGTTCTCATCCACCCCTATGTTCTCGAACCCGGCATCCCTGTAGAACTCGAGCCTCGGCACGATGCTGTTCTCGCTATAAAGGTCGAAAATCACCTGCCCCCCGTTCTCCTTCACCTGCCTAAGAAGGGCTTTCAGCACTTCCGGCTCGCTCTTGAAATTCCCGAGCGTGCACATCATGAAAATCGCGAAATCGAACTCGTTCTTTAAGTCAAGCTCGAACAGATTTCCCTGCCTAATCTCGACATTTTGCATCCCGTTAGTCCTAGCTCTTGAAAGCTCGATGGCCTCCGGACTCACATCAACCCCCAGAACCAGGGAACATTTTTTTGAGAGGAGGCTCGAGTGCCTTCCCGCCCCGCACCCGATATCGACCAGGGTCGGTTTCTTCTTTCCAGCATCGACCAAGATCGTTTCGTCCTTAATCTCCCGCAGCAGGCGCTCATCCTCGGCCCTCCTGAAAACCACAATCCCCCTTGGCTTTCTCGGACTGTCCATGCGCTCGAGCAATTGCCTGCCTTTTATCGGATCGAGCGAATAGTAACTAGGGTGCATGCTAGGTTGTTTGAACATAATCCCGCGTCCTACTCCACGTTTATTATTCGTTTTTTGTAATATAAAACATCCGAGTGATTTTTTTCCTTTAAGGAAAACTTTAAATATTAAAATATCTTAAAAATAAAATAATGAGCAAAATAATAGATTTAGATGCGAAAGACCGCAAGCTCCTGTGGGAGCTCGAGCTGGACGCGAGACGGAACAATGCCGAGATTGGGAAAAGGGTGGGCCTGAGCAAGGAGGTCGTCTCCTATAGGATAAACCGGCTTATCCGCGAAGGCGTTATCGAGTATTTCCAGACAATCATAAACGTCGGGAAGCTCGGCTATGCGAATTTTCGGGTCTATCTGAAACTAGAGGACATGACCCCGGTTCAAGAGAAAGATTTCTTCTATTACCTGGCTAAACATCCGAAAATTTGGTGGATTGTCCGCGCTGAAGGAAGGTGGAACACCAACTTTGCAGTCTGGGCCCGCGACATCATTGATTTCTATGAATTCTGGGACGAACTGATGGACCACCACAAGCGCTTCATCCAGGAGAGGCAGATATCGATTTACGTCTACCTGGTTCACTTGAAACGCTCCTATCTTCTCGGGACAAAGGAAAGGGAAGTCGCAAGTCCCCTCGTAGTGGGCGGCCGCGAGCTTGTCCCTGCCGATGGGCTTGATTTGAAAATCCTGCGGGTCCTCGGCCAGAACGGAAGAATGCCTTCCGTAGAGATTGCGAAGAAGGTCCGTTCCTCCCCGAAAGTGGTCGCCTATAGAATAAGGAGGCTGGAGAAGGAAGGGATAATACTCGGGTATAAACCGATGCTGAACTTGAAACGAATCGGGTATGAAATCTATAAGATGGACGTAAGGCTTCGGGAGAAGAAGGCGGCGAAAAAGGCGGAAGCCTGGGCGCTGATGAATCCAAATGTCGTCTATATAGACAAGACGATAGGGGGGACAGATTTCGAGTTCGACGTCAATGTCAAAAGCCCGGAAGAACTCGATTCACTCTTGAATGAATTGAGGAATCTCCTCGGGCCTTCAATCCGCGACATAGAATACTTCAGGGGGATAAGTGAGCTGAAGATAACCTATATGCCTGAAAAATAAACTAACCGAGCATTTTCTTCATCGGCTCCCAGTAAAATTCCTTCCACCCGCCCTTAATCTCTTCATATTGCCCGGGCGGAACATTCCCCTGTGTGAATTTCAGCAAGGTCTTTTTCCCCTTTCCCTCGAGCTCGAATTTTACTATTGATGTGTGTCCTTTCTCCCAGTCGCTGGCTGCCCATTCCTGCTCAATCAGTTTTCCCGGGATGAGCTTTAGGTTTTTCCCAGTTATGTACCCGTCATAAGCCGATATCCTCCCGCCGACTTTCCGACTTATCTTCGCCGAGCCCCCTGTGAACGCGGAGTGCTTTTTCGAGTCCATGAGCATCTCGTACACTTCATCGGGCGAAGCACCAAAAGTCACCTGTTCCTTTATCACCGTTGTCTCTTTCAGAGCCATTTTTTTCACCTCATCAGAGTCACTTTATTGCGTGTATTGAGTTATCAAGCGTATAGAGCTGCACAAGCCCGGGCTTCGCGTCGAGCATCGCTATGCAGCAGTTCTTCTGCTTCAGCGCCTTGCTCCCGAGCGGAATGCCGAGGAGGGAGTTCAGGATGACCCTGTTCACGATGCTGTGGCCCACTGCAACTATCGTAGGGTTGCCCTCCTTCCTTGCGAGCTTCTCGATCAGCGGCATGACCCTTTGCTGGACATCCCGGACGCTCTCGCCCCCGGGGATTCGCTTCTTTGGGTCAGCGGAAATCTCGTTGAAAATGCTCGGGCATCGTTTCTCCGCTTCCTCGTGAGTCAACCTTTCTAGGTCACCCATGTCGATTTCCTGCAATTCATCACAGTAGAATATCTCGCAGTCGCGTCCCCTCATAATCTCCTCGGCGGTCTGCCTCGCCCTGTTCGCAGTGCTGCAGTAAATCTCGGAGATTTTTTCCTTGGAAAGCCTTTTTGCCAATGCCTTCGCCTGCCTTCTCCCGCGAAGGGAGAGCTCGCCCCCGTCCTTTCTCCCGAGAATCACGGTTTTCGTGTTCGCTGTTGTCTCCGCGTGGCGGATTAAGAAGAATTTCATGGAATGCTTTTGAGAAAATAAGATTAAAAACTAGGGGCTTGGGTTCCTCAATTGCGAATCAAGAAACCAGCCTCTTGGGGGTTACTTCCAACGTTCCCGATTGCAAAGTTCATCGACGTCTTTTAAGGCCTTCAGCACTCCTTCTTTATCCAACTTTCTGGTTGTTTCGAAGATAACGCTCTCGCCCTCTTTTTTTATGCTATCGGAACCGAAGAGCCCCCCGCGCAATAACCTGCTTACCAATTCAAATTCCCTGTCCAGCAACCCTTGGGCTTCGCCCCCGCCGAATACAAGAAAGCCTCGATGGCTCTCATAGTATTGAGGCCCGGGACGCGCCCCTCCACTTTTAAATTCAAAAACAAACGGAACCTTCGCCGCGAGAGTTATACTCTATTTATTGACGGAGTGCGTTCTACTGCGATGTTCTCCGCTGACCTTTGCGGAGATTTGACGTACCGAGAACCTCCTTCCATTCATCGTTCCATCAAGCGACAGAATTCTTGTGCTCTCAAAACCAGATTTTTTTGTTCTTCTAATCTCGCCGCCAAGCTCTGTTCTCAGCCCGTTGAAAAGGCCCACCAAATCGTGTTCCCTCTTTTCGTATAAAAGATAAAGTGTAATGAGCGCAATCACTATCGCAAGAAAATAAATCAACGGGTAAGGGACACTGATTAGCACAGAGAGAACTGCAGAGGCAATGACGCTAAAACCTATTGCTACGGCAAAGTCCTGCGAA
>JAKAKT010000046.1 GCA_021813385.1 Microcaldota archaeon
AACAACATTGAGGGGAAAACCAGCTTTCCCCTCAAACTCCCCTGGCTGTCCGCCTGTATCCACCCGCTAAAGCGGGTAGGGTTAGGCGGTAGGGGGCTCGCTGCCCCCTAAGACCCCTGCACTAATTTCGGGCAGTTGTGCAACATTTCTGCCAACCCGGTCGATGAGGAGAGCGAGGTAAGAGACACGAAAAAACTGATTAGGGAGAAGCTTGACGCCAAAATTAATCTCAACCGGGGTTGGTCGGATGAGGTCGCTCCGGTTTATGATGCTTTCAATTTCCTGAGGGGGACCAGAATAATCGAGGATGTCGGAAAGAATGAAGCCAGGCTCACTGAGTTCGGAAAGGAGATTGTTGGCGGGATAATCCAAACTGCGGCGAGGATAAACGTCGGGTTCGACCCGAATGCGTATCCTCCTTATACTGTGACTGTCGCTGAACCGAAGCATGGGCAAAGAGTAGTGGGAGCAGAATCTAGGCCTTTGCTCGAATGAAGTTAAAAGCCCGAAAGCGCAATCCGTTCCAGAACCAAATCCTCGAGTGAGTAGAGGGAAAGCTCGGAATTGGAGATGTCGAACAGCTTCGCGATTCTTTTTTTCTTATCCTCGGTTAGTTTGAGCAACGACGTTTCTTCTTCTCCAAGCTCCCCAATTATTATTTTCGGGATTTTTTTATCCGAGAATAACAAGATTCGGGCCGGGTCCTTCACCCCGACCATCTCAATCGCCCTGTCGATTTTCTCGGTTCCAGCTGCCCGGAGGAGGAGTTCGGCCTCGAGCGAGCGGGCTATGTTCCTTTTGGCTGCGAATGAGCGGGAGGCAAGTTCGAATGCGTGCTCGAGGTGCCTTTCCGAGACTATTGAATTGGGATTAAAGGCTTGAAGGAGGAGTGAGTGCTGTTTCGCGAGTAAAGCAAGCTTTCCAAATAGGGCTTTCGCCGTTTTCTCCCCTGTCCGCACGCCGAGCACATTGACCATAAATTTATTAATCATTATCCGCTTATTAATGTCGCGTTCTAGCGTTTTTGGAGGTTTATATCATGAGACAGTACCACGGAAGTTCGAGCAGGAAGACAAGCGGCAGCGGGGGAAAGGTCAGGAGCGCGAAAATCCCGAGGCTCTACGAGAAGGGCGGGCCGTTCACCGCGACCAAGGTCGGCGAAAAGGACACGCGTGTTCTTAAGAGAGGAAGAGGCGGCAGGGGAAAAGTGAAGCTGAAGAAAGCTGCCTTCGTCAATGTTCTCAGCGAGGAAGGGATGAGAAAAGTGAAGATAAGGACCGTCACCGAGACTCCTGACAACAGGCACCACGCGAGGCAGAACATCATCACAAAGGGTGCGGTATTAGACACCGAGATAGGGAAAGTGAGAGTCACCAACAGGGTGGGTCAGGACGGAGTAGTCAACGGTGTCCCGATATAGGCTAGCGCTGCTTTATCCGATTCATTGGAGGTGGATTCAGTGGATTTTCTGACTCTGGACGACGTAGAGTTTAGTGGAAAAACTGTTCTCGTGCGGGTGGACATAAACTGCCCTGTCGACGAGAAGACGCACAAGATTTCCGCTGCCGAGAGAATCGAGGGGCATGCGAAGACCATAAAAGAGCTCGCAGATAAGGGCGCGAAGGTCGTCGTGCTCGCGCACCAGGGGAGGAAGGGGGACCCGGACTTCATAAAGCTATACCAGCATGCGGACATGCTCGGGAAATATGTCGGAAAGAAAGTCACCTATGTGCCTGACCTTTTCGGGGATGTCGCAAAGGCAGCAATTAGGAAGATGAAGAACGGCGAGATAATACTTCTTGAGAACACCCGCTTTTTTGATGGCGAGACCGAGGAGAAGACCCCGGAGGAGCACGCGAAAAGCCCTCTTGTTACGGGGCTTGCGCCGCTTGCGGATTATTTCGTGCTTGATGCGTTCAGCGCGGCGCACAGGTCCCACGCCTCAGTCGTGGGATTCGCAAAGGTTTTGCCCTCAATCGCAGGAAGGGTGATGCAGAGCGAAGTTACATCCATAGCCAGGGCGATTGAGAAGCCGAAGAGGCCGTGCGTAATCGTGGCCGGGGGGGCGAAGCCTGACGACTCGATGAAGATAATGGGCAACCTGTTCGAGAGGGGAACGATAGATCGGGCCCTGCTTGGCGGCGTCATCGCGAACCTGATGCTCATTGCCGACGGGAAGAGCATAGGAAACGATGAAGAATTCATGAAAAAGAAGGGCTACATGGAACTGGTTCCCAAGGCAAAGGAATTCCTCGTGAAGTACGATGGGAAGATTGAGCTCCCTATCGATGTCGCCGAGGACAAGGATGGCGAGAGGGTCGAGTTGGACACATCCCAGCTCCCGTCCGAATATCCGATAAAGGACATCGGGAAGAAGACGGTGAAAAAGTATGCGGGGTTCATTTCCGAAGCAGGAACAGTCATAATCAACGGTCCGATGGGAGTGACCGAGCACAAGGGATTTGACGAGGGGACCAGGAAGATACTTTATACGATTGCCGGCTCGAACGCCTTTTCCCTCGGGGGAGGGGGGCACACAATCGCTTCCATAGACGAGTTCGGGATGAAAAGGGAAATCTTCGGCTACATCAGCCTCGCTGGGAAGGCGTTCATGGAGTCGCTCGTGGGAAAGAAGCTGATTGGGGTCGAGATGCTGAAAGAGTCGGCGAAGGCTTACAGGGCGAAGAAAAAGTGAAGTGGGCGCATGGACGAGAAAAGGCTCCCGTATCTCTATCTCGCAGTGCCCATCCTCTTTTGGTCCGGCGTGCCCGCAGTGGCCAAATTGGCGTTGGGCGAGCTAAACAATTTCCAGCTTCTGTTCTTTAACTGCATTGTAGCCGTTATTTCCTTGTCCTTGGCGGTGCTGCTCCAGAACAAACAAAACTATCTTTTGAAATACACGAAATTTGACTATCTCAAAATGTTCGGGATGGGCTTTTTGGGGATATACTTGTATTACGTTCTTCTGTACGGAAGCTTCGCACTGGTGCCTTCAGGGCAGGCCAACATGATTAATTACCTTTGGCCGACTTTCGTTGTAATTTTTTCCATTCCGGTCCTCGGTGATAGGTTCAACCTGAAGACGTTTCTCGCGATATTGGTCAGTTTTGCGGGAGCCTTGATAGTTTTCACAAGGGGCGATTTCTCAAGCTTCAGCAACGAGCATTCGTTCGGGTATCTTTTGGCCGCAGCGGGCGCGGTTTGTTACGGCCTGTTCTCTGTTCTCGGGAAGAAAATTCAATACGAGAAGTATAGCAGCATGCTCGTTTATTACGCCGCATCGCTCATCCTGATAACTCCGACAGTATATTTCACGTCTGGCTTAGTAATCCCGACTAAAATAACAACTTTTCTCGCGATTTTGTTTATGGGGGGAATTGCGAGCTCTTTGGGGTTCGTGTTCTGGTTTAAAGCTCTAGACACGGGCCACACGCATAAGGTTGCAAACGCCATTTACCTTGTCCCGTTCTTGGCCCTGGCGTGGGTTTCGCTGCTGAACAATGAGACGGTTCCCTTGATTTCGATATTAGGGCTGGTATTGATTGCCAGCGGGATTTTGATTCAGGCTAAGAATTAGGCTTTCGAGAGTTGGGAAATCTTAAGGGTGAGAGAGCCGAAGCTTCGGCCCTGAGAAGTCGAACCCGAAGGATTTCTGCGAGGTTCCTGACTGGAGCATGAGGTGGTCGTGCTCGAACGAAAGAACTACGTCTGTAGCCATCTTTATCGATGTCTCGGTCCTCGGGTCGCGCTCACCTGAGACGAAGTAGATGAGGAGCGCCATCTTCTTTTCATAAGCTGAAGCAGAAAGAAATCTAAGGAACTGCAATGTCTTAGTTAGGTCATTGTAGACGAGGAGGCTGTTGAGCGAGTCGAGGACGAGGAGGCCGCATTTCTTATCCGTCATTATCTCCTTTATCGCAAGCGCGAGTTCGGTCAGGTTGCTTGGGTCCTGTATGTAACGGCAGTCATCGCACTTCTTCCTTGTTACTCCTGCTTTGTAGGAGATTAGGTCCAGCAGATGAAGCGTCCCGCGCGGGGATTTCCCGTTGCGTACGGGCTCAAGAGGAAAGCCGTATTCGGCGAATCTCTCCTTTATCTTATCATAGGGCGTGTCTGTCGATATCCAGATGGCGCTGCTGTCCTTCTCGGTTGCGAGGAACTTGTTCGTCGAATAGTACGTGTATCGCTCTGCGTCTGAAAAGAGCTGGCCTGTGATGAGGATGCTCTTGCCCGCATAAGCCGTGTGCAGACCTGACTCGATTGCCGTGGCGTCCATAATTTATAATTGTAGAGTTACTAATATAAGAATATGCAAAGGGCAGAGGCGCTGCTGGTGCTTGTTGGGCTGGTCCTTGCCATCGCGCTAGGGGCTTTAGGCGCACTGGTTTTCATTGGGCCCGGGGAGAAACCCTGCCCGGCATGCCTGAACGGAAGGATAGAGACGGTTTTTTCCCCTGAAGCCGAGGACGAGATAATCGGGATTTTACAAGGGGCGAACAAAAGCCTGGACGTCGAGATGTACCTGTTCAATTACAGGGGGCTGGCTGATGAGCTGGTGAAGGCGAAGGAGCGGGGGGTCTCGGTGCGGGTGATTCTCGAGCCGAGACTCACTGGAACCGAAAACCTCGAGATGATGAAGTACTTGAGAGAGAACGGGATTGACGCGAGATGGGCATCGCTTGATTACAAATTAACCCACGCGAAAGCTGTCATAGTGGATGGGAAAATGGTGCTTGTGGGAAGCACGAACTGGTCCTCGAGCGCGCTCAAGAAGAACAGGGAATACTCGGTGCTGATTGAGGACCAGGATGTAGCAAGCGAATTTCTGGCTAATTTTGAGAAAGACTGGGGGATGGCGACTTCTGAAGCGGCGTAAAATAACCGGGACTTCGGGGGCGTCGATAATTTGGCAACTGATTCTCAAGTAAAAAACACAGTTATGGTTGTGTTTGGTCTAATAGCGACATAAACATAGGTGTAGAGTGCACACACATTTGTCCTAAAATAGTGCACGAACTTATGTCCGCTTTCACCCACCCGTTTGGGTGGGAAAATGGTGAAAGCGGCTATGGAAATCAGGCTCAAGTC
>JAKAKT010000072.1 GCA_021813385.1 Microcaldota archaeon
TTAGTGTACGTCCGTTCAATAGCCCCGTTCCTCGGGGCCGACATAGCCGAGATGGGTAGGGGATTGTTCAAGATTGTGTAGTTGTAACTGTAAAATGAGCGACATAAAAAATGAGATGATAATAAGATGGACCTAAAAGATTTCGCAATGAGGAACAAGGTGCCAATCGGCCAGATGCTCGTATTCGCGATACTGGTTGTTAGCGGGCTCCTCCTCTTCCAGATGGGCTCTTCAAAAGGGCCCGAGTATCCGAAGATGGAGGACATCGCCAAGACCATGAACAGCACTCCCCACGAACCCCTCATAAAGGAGATGAACCTCTCGCAGAACTGCACCCCACTTTTCAACTCGACAATAAAAATGTCTTACGAGTACGACGTCCAGTCCGTTTCGTTAGAGGGCCCGGTGCGCTCGCACGTTTCATTTGACTATGCCGGCGAGGAGGAGCTCCTCGGGGAGAAGGTTGACATCGTGGAGATACGGGCGAATTCCTCGCTCCAAAACATGACGCTCACTCTTCTTTCCAAGCTCTGGCTCGACCCAAAGACGGGAGAGTGCCTCGCAGCAACTGTTGACATGGGCCAGGGCCAGGCTTACAAAGTGGATTGCTCTGATGCGAACTTCGGGGTTCCATCCATTGCCTGCAGCGAGCAGCTTGCAGGCCTTAATGCAACGGCCAATGAGACTGTCGAGGTCCCTGCCGGGAAATTCCTCGCCACCAGATACGAGAAGGGTTCGGAGACGATATGGGTGGCTACGGGCATCCCTGTCCCAGTGAGATTCGCATCCGTGACCGGAGGGGCGAGGGCAATGGCCGAGCTCGTCCGCTATGAGGTGAAAGGATGAAAGGGGACAGGGCATTTGCGCTTGCAATTTTCGTTTTCCTCCTTCTGCTCACCAATGGATGCCTCAACATGACTCCAAGGGCTGAAGTCCCAAAGAGCGTCGTCGTTACCATCACAGCGACGAAGGACTGCAAGGACGCGAACTGCACCTGCCTCGTGGAAGCGAACAGGCCGAGGTACAAGTGGTGGCTGTGCGAGGACGGTTACGGCCCCGGGGGCGTTACTATCCCCCAGGACATCTACAACAGCACACAGGGAGATGACTGCGTTGACATACGCAGTAACGGGCTCCCTGCGCAGACCTGCATGAAATACAACCAGCTGACAGGCTCGCTTTTCCGCAAGCATGCAGTATGCGATGGGCCCTTGGGATGGGGGTTCACCTGCGGAAATGTTTGGTACTATTCCTGCGCCAATTGCGGTTCAAGCGATTCTGAAGGCCAAGCAGTATGCGCAGGAGGGGCAGGGTGCCATTACGACCACAACGACCATTGTACCGAAGAAAAATGCCCGCTCACCGCAGGCCCGGCAAGCGTGACCGGCGACCCGGAGGAGGAGACGTGCCGGTGCTCTGGATACACTCCGACTATGGAAGGAATCCCTCCTTGCTTTGGCACAGGCCCGGGCGGGTCTGGCTGCGAGGTTATACTGAACAGGCACTCGAGCGACGGGGACCTGGGCGGTTCCTGCCCTTGCTATTCCGAGTGTGTGGGGGGGGCCCTGCACCCGATGAGTTTCGTGTGCCAAAAGGGGAGCAGCACAACAAACTATACTTTCGGCGACTGCACGCTCCACGTCGAGTCCTCTTTCCAGGGCGGAATCTTCAGGAATGTCACCCCCTGCAATGCCTCTGCGATGCTGAACATCGTTCAGGACCCGCTCAAGACAATTCCCTACTTCATGATAGGCCAGGGCGCTTTGCTCGAAGCGCTCAACACTGCGAGAAACTATTGCAAGCCAACTCATGCTTACGGTGCTATCGTGAGGCTCGGGGACTCGGTTTTTCATCCCCCGGAGTTAAGCATCACGAATGGCTCGACAATCTGCTGGGAGAGCCCGGACATCTCGCATGGCCTTGTGATTGATGGAGGAGTGTTTCTTGTCAATTCGACGACCAGGCTCTGCCTCGATAACCTGACTCTCGTTACCACTGCTGACAAGCTGCACGAAGTAGTCGATAAATTCACAGGCGAGAAATCGAACGTGACAGTCAGCATGAAGGGCCATCTCTACATTACTGAGAAATCATTCCTTCCGAGGTTCCTTCTCTATCCAGAAGGCCCTGACCTCGAAGTTCATAATATCGATACCGCAGCGCACGGAGTTGATGGCTGGAACAACCAGTGGGGCACAGGTGCAGCCATCGTCGGCACTACAATTGCAGCAGGCGGAACATACAGCGCGGGAGCCCTCGGAGTAGGCCCGCACCTTTTCTATGACGCGACGAACAACATGAGCGCGACAGTCTTCGTGTTAAGTAAAGAGACAACAGTGAGCGTGACAGGCGGGGGGATGACTCCATCAGAGGTGGCGATAAACCTTGGAGACGAAGTTTGCTTCACCTGCGGGACCGCTGTGGGCCACATCCTCTCAATCTACAAGATGCTAGACCCCGCCACCCTTGTTTTCTATGAGAACCGGACAATGGGAGCCATGAAGACCTGCTGCTGGAGGCCGCCAGCTGGAACGTACAAAGTTCGTGACATGACAACAGGTTCGAGCATTCAAGTTTATGTCGCGGACAGGAAATCAGAATACACCGTAGAACTCCACAATTACCAATTCAACCCGCAGAACCTCGCAGTCCTTCAGGGCACTGAGGTTTGCTTCTTCAACCCCTCGAATTTCAACAGGGAAATCACCCCAGTAGTGCCTCCGGGCCCAGCGTTCTTAATCCCAAGGAACAACACTCCGTTCTGCTATACCCCGACCCTCGCACAGCAGAAAATTCGCGACAACTTGACTGGCGCCAACATCACAATCATGACTTACACAAAGACGACCGCGTTCGTGAACATAACCAGCCTTGGCGCCCTGCCCCAATTCATCCAGACGGGTGTTGGCGGGCAGGTGTGCTTCGCGAACAACGACGATATCGCGCATAACATCTCATTCAAATCAACTGAATCTTGCGACCATTGGCCAAAGCCCGGTCCGTCTACTCTTGCCCTGCCGCAAAAGGTCATTGCGCCTGGAGACATAGGATGCTACGCAACTCCCCGGGAAGGAGCTTACGCTTTCGAGGAAGCTTCCCTCCGCTCCGACCCGGATACTGGCAACATAACAACCCAGACGAACATAACGGTGCTCTCAGACTACCCCGGGAACTTCACGTTCTACATATTGAAAGAGCCTCCGGAGAACGGCTCAATCCAGCCAAACTCCCAATTCATTCTCACGAATGACACGATTGAATGGGTCAATTGCCGAAATGAGGATTTCGGAATTTCCGTAAAAAAATCGATTTCGCCAGTTTGGGGTTCGTCGCCCCCCTCCCCGGTGCCAGCTCTCGGAGTCATGGACTGGAAAGATTTCAGCGTCGGCTCTACCGAAGTTTTCGCGCAGGGTCTGAGCACTCAGCACGACCTTCTTGCCCGGCTTTTCATAGCTGACAAGAATTCCTTTACAGCAACGCAGAACTACATCTACACAGGACCGGCCACGAAAAACAATCTCTCAATGCATCTTGCAGTGCAGTGGCAGCCAGGGGACATTGGGGCATACACGCTGCTTTTCACACGCACAGTGCTTTCGTCCAAAGCGCTCACAGCCTTCCCGACTAACTTGAACAACAGGGTCCTGTTCTCCATCTTCCCGAAAAGCGCTTTGACGAGCACTCCGGCATCGATTCCAGCTGGAAGCAGAGTGACCTGGATGAATGTGGATACAATCCCACACACAGTCGCAAACAACTGGGGGGCGGCTCCGAACCCCCGTACTCTCGGCTCCGGAGGCACAATAGTTTACAACAACATCCCTGCACGCACCTTGCCATACACTGTGAGCGAAGGCTCCCTTTCCTATTCCGTTAACGTATACAGCTCTAACCTCGTAATAAGAATGACGATGGCGAACTACAGCTACACCGGCGGCCCGCCCCCAGCACCACTAATCACCAATCTAGGCAAAACAGTTTGCTTCGAGAACAGGGGAGCAGCACTCAGGACTCTTAGAATCACAGGGCCCCCGGGTGCCTACACGATAATCAATCCTTCAGGAGGCCCTGCGCCTAACACTGCCCCCGCGCTTGCAGAAGGCAGCTACCTGGTTCACACATACAATCCAGTTTCCGGTGCAGTTGGATGCACCCACACCCTCAACATTGAAAACGCAGCAAGCTCAACTCCTCCGTTCGGGCCCACCTGCACGGATGGGACTTATGGCTTAACTCCTGGAACGAGCTTCTGGTTCGCATCACCCTCGGCTTCGACAACTCTCGAGTATTCCCTACTGAGCGAACCCTCTCCGTGCGACGGGACAACATGCTGCCGCGACAGGAACATCACAATTGACGGAACACTCTACCAGCTTCCTAATGGAGGCGCCCCTCAACCCTGGACGCCTTCCCTGCCAAGCCACACATTCACACTCTTTTACACTGACAATACGAACAGCACCACCGATTCAAAGACGTATCACTTCGGAATTCCAGTAGATTTCAGCGCGTCACCTTCAGTAGTCGTCACCCGGCAAGGGGACACGGTTTCCTGGTCAAACCCGGCATCCTGCGGCGCAGGCTTCACTCAGATTGCAATCGAGACTCCGGTGGTTATGCCCGAAGAGCTCACGATATATCCAGGGAGAACAGAGTGCTACGTCCCGGATGCGACGACCCCGAGGTTATACAATGTTCAGGATATCACCTCCCCAACCTTAGGCAATATGACGATAGATGCCCGGGCCCCACTGAGTTCAGGCACGGACACAGTCCTGCTCTCTTTCTTTTCTTCGAGCGTTCCGCCTTTGATAGAAACAACTCCGTTGAGCCAGATATGCTGGCACAGCGATGATGGAAACAAGTATTCCCTGGAAACAATGCAAGGCCCAAAGACAGTGCCCGTAGTCCCTCCGCATGCCCCTCCAAATCCAAATGACTACTGCTGGGGCCCACCGCCCCCGGGCTCCTCGATTCCAGCCGGGACTTGGAAGATTAACGAGACTAATTCAGGCTTCACCTGGACAATAACGAGCGGTGCGGGCACTTACCTAATCCCGATGTTCCTCGACTCGAACGTCTTCAACCCGCCGACTGGAATAACCAGAACGGACACCTATGCTTGCTTCAGGAACAATGATACGCCCGGGAGATGGGTAGCTTTGTGCAGGCTCTTGCCCAATGTAACAGTTCCAGCCGGCGGGCCGACCTGTGAGATATTCTGCGAACCTGAATTTCCAATAATAAACAGAGTTGGAGCAGCAAGCGCCACAAACAGGTCCGTCATTTGCGGCACCTACACTTTCGACATTCCCAAGCCAGCCCCGACCTCGGCGTTCTTAACAGCCTTAATGACTTCAAGTGCAACGAACATCGGGTATGTCGACTTGAACGGTGCCCGCTTATGCACTGGCCCATGTTCCATCTGGGTGCCAATTAATCGCCTCAGGGTTTTCCCGCCCACGAATACGTTGACAATATGCGGATACGCGAACCTGCTGTACGGAACTACATACGGAAACCCGTGGTACCAGTTCTCGATTACCGTAAACCGTGTTTACCCGACTAATTGGAAAGTTTTGCTGGGCCCAGGCGAGACGAAGTGCATGCCTGACCAGCTCAACACTGCAATCAATCCAGGGTACACTGGCAATTGCTATGCAGCGCCCCGCCCGCCGTTTACTTCCCCGTACAACTTCTCTGACAGCGTGACAAAGGACAACATGACAATCAACGTCACAGGCATCTGCGATGCTGCTGAAGTCACTAAAATAGCGCGCAAACTTAACAGGTATGACGCAGCCATATTCCAGCGCCCGGAGTTCGAGATATTCCCTGCTTATAACCAGCACGGACCGGCCTGGCCTTCGATTGTCACATCTGAAGTCGGTCTCGGGGCAGGACAGGCCCCATGCATCTGCGCACAGCTCAAAAACATAACAGCAGAATGCCCGAACTGCACAGCTGCCCTTGCAGTCGATTACTCCGACTTGGGCACTGCCAAGCAATTCGTTGATTCTGTTTTCGCCAATCCCGCTTGCAATAAGGCAGACACAAAAGCCATAGCTCTCTTCGTGGATGGGAATGCCCTTGCAGCCAGCCTCCATGTCTGCCCAGGCGCATACCCGGGCTGCGACTGCAACTATTCGAAAATCTGGGACGACTTCGCGCAGTTCAGCAAGTACGTAGTGTACAAGTACCAGAAGCCGACTGTTGTTCTCTCGTTCAAGATGACGGACATGCCGGGCACTTGCTACGACGCCCCGTCGCTCACTAGGATGTACAAGGAGCTCTATTCGAGTTCGCTAACCCATATGTCCGGCGCAGGGATTTTTGGTCTGTCTTATACGTGCCTCAACGAGGATACGTTGAATGGGGACTGCTTCATCAACAGAAATCCAACTGGAATGGGGCTGATGACATCGTACGGCCCGCCAGCTGTGTCCAGGCAGCAGGCTGATGGATGGTTCCAGAGTTGCGGAAGATACTACTATAACTCAGAGGGAATCACGATGACGACATACTCGGCGAATGAAACAAACTCGACTGCGTGCGATGCTTCGAGGCTTATGGACCTATACCAGCAATACAAGTGTTATGCGGACTAGGAGATGGGCATATGGCAAGCAAAGAAGAAGAGAGCGACAGTTGGAAGGGCAAGCTCGCCCTTGCTGTTGGGATAGCTTTATTGCTGATACTCGTCGGGATGTTCTGCGCAGCCTCGGGCAACACGGGAACTCCCCCTGCCCCTCCGCCATACTGCGGAGACGGAAGCTGCGACTCTACGGAATCATGCTCGAGCTGTTCTGCTGACTGCGGCGCCTGCCCCGCAGGTCCATACTGCGGAGACGGAAGCTGCGACTCTACGGAATCATGCTCGAGCTGTTCTGCTGACTGCGGCGCCTGCCCCCCTATCTGCAAAGGCTCAGGCCAGTTATGTGGCGCCCCCAGCGACTGCTGCTCGAATAACTGCAATGGAGGCCATTGCTGCGGCCCTGGCGAGACCTGGACAGGAACTTGCTGCGCAGCTGCAGGAGTTTGCGTCTGCCAAGGCGATGGCTATTCCCCCTGTGGCTCCAACCCCGAGTGCTGCTCTGGCAACTGCAATGGAAATCATTGCTGCCCGACCGGGACAACCTGGGACGGAACATGCTGCAAGAGTGGCGCAGGAGTCTGCGTCTGCATGGGGGGAGCTGCCGATTGCACGACTACGCCTTGCTGCGGCGCACTTCTATGCTCAAATTCCCACTGCTGCCCGGGTGGAACCGAATGGCTCCCAGCAGGCTGCTGCGGAAACCCACTCACCGGCCAGTGCAACTGCCAGGGCGATGGCTATTCCCCCTGTGGCTCCAACCCCGAGTGCTGCTCGAATAACTGCAACGGAGGCCACTGCTGCCCAACTGGAACAAACTGGTTCGGCGCTCCAGACAACTGCTGCAAGGACCCATTAGGGAATTGCATTTCCAACATGGGCGGTTTCAGCTGGTATTGCCTCGGAGGCACAACCACCCCTCCGCCATCCTCCTGCGGCACCGGCGGCTGCGAGCCGGCAAAAGGTGAAACCTGCGCTTCCTGCCCCGGGGACTGCGGAGTTTGCGCCCCAGTCTGCCCGAACGGAATCTGCGAACCACCAACAGAGAACTGTAATACTTGCGGAGACTGCAGTTGTGTAGCACCCGGAAGCTCGTGCTCGCCAACCACCAATACCTGTTGCCAAGGTGACGGCGCAGCTTGCGGTTCAGCCAGTGATTGCTGCGGCGGCTCTTGTGTTGGAGGAATTTGCTGCTCAGGGCTCGGGGCCATCTGCTCCGGCGGCGGAACCTGCTGCCCGGGCTTGCGCTGCCCGCCTGGTTGTCCATTGTGCGCAGCTGTCAGGTTTTGCGAGCTTGCTGCGGTTTGTGGAGACCACACATGCGACACCAGCAGCGGGGAAACTTGCGCGACCTGCAGGACGGACTGCCTACCGTGCCTATGCGCGGGTAACGGGGAATCGTGCCTCTCAAACTCTGACTGCTGCCTCTTCCCAGGTTCAGCGTTCTGCAGCGACAGCGGGACCCCATTGGACAACACTGATGACAAATGCACAAGCTGCGTAGGCCTTGGTGCTTCTTGTCTTTCTGACCCTTGCTGCTCTGGGTTGACTTGTGATGCAGGACTAAAATGCGTTCTCACTGATTGCGGCGATGGCACTTGCGACGGCAGCAGCGGGGAAACTTGCGCGACCTGCAGAAAAGACTGCAACGTCGGCTGCCCCTGCAGTTCCACCGGCGACTCCTGCCTCCTCGGAACGGACTGCTGCCCTACAACTCCGGGCCCGCCATTCTGCAGCAACAGCGGAACCCCATTGGATAACCGCGATGACAAATGCGCTGAATGCGGAATAGATGGCACTCCCTGCACAACCACTTCCGAATGCTGCGCGAGCTTAAACCTGTTCTGCGAGCTTACTTCGGGCTTCTGCGTTCAACTGCCCCAATGCCCCAATGGGCTTTGCGAGCCTTATGGTCCTATTCCAGAAGATTATACAAACTGCCGTGCAGACTGCCCCTGCAACAACGACAATCTTTGCGAAACAGTGGATGGCGAGAATCCCACGAACTGCCCAGGAGACTGCGGCTGCAACGGAAATGGCGTTTGCGAGGTTTCCCGTGCAGAGGATTTCACGAACTGCAGGGAAGACTGCCCGTGCAACTTCGATGGAGCCTGCGAGCCGGCATCCGGAGAAACACTCCTCAACTGCCCGAGCGATTGTTCGTGCAACAATAACGGAGTCTGCGATTCCCCGCAAGAGACTCCAGAAACGTGCCGAAGCGACTGCCCGTGCCTCATAGATGGAACATGCGAATCGGTGTTCGGAGAGAACTTTGCCACCTGTCCTTCCGATTGCCCATGCACACCCCCAGAGACCGATTGTTTAACTAATGAAGAATGCTGCACCGACATGTTCGGTAACAAAGGTTGCGCCCCGCGCGGCGGAGGGGCCCCCGGAACCTGCTGCATCAACGCAGGGGACCACTGCACCAATGATAAACACTGCTGCGGAGGATTCTGTAATATGGGCACCCTTACATGCGAAGTCATATAAGTTCTAGGCGCTCCAGTATCTTTTTGTTTTTATGAAATTCTTCTGCGCCTCGAGCAAATCAACTAGAAGAAGGTCCTCGCTCTCGTGCATTCTCGCAAGTATCCTAGCCGCGGTTTCAGTTCCAACGCCATAAACAGAGAGTGCAATCGCCCCCCTTCTCCCATATGCTTCGAGAAGGCTCGCACTCCTTATTATCTCCAGGGCAATTTTTTTCTCCCCAGGGTTTCTCTTATTTCTATCTTTTGTCCAGGCCCTTTCCTCTTTCTCGCTCGCCATCCCGACAAGCGAGCTGCCGCAATGCCCGCACTTATAATGTTTCCCAAAGTTCTCAAGCTTCTCGTACATCACTTTTCCGCAATAGGTGCAGAGCAGCCGAACCCTTTTTTCGAGCAATTGCCTCTTGAATGCTTTCAGCACTTCGGAAGTCGGCTCAATCGGCATCATGAGTTCTGAGGCGCTTATCCTCGCAACCGCGGCCCTCCCGAGAGGAGACAGCTCAGGGACGTTTCTCGCGATGACTTTAATCTTCCCTTTCCTCACTTGCTCCAAGAACTTCTCGCAAACCCAGACATCCAGATAGTCGTGGAAAATTTCCCTCATGACTTCGGAATGAATCGGGGTTCCCCCGAAATGAGAAAGCAATCTCCCAGTGAGTTTTGCCCCCTCTGAGAATGCGCCGAATGCCCTTCCTATATGCGTGAACCTGTGCCTGTAAAGCGAAGAACGGGGAATGCTTTTTTCGAGGATGTTTCTCGGGTTCCAGGCTCCTGCCAGCAACCCGGCGACTTTATCCGCCCTGACCGGAAGCGGGAGCAGTAATGCGATTCGGTATGGGTCTATCTCGGCCCTTACGCTTGAGCCAAGGCTCGAAGTCATCAATTCGGCAAGCGCTCTTCCAAGGGCCTCATTCCCTTTCGACCCTAATAAGCAATGAATCACGATTGTGTTCTCGCAGCTCTCGATGAAAACAACTGAATTGCTCGGAAGCGGCTCCTGCTTTTCGAGAGCTTTTCTTACTTCCTCAAGGCAATTCTTGTCCGCTCCCTCAAGTTCAACCCCAGTTCCAATCTCCTCCCTCAGCTCGCCCACCCGCTCAGCAATCCCATAAGGGACGGGAATCTCCTCCCCCACCCAATCGGGAATCGCCGATTCGAAGCTCCCTGAAGGCTCGACGACAATTTCCTCCTCGTTCGCGTCAAGGACTTTCCAAGGGACTCCCTTTGTAATGAATGCTCCTCCCCGCTCAAGAGTCAGTGCGAATGCCTCATCAAGATTCGAAACAAGCCTGTTGGTCGCGGCATTCCTCACAGGAATTTTCTTCTCTTTCGGAATCGTGCTCAAATTCGAGAAATAGTAACCGATTGTCTCGCTCCCTTTCCCAAGGTCATCCGCCTCGCCTAGCCAAATGCACCTCTGGCTCCTGAGCTGTCTCGCCACTTCCCTTAACTCTTCAATCGAAATTCCCTCATACGGGCCACTCCGCTTGACTATCGCATGGGCCCTCCCAACCGAAATCCTCCCCCAATCCATAACAAGCCCGGCGAGCTGGTGCGCGAGAACATCGAGAGCCTTCTCCTGCATTCCCTCAAATTCGAGGTTCCCGGCTTTCAATCCCTCAATAATCGCGGCTGTCTCGAGCACGTCATCAGAATCACTTGTAATCACAATCCCTTTTGGCTTCTTCCCAATAGCATGCCCGCTCCTCCCTACCCTCTGCACCAATCTTCCCACTTGCCTTGGAGACATGTACTGGACCGATAGGTCGATATCCCCGATGTCAATCCCCAATTCCAATGAGGAAGTCGCAATGAGCCCCTTCAGTTCGCCTCTCTTGAACTGCCTCTCAATCTCGATTCTCTCGTCCCGGGCAAGCGAGCCGTGATGCACGGCAATCTTTCCGACTTTTTCGCCCAGTTCCTTTTCGAGCACCCTCATCCTTGATGCAAGAATCTCCCCAACTTTCCTTGTGTTGACGAACACGAGCGTCGCCTTATGGCTCATGCAGAGCTCATGCAATCTCAAGAGCCTCGCAGCCGAATCCCCATCAAGGGAAAGTTTTTCGGAAAGCGCTTCAGCCCGGCTGTTTTTTTTCGGGCATTCCGCTCTCACATCCATCTCTCTTTTTGTTCCCTCGCTCAGAACCAAGTGAGCCCTCTTTCCAAACAAATATTTCGCAACAATCCCCGGATTTCCCACAGTCGCGCTCAGCCCAATCCTCTGGAATTCGCCGCCCTTTTTTTCAATGAGCCTCTCAAGCCCGATTGCCAACTGGGCCCCCCGCTTGTCGGAATAAAGCTCGTGAACCTCGTCCACAACCACATATTTTACCCGCTCGAGCGCTTTCCCGATTTTTTTCGCAGGGAGAATCGCCTGGAGCGTTTCAGGAGTCGTAATGAGGACTTGAGGCGGCTTTTTCGCCTGCTTTCCCCTTTCGCTCGCTAGCGTGTCCCCGTGCCTCACTGCGATTGAAATCCCGAGATGCGAGCACCACCATTCAATCCTCTCAACCATGTCCCGGTTGAGTGCCCGGAGGGGAGTGATGTAAAGGAGTTGAATTCCTGCAGAATGTTCTTCGCCAGTTTCGTTCTTTCCTTCGCCCAGTTTCTTTTTCTCCATCTCTTTTGCGAGCTTTCCCAATATCGGCAGCACAGCGGCCTCGGTCTTCCCCCACCCAGTAGGGGCGAGAATCAGGACGTTGCTGCCCTTAGCAACTTCAGGCATCGCCTTCTTCTGGATTCCAGTGAGCACATCGAATCCCCTCTTTTTCATTAGCGAGAGGACCTCTGGCGATAAAACCCCTGAAAAAGAATCCATCAAAACACCTATAATTTACTCAAATCTTCCTGTACCCAAAAATCTTATCATACCTGTTATGGTCCATTATGTCAAGGATAAAGCACACGATTTCCACTTTGTCCCCTTTGATAGTGTAAAGCATTCTCCAGTAATCCACAAGGTCAACCTTCCAAAGGTTGTCTATTCCGTATTTTTGGATGTAGACTTTTGGCATGAGTTTTCTTTGAATCTGAATTCCCGCCATAGGATTCATCTTCAGGCGTTCAACGCTATAATCTATGGATTTCAGGAGCCTCTTGTTATCAGAATTGCGGATTCCGTTCTTCTTTTCCGCATCAACGTTTTTCCGAAGCTGCCCGTATGTCTCCCCAGTTTCCGATTCGAACACGACCCTTACTCTTCTGCTGCTCAATGTTCCACTCCCCTGAGAATGGCCCTTTGGAGTTTCCTGCTCGGGTTGTAAGTCCAAAGAACACCCTTTTCGCCAATTAGGATTTTGCCGCTGTGCTCCAGGTATGCGAGTATGACGTTCAGCGTCTGGTGCATTATCCTTCCGCCAAGCCTGCGCTTAATCTCTTCTCTCGAAAGCGCAGTTTCCGAGCTGGCAAGAATGTCTTCCACCATAAGCACGGTCTTCAGGGTAGGGTAATGGAGCACTTCCTTATCCCCATATAGCAAATTTATCACTCCCGGCATTCTAATCACCAATATATATACTTATATATAGATATTTATATACCCTCTCTATGGTGACTCGGTTGTTAGTCGGGATTACCTGCTCATCCTCTTAAGAATTGAGAGCGCTTCCCTGATTCTCGCGAACGACTCCTCGCTCCTCTTCCTGTAGACTTGCTCGAAGCTCGTCGCCACTTCCCGGTCAGGAGCAGAGGGCGGGACCGAAAACCGATATTTCCCCTTGCCCCGTTCTATGAGCCCCCTCTTCTTCAGCACGAGCAGATGGTAGCGGAGCGCCTTCTCGTTCGTCTTTCCCCCGCTTTCGTTTATTTTTTCCACAAGCTCGTGGATATCCGGCTCCCTGTCCTCGAACGAGAAGTAAAGCAGTGCATCGAGGAGAGCAATCATGTTCCGCCTGCTTTCATTGGGCGAGATTAGCCCTGTCGCGAGCGCGAGCCACCGGACAAGCGAGTTCCTCGTCATCTTCACTTCTTCTGTTAGCTGCATGTCGCGTATTACTGTTTCAGAGCGAATGAGTTTCGCTTCAGGCATTTCGGCTTTCATCTTTCCCACCAAAATAGTTTTGGCAGTAAAAACTACGCCTCGTCGGATTTAAATACATTTTGCAGAGCCAAGTGCGGGTTTTTTATATCGGAAAAGCCATAATGAAAACATGACGCAAAGGTGGGCATCGACCAGAGAGCACAGGCAAGAGGACATCAACGCCCACGCACCAACAGTAAAGAAACTCGCCAAAGATATTGCCGGCGCAATAAGAACGAGGTTGGCCCGGGGGATTTCCGACCGGGAGAGGCAAATACTCAACCATACGGAAACGGTCTTGGGCCGCTCTTTCCATTCTAGGACACAGCTGCAAAGGGATAACACAACTCTTGAGAGCATGAAAAAAGAATTGCTTAAGCTTGACCCGGACTATTTCGGCGCACCGCAATCCGAGTTCAAGAGCCACCAGTTGGAACCGGAACTCCTTTAAAATAAGAAATGCATTTAAACAATATCTCCCCTACTTTAATCGGTGTTTAATTGGGATACAGGATTTCTCCGAGATTCAGCCCTTTACGGCTCACGGCGCAGACCCATAGCGAGGTCGAGCTCTCGGTCGAGATTGAGAACACTGGGGAGGAGCCCTGCTGGACCGAATGCGACGTTGTCCTCCCAGAGGCGCTCTCGCTCGCACGCGACAGGGACCTTTCAAAAGGCAGGCTAAGAATCGGCATCATCAACTCAGGGGAAATACTAATCGGAAAGTGCAAAATCTACGCAGGCGCAAAAAGTTACCCAGACATCTTCCCAATAAAGCTCATAGTTTATGGCTTCGGCAAGGACGGCGCAATCCACCAGAGGGAAGAGCGAAAGACGGAACTTCGGTGCGAGAGAGTGGGGCTATAAAAGACTTAAATATTTTTAGCCCATAATAATGCATCTCATTCTCAAAGTGATTCCATGAATGCCCGCGCCGTTAAAAGAGATAAAGGAATATCCCAAACACCCTCAAGTTTGCCTCGCTTTTCTGAAAGCCCGCGAAATTTTATGGACCACGGAGATATCCTCCATTTCAGCGGCAAAACCTACAAATATTTGGTTGTGGAAAACCCAATCGACAAGTTAAAGGGAAGCCAAAGGCTGACCGAAGACCAAAAGAGAGCATACATTGATGTAATCAACGCTCAACTGCCTATCAAAAAAGAAATTGACTTTATCACAGCTGAACAACTATGCCCCGGAGTGAACAAGGTTATCAACTGGCTTGAAAGAGCTTTGGCCAGCATCCCGGAGAAGGGCAATGAAGAGTTGGTACGGAAGCTTCAGGTCTATTACACTTTTGTCTCAAATACTCTTTCCTTGTTCGACCAGGAAGAGGGCATGAAGTTCATACCCGGGTTCACGCAAGAGGCGCTGAAAGCCTCATTAAGCTCCATAAAAAACCATATTGCAGCAGCCGGGCTTCGAGGCCAATTCGATGAAATCGCCGGCTTGATTTTCAAAATTGAGCCCATGTTCCCAGGGGCAAACCTCTACCGTTTCAATAGTGATAGAGACAAAGCCGATTTTCTCGAGTCCCTCGGGTCCGATTACGCCAGTTTGCAAAGCGAGCTTGAGACTGCAAGAGCGCAATACAACACAGACCCGACAGTTGGAGTGAGAAAAATAGCCCCCATAAGCCAAAGGATGACCGAGATTCAGGCGCAAGCCCTGAAGGCGCAGCTGTCGAATCGGGAGAAGGGCGGGGGTACAGCGAAAGAAGACTACGAGGAGAAAAACACAGTCGTTTTCTTGAGCTGCGATAAAGGTGTAATAACTCCGAAAGCCGTTGCGTATGAAGAAGTTTTCAAGCCAGAGCTTGCAAGAATCTCCCAGTGCTTTAAGGAAGCTGGCGAATTGGCAAAAAAGGTCTCGGAACCCCTTTCGGATTATTTGCACCTTCTTTCAGTGGCAGTCCTGAGCGGAGATTATAAGGCTGCAGAAGAGATGCGCTACAGGATGACTTCCCAAGATTCCTACCTCGATATCCAATTGGAGCGGAACGAGACCTACATCGACGGCGTGCTTGGAAAAAAAGGCGAATACAACCTCAGGTTGAGCATTTGCGATGAGACGCCCGACCCGATAATTGAAAAGATTAGGGATGACAAGGAGCGTTTTGGAAAACTGAACATGGAAGGCTGGCTTGTCCTGATGGCAGCTGGGCGGTCAACAAGAAGGGCGGTCTCCGGGAACAAGCTCCCGAACGAAGAGGGTGAACCAATTTACAAGGACGTATTGCTCAACAACGTCTCTCAGCTCATACAGCCTGAAAGGCTTAAGTTAGCCCAGAAAATCCTTGTTTTAGAGGACGGTGATTTGGAGCTTATACTTGCTGCAAAACAAGCGCAGATAAGATTCCACGAGGCGAGCCACTCGTTTGGGACATCAGTCACTCCCCATCTCCACAATAACTCCAATCCTGTTGAGGAATGCCAGGCGCAAACAGGCTCCCTGATTCTCTCAGGGGAAATGTCTCCCGAGCACATCCGAGGCATTGTCCTCGGGCTGGTCGCCTATGCACCAATCTGGATGACCATCGGCCTAGGGGGAGCGCACCAGAAAGCGGATATCCTAATAATCAGCAGATTATTCGGGGAGGGCGAGGAGGCAATTGTCCAGACAACAGACGACAACCGGCTTTTGGTCGATGTTGAGAAAGCGGTGCCCGTAATTAAACGGATTAATCAGGAGTTATTGGAATTGGAAAAGCCGCCGGAAGGCACTCCTCTCGAAACAGCATACACAAAGGCGGAAGGAATGTTCGGCCGTGGCAATATAAACAGGATTGCGGATATACTCAAACCTGTTGCAGACAAGATAATGGCCGAACCAGTCCCGTTCGTGGTTTTCAGACGCCGCCAAGAACCATACTCCATGAACTAGGTTTCTCCTCCATCTTCCTTTTTCTCCCTTGGTTTCTCTTCAGGTCTTCCAATCCCCCAAAGCTTCTTCTCAATTCCGGTGAACGCATACCACGCCAGCGAGAGGAAAATCAGCCCCCCGCAAACAGCGAGCTGGAAAGGAGCTGCAATTGCCCCGAAATAGAGCGCTGAAGGAATTCCACCGACAAGCAGGAGCTCCGGGAAACTCGCAGGGCTGTAATTCATCAGGAACCAAAACCCAACAACCGAGCCAATCACCCCTACGAGCACGAGCGCCTGGCTGATTTTCATCAACTGCGCGGCGATTTCGTACTCGTGTCCCAGGAGCCCCAATTCAAGGAACATCCTGTTCCAGTCGTGGCTGTAGGGGTTCATATCCCCCCGGACTCCCCGAACAGCTCCACCAACAGAAGTCCCTCCCGGGATCTCAGCCGATTCCATATAATGCGCCGTGTTCGGCATTATCGACCCGAGGCATGCAACGAATATCATCGCGAGAGCAGCTCCCCTCCTGCTTCTTCCGAAAATGAGCATTGAGAGAACCGGGACCGCATATTCGAGACCGGTCCCTCCTGCAACAGTGAAGATGCTGTTTGACCCAAAGAGGAAGTATGAAAAGAAGTGGCCAGCCTCGTGCGCCGCAATCGAGAACAGGACGTAGATATTGAACGGGAAACCGAAAATCCCAAAAGCTACTGGAAGCAGGAATATCAGGAAGAAGAGCCCGGTGCTCGCAATAGCCATTTCGTTCTTTTTACTGTCAAGCTTGTTTTCGGCCTGCTCCTGCTCGACCATTTTGTTAAGGTCCTTGTCTTCGTCCTGCTCTTCGCCCCACATCTCCATAAGTTAGCTTTTTAACCTGCTGCATTAAAACTTAACTCTATGCGCGTTTTCGTCATACGACACGGCGAAACTGAGTTCAATCGGGATGGCCTCATCCAAGGCAACATCGACTCGAGCCTCACGCCCCTTGGGGTGCAGCAGAGCTGCCTGATTGCAGAGGAGCTGAAAGGCTTTGACATCGACTTCATATTCTCAAGCCCAGCCATACGGGCCTACGAGACTGCCAAACCGCTTTCAGTTCCAAGAAGCATCCCAATAGCCATAGTCCCTGGCCTTCGGGAGCGCGAGTATGGAATTTATGAAGGAAAGAGCCTTCAGGAAACCCAGAAAGCCCATCCAGAACTCTTTGCCACCACATCGTCAAAAATTGACATGGGAGCGAGGCCAAAGGATGGCGAGAGCCTCAGGGAAGTCGTGGGAAGGGTCGTCCCGTTCGTGGAGAGGCTCAGGGGCCATCTGCCAGACAAGACCATCGCCATAGTGGCCCATGGAATCGTGAACAAGCTCATCATCGGGGATTTGGTCGACCGCTCGCTCGAGAAAATAAACACTTATCGCCAGTCGAACGGATGCATCAACGAGATTCTCTTAGAGAAAGGGAAAGGGAAGGCGATAAGGCTCAACTACACCGAACACTTGAAGAAAAAAGAATAAGTTGACGGGCTGGGAAGTGCGATTAGCTACTTATATACGAGTTGCAATTTCTCGTGGGCCTTCTTGTGGTCCTCGAGCCTTGCGAGCGCGTTCTTCGTCGGCCTAAGCATGGCCGAGTTAAGCCTCATCATAATGTCCGCCCTAATCGCCATATCCCCCAGTTCCGTTCTCACAATCGTAGGAGCGTTCAACGATTTCTTGGCTAGCATGTATCTCCTGACGTCCTCCAGGTACGCAAACTGCTTAGGAGTGAGTATGTCCCTCAAATCCATCCACATGTCCCATTTCCGGTAAGCGTCATTGGTTGAAAGAAGCCGATTGTATTCGGCAATCAGGAATTTCACGACCGGGTTTTGGGAACTGTCGAACTCCCTCCCCTTGACGCCGCTTCTGAGCCTCATCTCCGGGTTCGCGATGAAATCAACAGGCGCAGCGCCCATCGCGTTTCCGGTTATGAAAACTGCGGCGATACTGTTGTCCTCGAAAAGCTCGCGAACGCTCAAGTTCGAGCGCTCAAACGCTATTCCGTGCTCCTTGGCAATGAGTCCGATGACCTGCATAGTGAAGCCGGGCAGGCACCCGCTCTTCGGAGTCGTTATCACTGTCCTCGAGCCAACTTTTCTCACGAACGCTATGTTATCAACGCTTCCCTCCGCAACGTTGCCCTCCCTTGTCGCAAACAGCACCTCGTTCATCCTCGGGTATCTTGTTTTCCATTCCTGATGCGCCTCGACCCACTTCGGGTATTCCTTGTCCCAGAAGTTCTTCAGGACAGCGGCCCAGACGTAGTTCATGGCCTCTTTCAGGTTAGGGCTCGGGAGATTCCCCCTCGGCCTCATATCCTCGCTGAACACAAGTACGAGGCCCTTGCTCGCGTCAATGCTGGCGTCGTAGCTCGGAAAGGGGATTATGATGTTGGACACGATGCTCTTCCCATCCCCGGGCAGCCCTATGAAATATCCGTCAAGGGAGTGCGTGCAAGGCCTCCCATATGCGGTCTTTATCTCTTTCCCGTTGTGAGTGATTCTCTCGTGCATCCCATTAAGCACTATGAGATGCGCGTGGGCGAAAAAGAGCGCATCAAGTTCCGCGTTCATCTTTATCCCCAGTTCATTTGCTGCAGCAGCATATCTCTTGAGGTTGATGTCGTGATGGAACATGCACGTCGCAGTTTCCACGGTCCCTTCCCCGGCAACGAGAATCCTGTCCTCCCTGGTCCCCTCGAAAAGAAGCCTCCCGTACTGCAGGCTTTTTGAGAGGTGCCTAACCCCTGCGCCAGACAAAAACCTTGCCACATTGGGCCCCTCGAGGAGTATGAGGCTGTTGAATTCTGAATAAGGCGGGCTCCCGCTAACAAGCTCTCTAAACACGTCAACTTCCAAAGGAGGACCATTACTTCGAGCCATAAACGCACCCCCAAGGCAAGCTGTTGCAACTTCGCCTGCGCTTGAACGAATCTCCATCCGAAGAATAAGAAACTTATTACGCAACTAAAGCATTTAAGTGTTGCGCTGTTAACCATTCGCAAAATTTCACGTCGAGGAATAGCGGAAGGCAGGCAAGGTATAAAAACGTTTTATTTCTAACTCACTTTCACCGTTTTGGGATTTGTCCGTGGGAGGTATAATTCCAGAACACCAAACATCCGCCCGGATGCGGCAGTGGGAGACCAAAGCATACGGGGCAGGAGAGGTGATACTGTGGCCGAATTGCCGCGGTGGGAAGTAGAGAAGTTCCTACGCGAGGCTGGGGCAGATAGGGTCAGCGAGAGCGCGACTGAGAAGCTCATCGAGGTTCTCGAGGACGAGGCGAAAGAGATAGTCCAGCGGGCCAGGCGTTACGCGAAATACGCCAGGAGAAAAGTCATTAGGCCCGAGGACATAGAGCTCGCTATATCCTAGCCCCATTTAGTTTCTTTTTCTCAATCTCCGCTAAACCCCTTATCGGGTTGCAGTATCTCGCCTTGAAGAGGGGGAGAACCTCATAGCCCTTTATTAAATCCCTGAACTTTCCAGTTAGGTTAAGTATCGAGTTGTGGGCGTCGATTGTGTTGCCGAAGTCGAAATCGACATCCATGTCCCAGGCACCAATCGACCTCGTGAGGAAGAGGAGATTCGGCAAGTTCTCGCAATGCCTGACGAACTTCTTCACTTTCACCTCGTCTGTCTTCTGGAAATGGAGCAATGTCTTGTAGTGGTACATCCCGAGCTTCGAGCGGTCGGACACCACCTGGTATCCCTTTATGACTCCCTCTTTCTCGAGCCTTTTCATCCTGTACTTCACCGCATTCGGGGTGAGCCCGAGCTCGCCCGCAAGCTTCGATGTTGTTGCCCTCGAGTCCTCAGCCAACAACTCAAGAAGCCTCAAGTCCTTCTCATCCGCTTCAACACGCTCCTTCCTGCTGGGAGGCTCGTACTTCGGCCCGCTGCTTTTGTAAGCACCGCTCTCGCTTGCATAAAAGTGCGCTTCAATGGGGAGGGTGAGGTCCCTCCACTTGATGTAAGGCGAGAATCTCAAGGACAATCCATTCAGGACCTCGCTGAGCCCAATCTCGTCCTTTGCGACGAACCTGAAAATCAGGTTGTATTTTCCCTCGCAGATTGCGGTCCAGTACGCTCCGCTGCTGTTCACCAGGTAATCAAATATCTCTTGCTCTTTCTCGGAGTCTGCCCCCTCAAGCCTCAAGTAGAGCCGATACCACTTATACCCGAGCCTTGCGACGTCTATCTCAGTCCGAAACTGCACAATGAGCCCGTGTTTGATGAGGCTCCGGAGGCGGTAGTTGACCACCTCCTCCGAAAGCCCCACAGTTCGCCCTATGGACGAGAGGCTCTGCCTCGCGTTTTCGCTAAGCGCAGACAGTATCCTCTGGTCCTTCGCATCTAGCCTTTGGGGCAAACTGGTCGCCTTTTTCCTTTATTCTGGTCGTCTTGCCTTTTCGTCTGACTATTTTCTAATTTTGCAACATATATTTAAAAAGATTGCGTTTTTCGAAAATTTTTAATTGAAACCTTTATATTAACAAAAAGCGAATATAATAGCCGCCCGGGGAACCGGGGGGGGTGGGAATATGCAGAAAATGAAACCTAGTGGAAACGCGGGAATGGTGGCGACAGGGGTTCTTGTCGGCGCCATGGCTTTGTTTGCGGGAAAAGCTTCAGCAGGAGTGGTCCCGAAGAGCGGGGCGAGCACATTCTTGGACAATGTTCCCGGGCTTTCGCTAGCCCCGAGAACTCTTGTTCTGAACGACGCGGCGAAGGGAAAAGGAAACGCGGCCCTGTTCAACACGAAAATCACCGGGAACGCAGGGATTCACGGGGCGAGGATAATGACCCCGGACGGGCCTCTTCACGAAGTCGGGGTGGCAGTGGGCTCGGGCAAAGTCGATGTGGGCTTCGCAACTGATTGGATGAAGGGAGTCACCACGGTGATTGGCGGGATAACCTTCAGGTACTCCGATGCTGTGAGCGCGAACGCCGTAATAAAGAGCGGGCCGAATGGAAAGCCAACGATTGTGCTGAACACCAATCTCGCAATTGGAAGCAATCTCGGGACCTCAGGGAGATTCGAGAACAGCGGGGATGGGAACAAATTCGCAGTTGGAGCGGATGCGATTGTGGTTGGAGTTATGCCAAGTGCGAGCGTCACAGTCTCGGAGGCTGGCGGGAAAACCGAAACTACAGTTGACGCGAATGTTTGGTCCCCGAAGTTCGGGCCAGGCGGGAAGGTGAGGATTCAAGCGGGCGTGAACGACATCGGCGGGGAGAATGCGATGAGCGTTGGATTGAGGCTCAGCCTCTAAGCCACTATTTTTCTTTTTCTCCTTTTTCATAATCCACAATCCTTAAATAGCGCCCTTTTCAATACCTAGCTCGTATGTGCAAGCCGAACATTAGGGGAACCAAGTGCGTGATGGACTGCCTCTCCTGCCCCTACGAGCTCTTCTCCCCTGACTGCATCAACAGCCAACTGAAGGACTTGACGACCCTCGCCGACCTCGACATCAGGACGATTCGCTATGAAGAGGAAATAATCATCGACTTCGACGAGGACAAATCCCGCATCATCACAGAATACACAAACATCGCGAGGCAGCTCGAGGGCATCATCGCCAACCCCGAAACCTACGGAAGGCGAGATGATGATGCTTACGCCGCAAGGCGCCAGCTATTCGCGAAATTCTACGACTACATGTTCATGAACCCGACCCTTGCCCTCCTAACCCTCCAGGAGTATAATGAAAATGTTCCAACCCGAGGGCTCTACATCGAGGGATTCAAGCATTTCAGGGGCTGGATTAACGGGATAATAGACAAGTTCCCGCAAGCCCAACTCTACCAGCTCACGAAGAAATACAATGACGTCAGGCAGGTGTTCCTCTCGCTCGCCGGCTTAAAGAGCCTGCAGTTCATAAGCGCGTTCATATTATCCGTTCCGCCTGATGCGAAAATGATAGACGACCCTGAGAGCAGCTACCCACTTCCTTTCGGGATAAAGGCAAAGGTGTATGAAATCCCGAATTCTGAAGCAAACCTATACGTCCAAGAAAACCCAATCATCGAGAGCCTCGACCCGCAGCTCCAAAAAATAATGAAGGAGGCGATTCTCAAGGACCTCGCGCCCACAACCGACAAGCTCATCGACTTCACCACGATATACGAAACGAAAGTGCGCGAGTTCAGGGAGCAATTCATCAACCTTGCGACTGCGCAGGGAATCCCCCTCTCCCCGCAGCAGGCCCTCTGCATGGCCCGCGAGGTGACGAACTGGACCGTCGGCCTCGGCAGCCCGATAGAGAACCTCTGCCTTGACCGCGACTGCATCACCGACATATTCTGCGACGGCCAGAACTCGCCCTTGTACGTGGAACACACAAAGTTCGGGCTTTGCCATACGCTGTGGAGGTACAATGAAGAGATGCTCGACTACTCAGTGAAGAACATACGCTCCTACACGAATGTGGCTTTTGATATGAAGAGACCCATTGCCGACACGATGATGACCAGATTGAACCTGAGGATTCACATGCAGGGCCCGCCCGCCACTTTCGGAGAGACCCAGCTCGCCCTCAGGCTCACTAAGGAGACCCCGTTCACCTATGCGCAATATATCGGCCTTTCCAGCATGTCGCCGTTCTTCGCAGGCTACGACAACCTGCTCGTGAGCCTCGGCTGCTCGGAGGCTGTGCTAGGGCTCAAGGGGGTCGGAAAGACTGCATTCACCTCCTCGAAAATCATAGGGATAGGCACGAGGAAGAGGATTCTGCCGATTCAGGACATTGAGGAAATCCCAGTCAATGCTTACAGGAAAAGAGGATTCCACATAGGCGCGATGAAAGTGCAGAGTTCGGACAAGGAATACGAGACCACGAGCGAGCTCTCGCTCATATCGATGGCGAACGCCTCGCTGAGGATGGGCGAGTCCTGCCTAATCATAAACGAGATTCGCTCAAGGCTCGCGATTCAGGGAATCATAAACCTGCTCAACACCCAGCCCGGAGTCTTTTGCCTTTACAACCTGCACGCGCACAGCATCCAGGACATTCAGGACAGGTTCGAGCTCGTTTTCGGAGTGCCGGCTGCTTCGATGTTCGCGACTGACCGTTATTCGTTCCTGAGGAAAATCAAGTTCACACGAAAGGGGAGGTCATACAGGGTCATCTCGCAGATACTTGAAACAGACCAGGCCAAGAGGCAATTCGCGGAAATTTTCAGGTTCAAGAGGGGCTCTGCGATAACCGATTCTGCCCTCGAATGCCTGTTCATCGACAACCCGGAGGCTTCAGCCTGGAGCCTGGACGGCCTCGACTTGGCGAAGCTCGAGAGCGAGCTCTCCCTGAACTTCATCCCGCCTGCGCTCGAGAGGCGCTCGGATGAGACAGGAATCCCGCCGAACCAGTATGTCATGCAGGCGTTCTTCAAGGGAAAAATCTACTCGGAGCTCGCAAGGGATGCGGCTGCGTATGGAAAGCCCCAGATTGCGGAAATCGATTTCATGCTTCGCTGCGATTCAGCAGCGAACAAGCTCCTCAAGGAAATGGAAACGGAGGGTGGCACAGTTGACTTCAAGCGGGTGGGGGATGAGTGGGCGACCCGCTACAAGGAGATGCTAAAGGCTGAGCTCCGAAGCGAGCACGCGCAGGAGCAGGAGAAGGTCGGGCCTATTTCTGAGTCTCAAGAAACCCCGTGACACGATATAATGTCCAATGCGGATTGCGCCCTCGAGGCTGCAACGTGTCCCATACCCAAGTTCAGTTCGAATAGGGAAAGAGTGAGTATTTTAATTGATGAAATGATAATACCGAGCGAGAGAAAGCATGTGAGAACATGGGAATCGCCGACAAAATCAAGGAAATAGAAGACGAGATGAAGAGGACCCAGGTCAACAAGGCCACCGAATTCCATCTCGGGCTCCTGAAAGCCAAGATTGCGAAACTTCGGCGCGAATTAATCGCAGCTGCCTCGAAAAAAGGGGGTGGCGGGCCGGGCTTTGCAGTCAAGAGGAGCGGGGATGCGACTGTCGTCTTAATCGGGCCACCCTCAGTGGGAAAATCCACGCTCCTAAACCACATCACGAACGCGGAGTCCCGCACAGCCGCATACCAGTTCACAACGCTCACCGTGGTCCCGGGACTGATGGAATACAACGGGGCAAAAATACAGGTTCTCGACCTTCCAGGAATACTCGTGGGGGCTTCCGACGGGAGGGGCAGGGGAAAGGAAGTCCTCTCAGTTGCCCGCACTGCGGACCTCGTCCTCATAATGCTGGATGTCTTCAGCACGAAGGACAACTTCATTTACAGCGAGCTTGATGCAATGGGCATCAGGATTGACCAGAAGCCGCCTGACGTCGTCATAACCCCGAAATCCCGGGGCGGCGTTACGCTGAATGCGACAGTCCCGCTCACCCATCTGAACCAGAAGACAATCGAGTCGATTCTCGCGGTTTACGGAACGCACAATGCGGATGTAGTTATCAGGGAAGATGTGACTTCTGACCAGTTCATCGACGTTCTCGTTGGGAACAGGCGCTATGTCCCTTCGCTTCTCGTGCTGAACAAGGTCGACCTCGTGAAGAAGGAATACCTCGGGGAGATAAAGAAGGAGCTCGGGCCGTTCGTGCCGATTTCAGCTGAGAACAACCAGAACATCGAAGTTCTCAGGAAGGCAATTTACGACAAGCTCGGAATGATTAGGGTATACACGAAGCCCAGGATCGGGGAAGCCGATATGAAGGAGCCGCTGATGATTAGGAGCGGCGCGACAGTGGAGGACGTGATTCAGAAGCTCCACGTCAAGGGGCTTGCCGAGGGATTCAAGTTCGCCTCGATTTGGGGCAAGTCCGCGAAGTTCGGCGGGCAGAAAGTTGGGATGAAGCACGTTCTTAAGGACGGGGACATAATACAAATCGTAAGCAAGTAGATTCTACTTCCCTTTCGGGTAATTTTTCCACCAGGAATCGAACTGCTTTTCGAAAAGCCTCGAAATCCCCTTCGACTTCACCCGCAAGGTCACATGCTCCTTCTCGAAAATGAAAATCAGCAGGTTGTCCCCGGTGACAATCCAGGCGAAAGGCATGAACGAGTCCTCGGGAAGCCATTTCACCCCAATATTGCAGTATTTCCTCGCCCGCTTGAACCTCTCAACCACAACCGGCTTCTTCGCCCCGAAAAATTGGTGCTTAATCCCCCTGAACCATTTCGGCCAATCAACAGGGAAATCATCGAGCAGCTGCAGGAGCCCGAACCCCTTCCAAGTCCTCGGCTTCTCGGCGAATATCTCATTCAGGAGGCCCCTGAGCGCGTTCTTCCCCCTGTAGACTTCGAAGGATTCGAGCCCCTTCTCGCTCTTGTAGAGACCAAGCAAATTGGGCATCATCGCGTTCGCTTCCCGGGCCAGCTCCCGATATTTCTCCTCGCTCTTTTCCCTCTCCTCCTCAATCAACCGAGCAATTTTCTCGGGATTTGTCGGGAAGAAAACTCTCCTTTCCTTTTCCGTGATGCACGAAACAAGCCCCTTCTCGATGAGCCTCTCGCACGCATCATAAACATTTGCCTTGTAAGTCCCGGCTTTCTTCGCAATAGAGTCTGCGGTCCCATTTCCTTCCCGCAATAGGCATAAGTACACTTTCGCAGCAGTCGGGCTCATCCCGAATTTCACAAAAAGAGGGGAATGCTCATCCATGGTTTCTCTCTGTCCCCCAAGAATAAAAAAGGTTTTGCTTCCCGTTGTTCAGTTTTTCTTCCTCGCCCCTATGCTGAACACATCGATATCGAGCCTTCC
>JAKAKT010000073.1 GCA_021813385.1 Microcaldota archaeon
ACGTGAAAATTCTGAAAATATCTAAAGACGACAAATCAGCAGGTTATACTCCCACTAAGGAAACGGTGAAAAGCGGGACTTATCCGATTTCAAGGTCCCTAAATTTCTACACCAACGGGGAACCGTCGGGTGAAGTGAAAGCTTTCACCGATTTCGTCTTGGGCGAGGAAGGACAGAACATCACCGAGGAGATAGGGTATTTCAAGGTGAACTGATTTCCCTGGATGTGCGGGACAATGGGAGACGTGAATTTGGAAAAAGTAGCCGACAGGTTCGACGGCCCAAATAGGGCAGCTCTTTTCAGGCAAGCCTCGGACTCCGTTTCCAGCGAGCGTTCCTTGGAGTGGCTCCTAACGGAAATAATCTTACGCAAAGCTGTCGAAAAGGCCATCGATTCGGACCCGGCTGTGCCGCCAGAAGCACTGTCCCTGGCTGTAGAGATTCTCAGGAGAAAACCAGAGCTTGGCTTAAAAGGCACTCTAAAGAAAGCGGAGCGGCTATTAGCACGCCTCGAATCCAGTGGGAAAATTGATGCCGCCCTGCTAGGAGATGTGCGAGTCGGGGTTGGCCTCCCGAGAGAAATGCTGAAAGAAGAGCCACCAATCCCGACCGGGATTAGAGACGCAAAGAGCGAGGCCCAAATTGCTAGCCCAATCTTAAAACCTAGAGTTCCAATCGCTGCAGAAGAACTCCCGCCAGTTGACAGTAGGGCAGGGCGCACGGTCATACCCTTAGCACCTGCCAGAAAATTGCCCTCAAAGAGTCCTTCCCCCAGAGTTGGAAATGCTTCCTCCATAGAAGAGATTGATTCAAAGACGAAAAGCGATATTGATGCCGCGATGGAAACCATAAGCCGAATGGGCACCAGAGCGAATCTTGAAATCAGCAAAATTCTGGAAACCGCGGCAATGCGTTCTGGAATAGCCTGGTACGCGTTGGCCAGGAGTCTTGAAGGCCTTTTAGGAGACTCAACGGATAAGGAATCCTTCGGATGGCTCGTTATGAAAATTTCTGAGCTTAAGCAGGCCACCACTTCTGATAATTTCAACGCCGTGACCAGAGGATTGGCCCATGAAGACGAAACAGTCAGATATTATTCGGTTTTAGCTGCGAACAGGATGCTTAATAACAATTGGTGCTTGGCTACCCGTGAAGCTTTGGAAAAGGCGGTGTTTCTTTTTAAAGATTCAAATGAGCTTGTCCAAAGTGGAGCCCGCGAATTGGCCAGACTTGCGGAGGCGGGCCTGCAAAGAAAAGGAGAAACGGTTACGATTCCCCAAATTCTTGAAGAACAAAAACGCCAGGCAAGAATTAATAATCTCCCGCTTAGACGTAAAGTTACACAAAGGAGTTTTGGCAATGCAGCTATGAAAGCAATTGCGGTCCCAACTTAGAAGTTGAGGGTTCGATGGGGCCTTGTATGAAAATGCACTGAGGTTTATTATGAAAAAAAACATCCTTTTCGTCTGCACTGAAAATTCTGCCAGAAGCCAGATGGCGGAGGCATTCTTCAACCATTACAACAGAAACCCAGGATATGTTGGGATTAGTGCAGGGACGAAGCCAGCGAGCGAGATAAAGGAACTTGCTATTGAAGTTATGAAGGAGAAAGGAATTGACATGAAAAAGCAAAAACCCAAGATGCTCGACCTCGACTTGGCTTTTGGCGCATATCGAGTCTTCACGATGGGCTGCGTGAAAGGCTGTCCCATAATTCCTCCCGAGAGAACTGAGGACTGGAAGCTGGAAGACCCGTCGGGAAAATCGATTGAGAAATTCCGGGAAGTTAGGGACTTGATTGAGCGTCGAATAAAGAAACTTGTTTCGGAATTGAAATAACCACCTGCCTCGCTCTTTGTAGCAGTCCATTTAAACATCTCTGCTTGGACTACCAACGAGTTAAACCGATATTGCGCAAACTTTCCGCTCGAGCTGCGCAATTTTTTATCTGCTGCGGAAACTAGCGTTTTCTTTGTTGGATGTCGAGGAATACCTAGGAAATTGCCAAGATCCCACCAAAAACTGTAACGGGAACTCGATTCCGGTAAGACGCTAGAAAGAAACAAGGTGCAGGGGGAGAGATTTGAACTCCCGCAGGCCTAAGCCAACAGATCTTGAGTCTGTCGCGTTTGGTCAAGCATGTCTTCTTTTTACGAGTTTCCTCGAGAAGAGGCCCTTCCGGCGTCTCTTTCTTTTTCCAAGGTTTTTCTTTCTCCGCAAAGAGAAAGAAAAAGCTTTTTGACCAGGCTCCGCCACCCCTGCATTGGCCTCATCTTTTTGGCCGGAACTAATTTAAAACGATTTATGTTTTCGCGCTAAATGCTAAAAAACGCTTATATAAAAGTAGGTTCAAAAATGGATTGGAGGTGGAGCGATGGACCGAAAAGTAGGTTTGTTCGCATGCCTAGTTCTTGTTTTCGTTTTGTCGGCGATGAGTTTGACTGTTGCAACTTCTTCTGGAGCAGTTTCCATAGGAGACAACCCCGGAGGGGACACTATCAGCTGGTGGACCTGCATAAACAACGGCGGGATTGTCGACGAAGGTGCCTGCAACGGCCGGAGTGCTTGCGAGGCTAAGTGCGGCGCTTGCGCAGGCAGGGGGATATGCTACATATCGAGAAATCCGATGTGTTAGTAATTTGGAGGTGTTTTCGTGATGGAGAGAATAGCGAACCGTAAATACCTGATAGCTGCATTGGTCCTGCTATCGATGTTTTCAATGGCTGGGCTGAGTATTGCGGCAGATGCGCCTCTAGCGCCCATAGGTGATAACCCGGGCGGGATTGGATTATACATGTGGTGGTGGTGCACGGATGGTGCTGGCCATCTAACCAATGACGGAGGGCCCTGCAGTGATGCAAGCGGTTGCCTACGCAATTGTCTTAGCAAGTGCGCCAGAAACGACGATTGCGGTTGGGGGACTGCATCAAACGGGGTCTGCTGAGAAGATAGCGAGAATTCAGTAAGTTTTGGAGGTGTTTCATAATGGAAATAGTGAATCGTAAGTACCTGGTGGCGGCATTTGTCCTGCTGTCGGTGTTTTCGTTGGCCAGCCTGAGCGTTGCAGCAGATGTGCCTGTTGCGCCTATAGGTGATAGCCCGGGCGGGAACGGACTGTATATGTCGTGGACTTGCGTGAGCAACGGCCATATTACGAAGGAAGGCAGCTGCCATGATACGAACAGCTGTCTTCATGGTTGTGGCACCTGCGGTGCTGATGACGACTGTTATATAGGAAACCCGCTCGTTTAACGCGGTGGGGGGAACGCCCCGTTATTCATTTTTTTACGAGGTTAGAAAAAATCTGTTAAAGGGTGGTTTCGTGAATTGGAAAATATGTGCCGTGGCCTTGATGGCTCTCTTGGCGACTTTTTCGTCAGTTGGATTAGTTACAGCGATGTCTTCGAACAGAGATATCTTGATAGACGAACCAGGGGGAAACACAATTGACTACTGGTGGACTTGCGTAGGGCATGATGGCGGTTATGTTGGGAGCGGCCATTGTAATAATGAAATTGATTGCGTGGATACATGTGTAAGATCAGTGTGTGCAGGTGCGGGCCATTGCCATATAACGAATAATCCAACATGTTAAGAAAGCGCTAATCCAACAGCAAAAGCGGTGGGGCGTTTTCGAATTCTAAAAAAAGAGTTACGGTGTGTTAGTGAGACGGTTCAGGCCTTCTCTCAACGTCTGAGAAAATGGGCTAGGCCCCCGCGACTCGTAAGTCAAGCGGACAAAATTGGCGAAATCCAATGCAAGCCTGTATCCGTCTGGGTCTTTGTCCCTGACTGCTTCGAGTCTATTAAGAAATGGTCTCTCAAAGTGCCTCATGATGGTATAAGCGCGGGAAAACGGTTCGCGCGTATCTAATTCCTCACACTCTTTCGCGTTGATGTAAGACGAGAGGTCAAAAACCTCGAGAGCTTCAAGTCTGAGATGGCCTCTAAACAGTCCCCCCGTTCGACTCTTGTCTTTAGGTGACAATGCCGCAAAGAGGATGCTTGCCCCGGCGTATGAACCCGCATAATAAGCAAAATCTAAAACTGAGATGCCTTCTGGGCCTCCGATAGAGTAACTCGAACGATCCGCTACTATGGTAATACTGTCCATTGTGAAGATGGAATCAGCGGGGCCTATGAGGTCTCGGCCGACAAAAATTGCGGAATTCTCCACTCTGATTCCATGATTGGGCAGGGCGGTATCCACATACACGCCTTGAATCGGAGTATTGTCACGATGATTTGAATCTACATAAGGAGTTTTTCTCAGTGGGCCAGTCGATTCGTGCAATCCTTTTGCGAAATGCAAAAACATGTCTGGGTTCACCGAGCCTTCAGGGCCGTAAACCGGGATGTTCCATTTTGTAAAAAGCGGTTTGCCTTGAGTTGCTCTTGGACCTGGAGTAACTGAATCGGTTGGGCCAACGAATATCTCCTCGGCCCCAAACGGCAGTATTCTATCTTCTGTTTTTAGAATTTTTCCGTCGCTAGCTGATGGTTTTGTGTTTGGAATCTGCCCTCCAAAAGGAGGTTCTGTTTGCAGAATCGCTCCTTGAAACGCAGATGCAGCGGTATCTTGGGAAGAATTGGCTGGAGTAGACGCGCGAACCGGGGAAACGCCTGGACCCGCAGCCAGAAGACCTGTTAAAACCAAAGTGGCGGCTCTTGTTGCTGTTGACCCGACAGATGACTTAGATTGAGTGATAATGGTTCTTTGTTGTTTAGGGTCGGAATACCTTTGCATACAAAGACTATAATTACCCACTTATAATTTATATACTTTCCTTTTTAACATTGAAAAAACGTTTGCTCCAGAATTCGGGAACTGCCCGCTAATATGCCATGTATTATCCCGAAATAATGTAATCTCGAAGGATAGAGTAAGTTCGGACTCGATACCCGAACCTATGAAGACCCTAAACCAGAAGAAAATTCGCTGGATAATCAAGGAGCTTGAGAAGGGAGAACTG
>JAKAKT010000031.1 GCA_021813385.1 Microcaldota archaeon
ATCGGAATTCCGAACTCGCGGAAGCGGCCTCCGAGATGCCCCTGAGCACCGCGCAACATTTCATCAACGACCAACAATACCGCTGAGGCGTTCGAGAAATTGCCTAGTTCGATATGACCTGAAAAGTCGGGTATCGTTGAGGTCTGAATGATTAGGAGATAATCCTTATGTTGCTTGTTAAAAGCGTCGATTTCTTGGATTGCTGGAATCGGTTTTCCAAATTCGCCAGGATAACTGTTTGGTATGTGAAGCGCGTTATATTTTATTGTTTCACCACGCACTATTCCTGTGCCAAACAATCTCTTAACGCTAGCTACCTTCGCATCTTCCGGAACCTCTGGCCGTTCAATAGCTGGGATATTGAACGGGGCCGATTGCACGATTGACCATTCCGGTGAGCTGTCATCTTTGATGATTTCCAGATATCTTGGCCCGGTTTGGTTTAGCAGTTCATTTAGCATTTGCTGAACGCTTTTTCCGGTTTCCGGCACTTCGGAGTCCAGTGTCCCGCGATGGGCGAGTTCTGCCGGGATATCCAGATTCGTTTTTCTCCCGCTGGACAAATCCAGAAATGGTTTGGATAAAACGGTGTCGAAAGGCGTTTCAATTATCTGCAGCCCGCTTAGTCCCTCGCTTCGGAATGAGAACTGTCTTCCGTTCACTTTTCCTATATAAGTTATAACCACACCGGGAGAGCGGTAAGTCTGGCCCTTAATTTCTATAGTGTAGCCGAAAAATGGCATCAAGAGAACACCGACAGTTTCAGTGAGGCCTTTCTTTTGTTTGAAAGCCAGAACATCCGGAAGAAAGTCACTTGAGAGCACAAACTTCAGGGCTTTCTCTACTCGAAGGACTAGTTCCCCATCATTTCCGGGCGGGGCGGATGCCAAATAGCTTTGCCACAAACCGGTTCCAACTGGCCAATCGTCAGACCGGACATACAGGCCATTCGTTCTTCCTGGCAATGATTGCACGGCATCGCGTATCAAGCTTCTTTCAGAAGATGAAAAATTGTGTTCGTAAACTCTTTGCTGCACTTCTCGATAAGTTCTAGCTTCCAGCGCCCCGCTGTCTGCAAGAAAGCGGTGGTAAAACTGAGGGGTAAAAGCAATGTTGTCCGGAAAATTGAAGCCCACCCGCCCAATCACATCGGCGTCATTTCTCAATCCGACCGTTTTCCCGCCTGGCTTTCCATCGCCAATGGTCAGCTGGATAGGAATGCGCGAACTGTGCATAATGCTTATTTATGGCTGAAAAGGAATAAAAAGCAGGGGGGTTTAGAAAGCAGCCTACTTCTTCCCGCCCTCAATCCTTTCCTTGAAGTCCCGGAGGATGTTCATGTAATTAATGAATCCCTCGTAGGGGTTCTGGTAGTGCGAGAAATACTTATGCACGTCCCCGTCTGCAAGGCATTTCGTGCACAGGTAATAGAGGTGGTCCGAGTTCTGCAGCAGTCTCCAGACGTGGAGCATCTCCTTGTCCTTATTCTTCCTCACCATCGGCTCGAGCTCCTGCAGCAAGGAGAAAGCCATCCTCTGCATGTCATTCCCAAGCCAGGCGGAGGCGTCCCGCTCATTGTCCGCCCAGGAAATCACATCGGGAACATCGAGCTCCCCGAGTGCCTTGTAGTCCTCGACCACCTCGCTCGGGGTCCTGAAGTCAAGCTCCGGGTATTTGAGCGCATAATCCGGGAAATACCGGAGGAAATCGAAAATCCCGGTGTCGGCCCACTGGTGCTCGCCGAACGTCTCGTAGTCCATGAAGAGGTTTATCACGTGGCCAGGGGTGCCCTTGAGCCAGGCCGAGTATTTCTCGGCAGTAAGGGGCCACTCGTTCCACCAGCGAGCAGAGAACCTGTAAGCGACATCATCAGAGAGCTTGTAGTTCCTCATGAGGAGCTTTATGCGTTTGCAGTTCTTCACCGAATAAAGGTAGTTGGGGGAGCGCCAGCCGAGGACCCGCTCGATTCCCTCGCTCACGATCCCTTTGTAGCCCATTCCTTCAGCAAGCCTTGCGATGTCATTCGAAAAGAGGGCCTCGGTGTTCCTGAAGACCTTTGGCGAGATTCCTGTTATCTTTTTCAGCGCAGACTTGTGCATCTCCACCTGCTCATGGAATTCTTTCTTCTCCGGGTCCGAGAACAACGAGCAGAGCGAGTGGAAATAAGTTTCATTCAGGAAATCGACGCAACCCGTGTCCGCGAGCTGCTTGAATGTCTCGAGCAAGTCGGGCCTGTATTTCTGGCACTGCTCAAGGAAGACCCCCGTGATGCTGTAGCTTACCTTGAACCTGCCCCTGTGCTTTTGGAGAAGCTCGAGAAGGAGCCTGTTCGTGGGCATGTAGCATTTCTCGGTGACCTTGTTGAACACCTTCTCATTAAGCTTGTCGTCGAAATAGGCGTCCTGGAGGCCACTCTTCTTATCTTCTAGGAACGAGTACCGCCTGAGCCTCGCTGGCTGGTGGACTTGGAAGTAAATGCAGATTGACGGCATCACATCACTCCTGACTTAGGTCGTTTAGAATAAACTCTTTTTAATCCTATTGATTCTCGCTACTGGTAGAGCGCAATCTCCTTGTAGACTCCGAGAGTCTTGTTCGCGCACTTGTCCCATGTGAATTTCTTCACTTCGGTGAGCTGGTTCTTCGTCAATGTATCGGAAAGCGCCCTGTACTTGAGCAGGGCAAGGATGTATTCGGCCATCAAATCGACATCCCAGTAATCCACCTTCAGGTTGTGCCTGGTCGCTTCACCCACGCCTGAACTTTTCGAGAGCACGACTGGGGTTCCGGAGCACATCGCTTCGAGCGCGGTTATACCGAAAGGCTCTGAGAGCGAGGGCATCACGTAGATGTCGCACTTGGAATAGACTTTCTTGAGCTGGTCAGCGGGTATGTAGCCGGTGAATATCACCTTGTCCTGGATTCCCAATTTGAATGTCTCCTTTATCAGGAAAGGGAGCAGGCTTCCCTCGCCAACCATGAGAAATTTCACATTCTTCTCCTTGTCGAGCACCCTCTTCGCAGCCCAGAGGTAGTGGAACGGGCCCTTCTGCTCAGTGAGCCTTCCTAGGAAGAGAACGGTTCGCGAGGGGTTGCCCGGGTCGCGCTTGTTGAACTTGCTCTGGTCTACCCCGTTGTAGATTACGCGAATTTTGTTCCTGTCGGCCTTGTACTCGCTCTCAATCTTGCTCGCAGTGAAGTTGCTCACGGCGATTGTCCTTTCCGCGTCGGATATGCCGAGGCGCTCGATTTTCATTATCCTTTCCCAGGGAATCGGCGCCCTGTCGAACTCGGTTGAATGGACGGTTTGCACCCTGGGGAGCCCCGCCATCGCCTTTATTTTCACTGCCGCGGGGATTGTTAGCCAGTCGTGGTTATGGACAAGCGCATAATTCCTCTTCCTGTGGTTCTTTATTACTGCATCCACGCATCTCTTGTTGTAGTTCTCGACATCGAGCATGAAGTTCTTCCCGTAGAGCCCCCGCTCATCCTCCTCCACGTCCCCGAGAAGCTCCTCGCTGTCCTTGGACATCGTGGTTTGGTGTGACACTTGGTACTCAAGGGAATTCTCCGGGTAAGCAGTGAGTCTTCCTGTGCGGGTAATCGAGGTTACCTGTATGATGTTCACTCCCTCGTCTTCCTCGCTCTTCACTTTCACGACCGTCTCGTCGGGCATTGTCCGAAGGACAGCTATCTCGGTCTCCTTCACTTTCCTCCCTGTCCTGGGCATGTAGAAATCGACCTCGACCCCGCTCTTCGCAAGGCATTTCGTCAATTCGTAGCAGTGGACTCCGAGGCCTCCGCTCACGAAAGGCGGGAACTCCCAACCCAGCATCGCAACGCGCATCTTTTCTTTCCTTGGAGGAACGCTCATTCGAAACTCCTTGCTCTCGCTATAAGGTTAGTTCGGAACCAGGACTTAAAAGAGTTTGGTTATTTTGCGCTTCCCCAAAGGAGCTTGAAGAAGCCTTCGTATGATTTCGCTGCAGTGGCATTGTGAATCAGGACACCTACGGGCTTTTCCACCCATATTATCATCCCGACCTTGTCGTTTCGGATTATTACTTCGGTCAGGGGTTCAAAGCCAGCCTTCGCGTACCTTATCTCGGAATTGGGGTATCTCCGTTCAGCCCTCCACGACCGCAGCGATTCGTTGAAGATTATTTTCGCCCTGATTCCTTTCTTGGCCCTCCTTGCGTGGTAGCTTTCCCACCACGCTTCGCCCATCATTAGGGACTCCCTCGGGGAACTGAGCGTGCAGTGCTCTTTTCCCCCGGCTTCGAGAAGCTCGTAGAGAAGCTCTTTTATGCCCCGTATTCCGCGAAATGACGTGACTTCGGACTTCTTTTTTGCGGACTCCTGCTCTAGGAGGAGCTGGGGAAGAAGCTCTTCAAACCTCTCCCGCTTCTCGTTTATGTACTCGATTATAGTCCTCGGATTTGCGGGCTGATAGTTCTTTCTCTTCCCCTCCATCACGAAGGACGCCATCCCTTTGTCCACGAGCTTCGCCAGAGTCATATGCACAACCGAGCTCTGGAGGCCAGATTTTTCGATTATTGGACCCGCGGTGGAGGAGCCGAGCCTAAGGAGAGCAAGGTAGACCTTGATCTCCGCGTTCGTGAGACCGATTCCCTCGAGCATGCCCATATCCATGAATCGTTTTCGAAGCAGGTGCTTTTAATTCTTCTTATTTCTCCTCCAAAAATGGAGAGCTATTGCTTATATTTACAAAAAGCGAATATAAAGACAGCCCGAAAGGGCTGGGGTGGGGATATGATTATGAAAACTGCTACACCTTCGAAATTTGCCATTCGTGCCGGGGGGATTTTCGGGGCATACAAATTCGAGCGGGCGCAACTTTTGGTTGAAAAGGCATTAAACAGCGAGAAAAAGATAGCAAAGGTGCAAAACGGCGAGAAAAAACTTTCTGAGTGGCAGCTTGAGTCTAGAATCATAAAACTGGG
>JAKAKT010000029.1 GCA_021813385.1 Microcaldota archaeon
TATGGTTTTATCTGACTTGCAGAAAAAACATCTCATAAGGCCCCTCCTTGGCCTCCCACTGTTGTCATATGGAAGAACAGGGATGCGGGCCTTTTCTACTTATCACCCGTATTTAGGGACAGAACCTGAGACTTCTATGAACAAAAACCTTATAAACCGCTTCGGGCATTACTTACCAAAACCCCGTGTGATGTGGGAGGGTTCGTCTATGATTGAGCGGGGAGTTCTTCAGCGTCTTGTGAAAGGTTATGACAGAGTTAGCGTTGCGACCATAGGGAGCCACTCCGCCCTCGACATCTCGGAAGGCGCGAAGGCCGAGGGCTTGAAGAGCATCGTTTTGTGCCAGAAAGGCAGGGAGACCACTTACGAAAAATATTACAAGGCTAGGAAGCGCGGGAAGGGAAAAGTGGGAGTGATTGACGAAATAATCCTGCTCGAGAAGTTCAGGGATATGGCAAAGAAGGAAGTGGTCGCGAGGCTCGCGAAGGAGAACGCGGTTTTCATACCGAACCGCTCGTTTTCCGTTTATGTCGGGTATGACGCGATTGAGAACGATTTTTTGGTCCCGATTTTCGGCAGCCGGATGATGCTCAGGGCAGAGGAAAGAGACGCGAAAAAGAACCAGTATCACCTTCTTGAGAAGGCAGGGATAAGAATTCCGAGAAAATTCAAAACTCCGGGCGATATTGACCGGGTCGCAATCATTAAAGCCCCCGAAGCTTCCCGAAGCTATGAACGGGCTTTCTTCTTCGCCTCGAGCCCTAGGGAATACGAGGAGAAAGCGAAGGAGATGTTGGGCAGGGGGGTTGTCACGAAGGAAGGGCTCGGGAAGGCCGTGATTGAGGAGTATGTGGTGGGCGCCCAGTACAATTTCAATTTCTTCTACTCTCCGGTTTATGGGGAGCTTGAACTGCTCGGGGTGGACACTAGGAGACAGACAAACCTCGATGGAATCCTTCGCTTGCCTGCGAAGGAGCAGCTCGAGGCACTAAAGCACATCGAGATGAAGACCATCGAAGTGGGCCACATCGCCTGCACGCTCAGGGAGAGCCTGCTTGAAAAAGTTTTTGAGATTGGCGAGAAATTTGTTGAATCCTGCAGGGAAGCTTACCCGCCAGGAATAATGGGGCCGTTCGCCCTTCAAGGGACGATAATCCCAGAGAAGAATGGCGAAGTCCCGGTCATATTCGATGTTTCATTGAGGGTGCCGGGCTCCCCCGGAACCCGTTTCACCCCATACACCGAATATTTGTATGGAAAATCGATGAGCGTTGGGAGGCGAATAGCTCTCGAGCTAAAGGCAGCGAAAGAGGCGGGGATTCTTGAGAAATGCATTACTTAAGCCAAAGGGATGTTTGCGATGATTGAAACTGAAGAAATCGAAAGAATTTTGAAGAAATACAAGAGGCCGAAAATCGCAACCTGCTGCTCGCATTCAAGCCTCCAGATTTTCCACGGTGCGAGGCTGGAGGGGTTCGAGACTCTCGGGATTGTCACCGACAAGAATGTGAAGTTCTACGGCTCGTTCCCGAACGCTTCCCCAGACAAGCTCATGAAGGTCCACTGGTTCTCGGACATTGTGGAGAAGGCCGAAGAGCTGGTGAAGAACGAGGTTATACTGGTGCCGCACGGCTCATTCGTGGAATACTTGGGGAAAGCTCTTGACGACTTGCCAGTCCCGGTGTTCGGGAACAGGCGCTGCCTGCTCTGGGAGCGTGAGCGGGACAGGATGTTCGAGTGGATGAAACGGGCGGGGTTCGACACGCCGAAGGTGAAACGGAGGGAGAGCATAGACGGACCCTGCATGGTTAAATTCCCCGGAGCAAGGGGCGGGCGGGGCTATCTCATAGTTAGGGACAAGGAGGAATTCGACAGGAAGACACAGAACGCCATCAAGAAGGGCTTCATTACCGAAGAGGATGTGAAGAACTGCATGATTCAGGAGTTCCTGATTGGCGTGAGGTTTTATCCGCACTATTTCTACACGCCGCTCCAAAAACAGAACTACTCTACGAAGAAGGGAAGCTTAGAGCTCATGAGCATGGACAGGAGAATCGAGAGCGACGTGGACGAGATTTACCGGGCGATGGGAATCGGGGTTGTGGAGGACCCGGCCTATGTCGTAGCTGGGAATGAGCCCCTTGTGATGAGGGAATCGCTCCTTCCGAAAGTCATGGAGATGGGGGTTGGAGCAGTCGAGGCGGCTGAGGAGCTTTTCGGGGGAATTCCCGGCCCGTTCTGCATAGAGACTATTTGCGACCGGGATTTGAAGTTCAGGGTGTTCGAGATAAGCGCACGCATAGTCGCAGGAACGAACCTCTACCCAAACGGCTCGCAATACTCGGCGTTCATGTTCAATGAGGAAATGAGCACTGGCAGGAGGATAGCTCGCGAGATAAAGCTCGCGGCAAAGGCAAAGAGGCTTGCGGACGTTGTCTATTAGTTTAGTTTAAAAGCTTCATTTGCGTAATAGAATTCTATTTCTGGTGGGTTTGGTGAGAGAAGTTAGGAGATTACCTGGAACTGGGCTTAGCCCGATTGTTGCCCCAGCCCCCGCCAGGAGGTCGTTTGGGAGAGAAGCCGTGGAGGTACCCCAGGTGGATGAATTCATGGCGAGCCTTCAGGGCTGCGCTTCTGTTGTGATGAGGAAACTGATGATTGTTAAGCCTGGGGAGAAGGTCCTCATAATCACGAACCCGGGAGAAACGGAAGAAATCTCAAGAGCCCTGGCGAATGCCGCCCGAAAGTGCGGGGCAATCGCAAACGTAGTAGTTGAGGAGCCGAAAAGGCACAAGGCTTTTGCGGACCCGAAAGTTCTCAAAGCGATAGCCGCGGGGCCGGATGTGGTCCTGATGATTCTGGAGAAGGATGCGTTCTTGGGCAAGGACCCGAAAGGAAAGGATGAGTCAGGGCACGGCACGTATATCGGGAAAAATGGCACTTACGACCATATCTTCGCTTATCTCCTTGGGGAAGAAAAGCTCCGGGCAGCGTGGGCGAACAGCATCAACATCGAGAACTTCCTGGTTGTAGCAGGCGTCGATTACGAGGAAATCCGGAGGAGGGGCGAGAAGATAAAGGCGCTCATAGATGGTTTGGGGGATAACGCAACAGTTCGCATAAGGAACTGCGGGGCTGAGCTGACCTTTAGGATTAAGCCCGGGAGCGCAAGGGTTGAGGCAGGGCCCTACGACAAGCCGGGGATGGGGGGCAACATACCCGCAGGCGAGGTGGAGACCAACGTCCTAGAGGTGAATGGGAAGCTTGCGCTTGCAGGGCCAGTTGAGACGAGAAGCGAGAGGGGGACATTCATCCCGAAGGAGCCGATATTCGTTAGGTTCGAGAACAACAGGATAGGTTCAATTACCGGACCGGAGTCTGGGGACCTCCGCTGGACCCTCGAGCATTTCAGGACCGACCTCGTCGGGCCTTATGCTGAAACTTTTATGCTGGAGTTTGGCATCGGATTGATTCCGCTTAAGATGAGCGAGTTCATCGTGGCTGCCGAGAAAAAGCGCGGTTCGGCATATGTCTCGCTTAACAAGAAAGGAAACGGCGAGAAGCTGCACCTCGACTGCTCCTTGGGGGAGAGCCCGGAAGTCTTGATTGGCGAAACGCTTGTCCTGCAGGGCGGGAAACTTCTCATCTGAGAACAAGGCTCTGTAGAAAACCCGGGGCAGCAGCGCCACCAATAAGGGCGCCACGGCGCGGCAATCGAGGCTCGAAACCTCGATTGGTCTGCTCGAGGCAGACCGACCGCTCCGAAGCGGTCGCCGCCTGTTGCCGGTGGCGCAATTTTTTCCTGAGGGAAAAAATGCGCATTTTTCCGTTTGCGGAAAAATTGCGCCCGGTGCGCTGCTGCTAGAGCATTTCTACAGAGCCGAGAACAACACATTAATAAAACCTTTAATCGAAGTAATGCAAGAAGGGCCCGTGGCGCAGCCTGGATAGCGCGGCAGCCTTCTATGCGAATTATGCTGATAATTCACTGTGGAAAGCTGTAGGTCGCGGGTTCAAAAATGCATCCCTTTTCTTTTAAAAAAAGAAAAGGTCTGTATCAACCCCAAAAGAAAAACGGGTGCTGGACCAGATTTGAAATCGGTCTGGATAACCCCAAAAAAGGGGTTACGGAAATCCCGTCGGGCCCGCTATAGTCAGTTTGATGATAGAGGTGTGTTCATGGTCGATCACGAAAAACAGATAAAGCAGATAATGGCGCTTATGGAGAACCTCGTCAACGATGCCTCTATTCCGAAGAACATCAGGAAGAACGTGAAAGAGGCCAAGGACAGACTCTCAACAAACGATGAGCCGGTTGTGAAGGCGAGCTCTGCCATATACTCCTTGAGTGAAGTAAGCGAGGACATCAACATGCCGATTCACGCGAGGACTCAGATATGGACAATCCTTTCGGCCCTTGAGACAATCAGGGAAGGATAGTTCTGCTTAGAGTGGGATTGAATTCCTGGGCCCGCGGGGGCGGTGCGCTCCTGGCCTGGGGGGTAGTTATTTGGAGCTCGAAGAGGCGCTAAAGCGGATAAACCAGGCCGACATTCTGGTGTCCCCGGATGCGCTAGAGTTCCTCAAGAAAGCAGAGGACCTCGAAGCGATAACGAACAAAATAGTCTCTGGCCCTGATTTTGTCATAACTGCTGAGAAAATAGGCGACCTTCTAAAGAAAGACGAAGAGAAAAAAATACCGCTCCCTGTCGAGGTAGTGAGGAACATCGGGTTCAAGCCCCTCGCATCCGAATATCCTGCCCGCCTCTCGATGGACAAAGCGAGCGATGTCAGCGGGAAATCGAAATGCACGGGAAGCGTCGAGGATTTTGTAAGTTATTTCCGCAGCAGGTTCGAGCAAACAGAAAAAATCCTGCGCGCCAGGGTCCACGGCAACAGCACCGCAACCTCGAAATCGCTCGCAGGTTATGGGAATGGAACCCACATCAGGCTTATCGGAATTGTCAATTCAAAGAGAAAAACAAAGAAAGGCCACCTTCTCATTGAGCTCGAAGACGAATACGGCACCGTGAAGGTTCTCGCGCTAGATGACCGGAAGGAGAAGCAGCAGTCCTGCTTCGATAAGGCGAACTCGCTCTTGACGGATGAGGTGGTTGCGATTGACGGCAGGATATCGGACCCGTTCCTCATGGCAGAAGACATCATCTGGCCTGACATGCCCGTAAAAGAGCAGAAGCTCTGCGAAGAGGACCTGTGCATCGCATTCATCTCGGACATCCATTTCGGCAGCAGGTATTTCCTTGAGAAGAATTTTGCGAAGATGCTCCAATGGCTCAACGGCGGGGCAGGGGATGAGAAAAGCAGGGGGCTTGCAGGGAAAGTGAAATACCTGCTTGTTGCAGGTGACATTGTGGATGGGGTGGGAATTTACCCGAAGCAGGAGAACGAGCTCATAGTGAAAGATGTCTATGAGCAGTACTCGATGCTTTCGAAATTCCTTTCCGAGCTGCCTGATTATATCGAGGTAGTAATTTCTCCGGGGAACCACGATGCCGTGAGGAGGGCAGAGCCCCAGCCGAGGCTTTCTGAGGAGCTAATGGGCGATGTTTGCAATCTGCCAAACGTGCATTCTGTCGGAAGCCCGGCATATGTGCAGCTCAGCGAACTTCGAGTTTTGCTTTACCACGGGACTTCCCTTGACTCCATCATTGCGACTACCCCCGGCTGCGATTATATGCACCCCGAGAAGCCGATGCTCGAGCTAATGAAAAGGAGGAACCTGAGCCCGATTTACGGGGACAATCCGATAGTCCCAGAAGAAAGGGACTATCTCGTCATCTCGGACCCGCCGGACATAGTCCATATGGGCCACGTGCACAAGAATGGCCATATGCTCTACCGGGGCGTCTCCCTGATAAACTCCGGCACCTGGCAGGGCAGGACCGATTTCCAGATAAAACAGGGCCATGTGCCAAGCCCCTGCATAATGCCCCTCTATGACATGAAAACCGGGAAAACGAGAAACGTTGACTTCTCGGCAGAGGGGCCCGAGGCCTGAGGCGCAGATATGGGCGGATATTTCGAGGACTTGCAGAAAAGGTTCGATGCCGCTTACTCGATAGCACAGAGCGCGAGGAAGGCGAACTGGGACCCAGGCCCGCAAGTTGAGATAATCCCGGCACAGGACATGGCAGCAAGAGTTGAGGGGATCGTTGGGCCTAAAGGGGTTTCTGAAGAGATTCGGAAGCTTAAGGCGGAGAAGGCAAGCGAATTCGTTGCGTTCGATATTGTGAAAAGCATCTTGTTGGGCAATTACGTGAAGGGCGATAAGGAAATCTTAATTGACCAAGCAGTGAGGACCGGCGTTGCGATATTGACCGAAGGGGTTCTCGTTGCGCCCACGGAAGGGATTGCAAGAATCAAGGTGAACAAGAATCCTGATGGAAGCGACTATCTTTCGGTTTATTTCGCCGGCCCGATAAGGTCAGCAGGAGGGACAGTCGCAGCCCTGAGCGTGGTGCTCGCGGACATAGCCAGGCTCCAAATGGGCGTCTCTGCTTACAGGCCCACTGAAACAGCAGTCGAACGGTACGTGGAGGAAATTTACCTTTATGACGCCCGGGGGGCGAGGCTCCAATACAAGCCAACAGAGGATGAGATACGCTCAATTGTGAGGAACTGCCCTGTTTGCATAGACGGGGACCCGACGGAGGATTTCGACGTTTCTGTTTACAAAGATGTTCCCGGGATGGAAACAAACAGGGTGAGGGGGGGGATGGCGCTCGTGATTGGCGAAGGAATCGCACAGAAGGCGAGCAAGGTGCTAAAATACACGAAGAAAGTCGGCCTGAACTGGGACTGGCTTGAGTCAATAGTCAAGATTCCGAAAAAAGAAGGGGAGTCCGAAATAAAGCCAAATGCGAAATTCCTCGAAGATATTGTGGCAGGGAGGCCCATATTCGCGTACCCTTCGGCAAAAGGCGGTTTTCGGCTCAGGTACGGGCGGAGCAGGATGACCGGGATTGCGGCAAAGGCGATTCATCCTGCGACAATGCATATCCTCGATGAATTTGTGGCCATCGGGACACAAATGAGGGTCGAACGGCCCGGGAAGGGGTGCGTCGCTTCCCCCTGCGATTCGATTGAGGGTCCGGTTGTGAAACTCGTTGATGGAAGCGTGAGGAGGGTTGCTTCAGTGCAGGAAGCCCGCGCGATTTCCGGGCAGGTCGTCGAGATACTCTCGCTCGGTGACATTCTCATAACCTACGGGGATTTCAGGAAATCCAATCACCCGCTCATGCCATCCGGATGGTGCGAGGAGTGGTGGGCACTCGAGCTAGCTGCCGCGGGGGGAGGAAAAGCAGATCACGCAAAGCTGGGCGCTGAAGAGGCATTCAGGATTTCCGAAAAGCACGGGATTCCTCTCCATCCAAAATTCACCTACCCATGGCATGACTTAAGCCCCGAGCAGCTTGAAGAGCTTGCAGGATGGATTGGGACCGGGAAGCTTGACTATGATTGGTTCAGGATGAAGGAGATGACAATCGAGAGCTCACCCGTAAAACGGGTGCTCGAGGAACTGTGCGTTCCGCATTCTGTTAAGGACAAATTCGTTGTTATAGATACTGAGAACGCCTACGCCCTCTTGAGGTGCCTCGGGGCCCTGAAAGGGAGAGGAGTCTCGCTTGAAAATTTCAAGAAAACTTATTCGAAGGAAATACCCGCCCTCGAGACAATAAACAGGCTCGCCGGGGTGAAGGTGGCGAAGAAGTCGCCAACATACATAGGCGCCAGGATGGGGAGGCCTGAGAAAGCCAAGGAGAGGCTTATGAAACCCGCCCCAAACGTCCTCTTTCCAGTCGGAGAAAACGGCGGGAAAATCAGGAGCATACTAAAGGCTTACAAGAGCACAGGCGGCAGGCAGGATGGCGAGGTATCCAGCGAGGTGGCGAGGCTCCGCTGCCCGTCGTGCGGGAAAGTGAGTGTGCTTAACAAATGCCCGCACTGCGGGGTCAGGACTGCATTGGAAAGAACCTGCATCAAATGCGGGAAGAAGAGCAACGGGGAAACCTGCCCATGCGGAGCGAAGACCTCGACTTATGACTTCAGGAATTTCGAACTTAAGAAAATGCTGGATGCCGCATCAGCCAGGTGCGGGGGCCACATGCCGGATGACATAAAGGGTGTCCGGGGCATGACCAGCAAGTCAAAGATACCGGAGCCCCTTGAAAAGGGAATCCTGCGCGCGAAGCACGGAGTATATGTATTCAAGGATGGAACAGCCAGGTTTGATGCTACTGACATGGTCTTGACCCACTTCAAACCCGCCGAAGTCGGGGCAAGCGTCCAGAGGCTTAGGGAACTGGGTTATGAAAAAGATTACCTGGGAAATGAGCTGAAGTCCCCGGACCAGCTTCTCGAGCTGAAGGTCCAGGACATACTCATTTCCGACAATGGGGCCGATTACTTATCGAGGGTCGCTGCATTCGTGGATGACCTGCTCGTTTATCTCTACAACCTCCCCCCGTTCTACAATGTAAAAAGCAAAGACGATGTTATCGGCCAACTGATAGTCGGGCTCTCGCCGCATACCTCTTGCGGGGTGCTCGGGAGAATCGTCGGCTTCACGAAAGCAAGAGTTGGTTTCGCGCACCCCTATTTCCATTCAGCTAAGAGACGGAACTGCGACGGAGACGAGGACAGCGTGATGCTGCTCTTGGATGCGCTCCTGAATTTTTCGAGGGAATTTCTCCCTGAGAGCAGGGGCAGCACGATGGATGCCTCGATTGTGCTTTCGACTTCGATAGACCCGAAGGAAATCGACGATGAGGTTCACGCGATGGAGGCATGCTATGAATACCCTCTCGAACTCTACAGAAAGTCTCTCGAGCTGGCGAATCCGGGCGAGATAAAACTGGGCAGGGTGGCGGATAGGCTTGGGAAGCCGGAACAGTATGCTGGGATACCATTCACCCACAGCTCGAGCTCAATAGACGATGCCCCCCTTAAGACAACGTATGTCGAATTGAAAAGCATGAGGGAGAAGATTGATGCGCAATTCGGGCTAACTTCGAAAATAAGGGCTGTCGACAACAGGGATGCTGCCGAGAGGGTGATTCTCAGCCACTTCCTCCCGGACCTCTACGGCAACCTGCGCTCGTTCTCGAGGCAGGAATTCAGGTGCGTATCGTGCAATTTCAAGTATAGGCGGGTCCCGCTTAAAGGCAAATGCACGCGGTGCGGGGAGAAGCTGCTTCTTACAATAAACAAGGGGGGCATAGAAAAATACCTGAAGATATCGCAGGAGATTGCGGAGAAATACGAACTCCCCGCCTATCTCAAGCAGCGGCTCGCGCTCCTCGAGAGCGAAATCAGCTCAGTTTTCGAGGATGAGACGAGCAAGCAATATAACCTTGCCCAGTTCATGTAAATGTGGGGATGGAAGAGTTGGCCGGATGGTAAAGAAGACTGTTTTTCAGAGTCTGGAGGACATATTGCTCCTAGCCGGGCTGCCCCTGCTTATTCCTGTAATCTACTCATTTATCCTCGGTGAGACAGCATGGATGCCGATGCTCCTCTCGGTGCTTGTCCTCGTTCTCCCAGGTTTCCCGAGATTCGGGGTATTGATGTATTCCCGAGCGAGCGAGAAAATCAAAACGTTCTTTTCCAATCCGTCAGTTATGGTTTCTTGGAAGTTCCAATCGCTGTTCGAGCTCGACTTCCTTGACAGCATGAGAAAGAAGGAGGGACTGGCCCAATCCGAAGCCATAGCAATAGCTGCAATATGTTGGTTGATTGTGCCGATTGTTACCACGATACCTTACTGGGCCCTCGGCTTCCCGCTGACTGACGGTCTCTTTGACAGCTTCAGCGGCTGGACTGCGACAGGGCTGTCGACAATTGACAACCCCGAGTTGCTTCCATTCGGGTTCGTGCTCTTCAGGAGCTTCACCCTCTGGATAGGGGGCGCCGGGATAATATTGTTCGCCCTTCTCGTGATGGGCCCGCCGGGGTCTGAGAAACTGCTTATGGCAGAGGGACGCGAGGGGATGGCCATAGGATTTAGAAACACGGTGAAGATAATCTGGGTCATCTACCTCTTCCTGACTCTTTTAGGCATACTATTATTCCTGCTCACCGGGCTCGGGCTGTTCAATTCCGTGAACATTACAATGGCAGCCATTGCAACAGGAGGTTTCCTCCCCACTTCTCTCTTAGTTTTCTCATTCGAACAGAAAATTGTCTTTATTCTTGTGATGGCCGCAGGCGCAACGAGCTTCACGATGTTCTGGGAGCTTGGAGGCAAGAAAAAGCTAGAAACCGTAATGAGGAACACTGAATTCAAGATGATGCTATTCCTGATTGCATTATTTTCGTTTTTTTTGGTTCTCACAAGCCGCGATATATTGATTGACGCTGCTTTCGATGTAACTGCCGCCATCTCCGGAGCCGGTTTCGTCATAAGGGACCTTTCGGTTTTCAGCGACCTCGCAAAGTATGTATTGCTGCTGATGATGGTATCGGGTGGATGCTCGGGCTCGACAACCGGGGCCCTCAAGCTCTGGAGGAGCTTCGTGCTCGCTAAAACTATACTCAACCGGGTTAAGGCCCCGTTCATGCCTAAGGGAGCAGTTCAAGTTGTAAAGGTAAATGGAAAAGTGCTGAACGCCACTCACACAGAAGAGAGCGGGACTTTCGTATTCCTATATATTTTTCTGCTAATCGCGGCTGCAGGGGCAATAATGGCCACAGGCTATAGCGCAATTGACTCTCTCTTCGTTGTTGCATCGGCTATGGGGAACGTCGGCCTGACGACGTTCAGCCTATTCCAGGCCCCACTCTCGACGAAGTGGATATTAATACTCATGATGTACCTAGGAAGGATAGAGATACTCCCTAGCCTCGTGATGATGAATTATTTGCTAAGAAGGTGAGAAAATGAGGATTGTCATATTCGGAGTCGGAAGAGTAGGGATGAACCTTATCAGATTGCTGAAACCAGCGCACGCTGAAATCGTTCTCGTGGACACCGACAGGGACAAATGCGAGAATCTTGCCTCTGAGTACAACGCAGTGATTGTTTGCGGGGACTGCACGGACCCGGATGTTTTGGAGGACCTAAGACTAAACCAGGCGGACTACGTCTTCTCAATAACAGGCGAGGAGGAGACGAACTTCCTCACCAGTTTATACGCGAAGCAGGCCGGGGCCCGGCACGTGATTGCGAGATGCGATTCGATGAAGCACTCTTTCGTAATGGAAAAGCTCGGGGTTGAGGCGCTTGTCCCGGAGACCACGCTCGCCCAGGAGCTCGCGAACCGAGTCCTGAATCCCACAATTTTCAAGATGCTCTCGCCTGAGGAGGCGAATCTTGACCTTTACGAAGTGAGCATACCCGATAATGTGAGGGGCAAGAAAGTAAGGGACGTGTTCAAGCAAAAGGATGTCACGCTGCTCGCGCTCTTCGATGGGGAGAAATTCACGTTGCCCCATGGCGACGACAAGATTCAAGGGAAGAAGGCGATTGTAGTGAGCACGAGCGGGAGAAAGAAGGTTTGGTGATTATTTGGGAAAGGAGATAATCGAGGGCAGGGAGCTTTCGGAAAACGAACCAATGAAAATAAAACGGGATGGACTCACCAAGGCACTGCCATATGCTATTTTGTTGATCTTAATCCTTCTTGTTGGATTTTGGGGTTTATGGGATGACTTATCCGGAGGAGATTTTTTTACCAGCGATACGGCAATGCAGATTTATCTCGCACTAATCGGCTTGATAGTCGCCGGTATAGTATTATTCCTTAAATCGGTTTGGAAAAGTTCGAGAAATGAAAAGAATAACTAAAGCTTCGTCCTGTTCTCTTCGACGGCTTTCTCCAAATACCTGGCGAGCTCACCTGTCTCTATCCTTTCTTGTTTCCCGTCATCCCGGAACCGGACTGTGGCAGTCTCCAGCTTCAGGGTGTCATAATCAATGGTGACGCAGTAGGGGATGCCAATCTCGTCGGCCCTCGCATATCTCTTCCCGATGCTCCCGCTCTCATCATATAAGACATCAAGGCCCCTCTTCCTCAATTTTTCCGCTAACTCCTGCCCCTTTTCGGCAATCCCATCTTTTTTCATCAAAGGAAGGACTGCAACAGCATAAGGCGCAATTTTTGTTGGAAGGGCAAGCCAGTCCCATTCCCTCTCTTTTTCTTTCCTGTAAGATGCCTCGAGAATGCTCCAGAACAACCTCTCAAGGCCGAAGGAAGGCTCAATCACATGCGGGATAAGTTTTTTCTTCTCTATTTCCAGGAACACTGACAAGTCCTTCTTGCTCATCTCCGCGTGGCTCCTCAAATCGAAATCCGTCCTGTAGGCGATTCCGACAGTCTCCTGCCAACCGTACGAGAGCCGCACCTCGATGTCGAAATTCGCTTTGGAGTAGTGGGGCATCTCGTCCTCTCTCATCTGCCTGAACCGAAGGGACTCGAAAGGAATTCCCATTGACTCGTAAAATAGTTGGGTGAGAGCGAGATAATAAGCAAATATTTCATTCGGGAGGATTCCTTTCGCAAGAGCCTCCCCCGCAGTCGTCTCAAGTAACTTCTCCGTTCCCTCGGCCTGCGCTTCCCGCAAGTATAACCTCACTTTCACTCCCTTCAATTTCCCGAACTTCTCAAGCTTCCCTTTTTCCGGGTCGAAGAAATATTCCAATTCCATTTGGGAAAACTCCCTGAGCCTGATGAGCCCCTGCCTCGGGGAGATTTCGTTCCTGAAGGATTTCCCTATTTGGGCGATTCCGAGCGGAAGCTTCGAGCCGGCATAGCGGAAAATCCTCGGGAAGATGAGGAATATCCCCTGCGCAGTCTCCGGCCTTGCGTATGCTGGGTTTCCCTCAGCTGCGCCGATATTTGTCTTGAACATAAGGTTGAACGGCTTCGCTTCCGAAAGCTTCCCCCCGCAGTCAGGGCAGGTGATTTTCAGCTCCTCGATAACTTTCCCCATCTCCTCAATCTTCATGGTCTGCGTCCCGAGCTTCCCCTTCGCCTCAATCAAGTGGTCGGCCCTGAATTGCTTCTTGCACTTACCGCACTCGACAAGAGGGTCGGAGAAATGTCCGACGTGCCCGCTCGCTTTCAAGACTATTTCCGGGAGAATGAGCGCAGTCTCGACCTCGTGGTTGCCCTCGTTCGTGATGAAAACCCTTCTCCACTCGGCGATAATCTTTCGGCGAATCGCTGCACCCACCGGGCCGTAGTCATAGAACCCCGCAGTGGGGGCGTAAATCTCATTTGAGGGGACAAAAATCGCCCTTTTCAGCGCAATCTCGTAAATTCTCTCGTGAAGCTCTGCCATAAGGGGGTTTTCGGAGTGAGATTTTTAATCTGTTTGGTGGGTATTGCGTTGGCGATAACCGCAAAAAATTCAATCCAGGGTGTTCCATAAGTAGTCGAAATATTTCTTGTAACTGTTCGCCAAAGCCCCGTGTTTCGTGACGAAAGCCAGAGGTTTTTCCAGCCACAGCACATTGGCGACATAATCTCCGTATATCCATATCACGTTCGGTCCGCTAAGTGCTTTTGGCAATACTTTGTATTCATAATATTTTGATTTGGTAATCGGTTTTTTTCTTGCCTCGTGGACTAGCAACAGCTTCCACAATATCCTCTTTTTCTCCCGTTTCTCGTTGTATTGCGGCCAGAAATACGGGAGCCTGTTCTCAACATCCCCTGTAGCCCCGATGAAATAACCTTCCCTATAATTCAGGCACTCATTCAGAATCGTCTTTATGCCCTCAGTTCCCCGGTAAATCTCCGACTCGATTTCCCGGTTTACGGAGCTGAAATTCCCCCGCAAACCTGGGAGAACTGCCCGCAATTCCTTCTCCTGTTCCTTGAGCCTTCGGTTCTTCTCCTCCAAGTAACGGATTAGGTTTTTCGGGTCCTTTGGCTGGAATGCCTTGACCTTTTTTTCAATGACGTAAGTGACCAATCCCTTCTCGATGAGCCTGCTCAACGCGTCATAGACGTTTTTTCTGTGGATTCCGGTTTCCTCGATGATTTTTCCCGCAGTGGTCGAGCCAAGCGACAGGAGGGCGGTATAAGTCCTGACCTCCGCATCTGTCAATCCGATGTCCCGCAGAACCCCCGTGTTCATGCGAAGGTTAACGCATTTGAAGGATATAAATTTTGTGGTAGCGAACTACCACCACATTTTCTTATATAGCTCCCAGTTCTAATTATACAATTCAACAGGGACCGGATTACGCGGTAGGTCGGCGGGAGGTTTGAAAGCACGGTTACTGGGAAGTCTGGGGGTTGGGGGCAAGACATGGGACAGTTGATTTTAAGGGGCTCGGCCCCGCACTTGAACTTGGGAAGACCCTTAGGGAAAAGGGAGCTCGACTACGTAGGGGTGAATGTGCCATTTAAATGCAATTACGACTGCCTAAAATGCTGCAACGGAGGCGAGAGGCCGCACAGCAGCGGAAAGCTGGACCTTGAAGATGCCGAACGTTTTATCTTGAAATGCAAGAAACTCGGGGCCAGGGTAGTCACTATGATGGGCGAGGGGGAGCCAACGCTTGATGAAAATTTCAGGGAACTGGCTCAATTCATCAACCGGAACGGGCTAGTGCCGTACATCTTTACCAACGGAAGCCGCATCGATGAGGAATTTGCCCTCTTTCTTTATCGGAACAACGCGGTGCTGATAATAAACCTCGATTTTTTTGAAGAAGAAAAGTATGACGAGTATGTGCGAAAGCCTGGCGCCTTTCAGAGGCTAACCGATAACATAAGAAACATCCGCATGCTTTACCGGGATAAACTTTATTCCTACCGTGGATTCCGTGTAACGTTTCTCGCCATCAACCTCGTTTTGAACAATGAAAATGGGGGCCAGATACCAAAGATAAAGGAATTCTGCGGTGATGATGTCCTATTTGTGGTTAATCGGCCGATGGGGGCAGGGAATGCAGCTCGATTTTGGAGCAAGTACGATAAAACCCAGGACATCCGGATTGACTCCGACGTGAGTTATCCGCTCGGGACTTTGGCAGAAGGCGGGCAATGCTCGTATTTAAGAAACGGGATTGCCGCGAGTCCGGACGGAAGGATTTTGGCATGCCCCTATGCGTTTGAAACGAGCGGGAGCTACGGGGGCATCGATGATGACATAATTGTTAGCCAGAGGAGGGTGTTGGAGTCAGTCGATTTATTCTATAAAGAACACGGGCGGGCCCGGTGCATCCTGAGGCATCCAGATTATAAAAAATTCGTGCAGTTCCTAAAAAAGGATTGGAAGAATTAGTCCACCGCGTTCTCCCAGAGCATCTCAAAATATTTCCTGTAGTTCTGGGCATTCTCCTTGTTCTCGAAAACGAAGGCGACAGGGTTTTCGGACCAGATGACATTCGCAACCTTGTCGCCCCAAATCCAGACCACAGTCGGGCTGTCGAGAGGGTCTTTCAGATAACGGGTCATCGAGAAGGGAAACTTCGACACAGGGTGGCCGCGAAACTTCTGGACTGCGAGGTGGCGCCAGATTAGGCCTTTTTTCACCGCCTGTTCGCAATATTTCTTTACGTATTCCTTTGGCATCCTGTCGTGGATGTAGCCCTTGCTGCCGATGAACCATAACTCGCCATAATTGAGAGTGTCATCCAAAAGTTCCATCATCTTGTCGATTCCCCTGTAAACCTTGGTCTCCTGCTCCCACAGCAGGTCGAAATATCTCCGGTAATTTTCGGCAGTTTCGGCGTTCTCGGTTACGAAGGCCGCTATGAACGAACGGGGATTCTTCGCCCAGACCACGTTTGCTACCTTGTTCCCCCAAATCCAAATCACGCTGGGATTCATTGATTCTGAAAGATACCTGACTTCGTTAAACGGGAGCTTGTGGACTGGATGGTTTTTGAACTCTTTCATTCCAAGAGTTTTCCAAACCATTCCTTTTTCAGCGGCTTTTTTCAGGTATTTCTCCGTATAGCCGCGAGGCAGGACGTCATAGAAATAGCCACCGCTCCCTATGAAACGGCACTCGCCAACCTCTAGCACGCTCTCGAGAAGGGCTTTTAGGCCGTCTTCGCCCCGGTAAGTTTTGACATCCTGCCCCCATAGCATGTCGAAAAACATCTTCATCGAGTTGGCGTATTCTTTGTTTTTCAACACGAACGAGACCGGTTCCTCGCTCCAGACTATTGTAAGGACCTTATCGTGGTATATTATGATTCCCTGCGGGCTCGCCATTCTTTGAGGAACATACCTGACCTCCGTATTTCTTTCGGACTCCCTGTCCCTCCCAAGCGAGTTCTTGAGATTCTCGCCATAAATCAACTTCAGCCGAAGATTTCTTTCCTGTCTTTTCTTGTGGAAGTTCTTAAGAAAGTCCCGGTAAACATCCGGTGAATGGATGGCCGTGCTGATTGCGTAATACTCTTCATTCGGATTGAGTTCATCGAGAACGTCTTGGTAGGCCAACTCCAGGCCATCCATCCCGCGATAGGTTCTCGTCTCCTCGTTCCATAAGAGATTGAAGAACATCCTCATCGAGTCCGCGTATTCCTTGCTCTCGAGAAGGAAGACTATGGGCTCGCGGCCCCAGACGATTGTGAATGCCTTGTCCTTGTATACGAGGATTGTTTCCGGGAGTATGAGGCTCGGCGGCAGGTATTTTATGTCGATGAACCTGTTCTTTTCCCTGTCCGCTCCCAATGTAGGGCGCGCGTTCTCGCTTATCATCATCTTCACGCGGATTTTCTTCTGCTCGCGCCTCCTGTGGTGGCCCCTCAAAAAATTGCGGAACTGCTCCGGGAAGGACTGGGGGGCGCTTAAGACGTAATACTCCTCGCCAGGTTTCATCGTCCTCAAAACATCGTCGTAGGCAGTCTCAACGCCCTTCATCCCGCGGAACACCGTGACTTGGTGCTTTTCTTTCGTCAGTTCCCGCCTCTTCAGCAGGGCAGGCATGAGCTTCTCCATCTCGCCCTTCTGCTCATCGAGCTCTTTCTCCCTCTCGTCCAGGTAAGCGACAATCCTCCTCGGGTCGGCTGCCTCGAAATATTTTTTCCTCGCCTGGAGGAAATAGCTCGCGAGGCCCTTCTTCATCAGGCGGTCGAGCACGAGGTAAATTTTTGAAGAGCTGACTTCCGAAGCATCTACCAGGGGCCCGGTCGTGCTCGGCCCCAGTTCCAGGAGAGCAAAGTAAACTCTAATCTCGCCCTTCGTGAGCCCGATTTTCTCGAGAATCGCCGTCTCCATGAGTAAATTCCGAAGCCCCGGAATAAAAACCTTCCTTTTACTACCCCCCTAGGGGTAGAGTCTGTTTAAATACTTGAAATGGGATAGTATGTTGCTAATTCTAAAAAAGGGGAGGTGGGGATTATGGCGGGTGAAACTAAATCTGTCGAAAGGCAGGCTGGCCCGGCGAGGGCGCACTCGAAAGTAAGCCGCATCGACTCGAACGCTGATGGCGGGCCGTTTTATCGCAAAAGCGCGCCGACGACCAACCTAAAAGAGGCTGAAAAAGAGAAATACGCAAGCTGGGCGCGTGATTGTTTGAAACAAGGATGCTTCGGATTTATGGCCAAAGAACGCCTTGCGGAGTACCTGGAGAAGGTCGATGCAATCAAACAGGCTGTTGATGGGGGCGTCAGGAATTGCCGGAAAGTAGAGAAGCTCGGGGGAAAGCTCGCTGCGATTAACTCGGAATACGGAGTTAATGCGAAGGACCATTTCGACACCCTTGCAGCAGTGTTTTCCATACACGTTCCTACGATGGCTGCCGTCGAGGAGCTTGGGCCTGTTGAGGCATTCAGGCTTCTCAGGAAGTTCGATGAGCATCCGTATATTGCGATGAGTGCAGGCGGCACAGGCAGCCTGATACCGGAAGTGCCCATAGCGATTTTCGCATCCCTTTACGGGGAGGAAAAGACATTCGCGGTCGCGGTGAACGTGCTCGGTGTCGAAGAGACTTTGAAGGGATTCGCCCGGGCATACGGCCTCGAAGAGACGAAGAAAATAGCGAGAGAAGCAGGAGTTGGTGTTTAAGTAAGATGGCGGGTCGCCAATAGGGGGAGAGGTGGGAACATGAGAGGAATCATACCAATAGCGTTAGCCATAACCGTAATCGGATTCTCTGGGGCCGAGGCCCAGGTAGTCGATACTTCAAAGCACGAGAAAGTTCCGGTTGTGCAACTGGTGGATACAACAAAACACCAGAAGGCGCTTGTTTTGCAAAGTGTCGGCACCTATCCGGCCTTCACTAACTATTCAGTTCAGGCAAACCCCGCGTTCGTCAGCTCGAGCCAGATTGGGAAGTTCTGGACCGTCGAGACCGGGAGGGTTGCGGATGGGACGAGAAACGCGGGGGCTTCGCTCGGGACCGATATCGGTGGAGCTACAGTGGCCTTGTCGGTGGGAGCCGGTTCGAATGGGAAAGAAACGAGCCGGAGCGAAGGGGCGAACGTATCGGTTCCCCTGGCAAAAGGGATTTTGGTCGGGGGGAATGTGACAACAGTAACTAATGCAGAGGGAAAAACAAAAACCTCGAGCTCGGTCGGGGCAGTTGGAGTTTACTCTGGAAACAGATACCTTGTGAGGGCTGGAGTGAGCGAGGACGTGGCGAATAACACGATGAACTATGCAGGAGAGTTCAGGAGGGCGCTATGGGGCACGGAGGCGACTGTCTCAGGCAGAATTACGATGAAAGACGGGAAGGTTGCCGATAAGGGAATCGGGGCCCAGGTGAAACGTGGCCCATTCCTGCTCTCGGCTGGAAAAGGAGGGCAGGACTGGAGGGACACGAAGCTCCACATGAGGATATTCCTGGAAAAGACGAAAATCGATCTCCATGTGATAGGAACCGGGAGCAAGGTGCTCACCAACCCAACAGTGAAATTAGCGGTGATAAGGAACTTCCGGTGATTTGAGGACCTGGTTCGGAAACCTTTATTAGCCTTGGTTAGGAAATAGAAAGCATGGACTTCCTTGAGAAAGCGAAAGCCGGCATGCGCCTAGAGATGGCTAAGAGGGACAGGCTGCTCACCCATACAGTTGGGGCCATTGACGACAACAACAAGGCCGCGAACCTGCTTTTCGAGAGGCTTTCCGAATGGTATGCGCTCTATTTCCCCGAACTGAGGATTTCCGAGCCGAAGAAATTCTGCCAGCTTGCAGTGGAACTGGACAGGGACAACCCCGACTTTGAGCTTCTCCTGAAAGTTGTGGGAAAAGACAAGGCACGGGAATTCCAGGAGAAGGCGAAGGGGACGCTTGGGATTAAATTGAAGCCTGAGGACCTCGAGGCTGTCAGGGAGATGGCGAAAAGGATTCTCGAGCTCTACGAGCTGCGCGAGAGCCTCGAGACTTATCAGGAGATGCTCGTCAAAGAAACATGCCCGAACGTTTCTTATGTCGCCGAACCCGCGCTTGCCGCGAAACTGGTCGCGAGAGCAGGAAGCATCGAGAAATTGGCTAGAATGCCAGCAAGCACCGTTCAAGTCCTCGGGGCCGAGAAAGCGCTGTTCAAGCACCTTAAGAAGCACTCAAAGCCCCCGAAGCACGGCCTCATATTCCAGCACCCGTACATAAGCACCGCCCCAAAAAAACAGAGGGGCAAGCTCTCGAGGGCGCTCGCGACGAAGATTGCGATTGCAGCGAAAGCTGATGCTTATACCGGAAATTTCATTGCCGAGAAGCTGAAAGCTGATTTCCAGAAGAGGGTTGACGCGATACGGGCTATGAAGGTGCCTTAGGATGGATATTCTGGTTTTGAGCGACATCCACGATGACCAACGAGTGGTCGATAGAGTGAGAATGCTTGTCGCAAAAAGGAAGTTCGATGCCGTATTCCTCGCTGGGGACTTGAGCAACGCTGGCTCGATTGAATTTGTCACTGAGCTAGCCGAGCCACTCCAGAACATATATTCGGTTCCCGGGAATATGGACAAGCCCCCGGTGGTTGAATTTCTCGAGAAGAGCGGCCATAGTGTCCACAATAAGAAGAGGAAGCTCGGAAAATATGAGGTAGCCGGGTATGGGGGGAGCAATACGTTGGGCAGAACCCCGTTCGTCCATTCTGACCCTGAGATAGGCGAAGCGCTCGAGAAGCTGGGAATCGGAAAAAAGACGATTCTATTGACTCATATGCCCCCGATGGGATGCTTCGACATGATTGACGGCGAGAACCTCGGGAGCCCTGCAATCAAGAAAATAATCGAAGAGAAGAAGCCTTTTCTCGCGGTCTCGGGCCATTTCCACGAGCACGAGGGGGAGCAGATGCTCGGGGACACGATTGTCGTGAGCTGCGGGGCCGGGAAGGACCTGAGGGCAGCTATGATAAAGATTGAGGATGATGATGTCGAGGTCGACTTCATAAACCTCTGAAAAGCTTAAAAAGCGGGTTTAAATAGAAGGTATGGGATAATACTAAGCGGTGGTTTCGATGGCTTATGCTTCAAAGCAATCCGAAGAAAGAATCAAGGCACTCAGCAGAGAAACAGAGAATCTACTTAACGTTGTTCCGAAGAGGACCACGATAGAAACCAAACAATTCTTAGACACGCAGACCGTAGTTATGGGGGACCTAGTAGACCGAGTCGGCAAGGCAGGAAAAACAAACGCCGTACTGTTCGCTTGGGTAAATGAACACAAAAACGAAATCGATAGAATGATTATGCAAAAAGCATAGGTGCAGAAATATGGAAGGAAAACCCTCAGAAAACATCCGCATGATTCTCGAAAGCCGGCTTCTTGAGATTTACGAATCACTCCTGGACCTTAGGGACCGGGTCGACAAGAACAGCGACGCTTACAAGGAAGCTACAAAGAGCATGGATGAGATCGCCAAGGCCGTTGATGTGAAGAAAATCAGGCAGAGGGAAGTCCGGGTTGACTCGAATGCCCTGAAATTCGAGAAAGGCAGGCTCAGCGGAAAGGTCATACTTTCAGATAACGAGAAAGTCTACGAGCTCGAGATAAGCGACAACGACATAAAGGACTGCAAGATGAAGGATGGCGGGTTCAAGCAGCTCGAGTGGATTGTCACTCAGCTCGAGACGAGCAAGGGCGACGTGAAGCCCAAGAAGACTTAGTTTTAGAGTTGCTTTTTCTTTTGGGGGGTATCAGGAATAGCCAGAACTGAAGGGGGCGCTCCCCCTGCGGTTCGGCACTGGAAAGTTCGTCCATCCCCGAGTATATAAACGGCCCGAGCGCAGCCTCTTTCACGAGGTGTTTGGAATGAAAATCGATGTGAGCGGGCTGAAAATGGGGGAAGTGAGCGAGATTGCCGAGCGGCTCGGGAAGCTCAACATTCACACTTGTTTTTCCATTATGGGAGGAAGGGCACTGCTGGTTGCCGCGAGCTTCCCAGCTGCCCCTAAGGAAGAAGAAATGGTCGCTTGGTAAAAGGCGAAAATTCAACCCACGGACAAATCGCCTCATTGGGCGGTTGGGCTCTTCGGAAAAAGGCCCCGGCTCAAGGCTGGGGACCCCGGAACAATTCCCAGCCGCCCTCCCCTTTTTCTCTGAAAATGCTCGGAACAGAATGTTTATATACATAATAGATACTAAATATATACAGAATAAATACAAACGAGGTGATTTTATGCAGGCGATTACTCGCTTTGATGGGGTTGCGGAGTTGATACTGAACAAGCTTGTCGATAAAAAGTATTACGGCACCAAGTCCGAGGCTATACGGGCAGGAGTTCTCGAGCTGGGCCTGAAGTGGAACCTGAGCCTTGAAGACGAAAACGAACTCGTGATAAGGAAAATGAGGCAAATGTCGGTCGAAGTGAAGGCGGGAAAAAAGAAAACCTACACGCTTGAGGAAGTGGCGAAAGAAGCAGGCGTTAAGCTATGAGCTATTTCGTCATCTTCCATGAAGAAGCCAGGAGGAGACTTCTCGCTTTGGACCGTTCGGTGAGGGGGCGGATTTTGAACAGGATTGCCCGCATGAAGATCGAACCTGCTGGCAGACACCTGCGCCATGGATTGCCGTATTTCGTCACTGAGGTCGGTCAGTACAGAATAGCGTATGAAGTTGATGAAACGGAGAAGAAAAAGATTATCCAATTTGTAGGCGACCATAAGGAGTACGCGGAATGGTATCGCTCGATTTGAGTTGCAGTTATCATCCCGACGATTCGAGCCCATCGATTCAATTCAACACAGAAGGCGAATCGATTTATAAATCTTAAGAGCCAGAATAATCGGCATGCGCGTAGCCATAGTTGGATTTGGAAACATGGGCGAGAAGCATGCCCAGAAACTTGCCAAAATGCCCGGTGTTGAGCCTGCCATAGTTTTTAGGAAAAGGGCTAGCCCTGTGGAAAATAGGGCAAAGTACGCCCAGACCGACGTCGCTGCGAACAGGATATTCGGCAGGCAGGTCCCTCTTTTTGACAACATCGATGCTTGCTTAGCCCGCTTCAGGCCTGATGCAGCGATAATTGCCTCCCCGACCGAGGCACATTTTGAGCAAGCCCGCGAGTTTTTAAGGGCGCGGAAAGCTCTGCTTGTTGAAAAACCGCTTACACTTTCGATAAGCCAAGACGCCGCGCTAGTCCAATTGGCCCGACGCGGCAAAACGCCGCTCATCGTCGGTTGGACCGAACGGTACAACCCGGCAGTAAGGATTCTTTTAGATGGAAATATGGTTAAGGGGCTTGGAAAAATTAAAACGATAGAATCCATGAGGAGCTACAAGTCGCACAAGCCCGAGCACCCGCTCGTTAATAACGGAACCCACGACATGGATGCTGCCCTGAGGGTGCTTCAAAATGAAAACACGATACGGCTCGTGAGTTCTCAAGAAGAGACACTTGGGGGCAAAGTGGTGAAAGCCACTGCTTTTGTTGATTTCGCATCCGGGGCGAAAGTGAAGGCAGGCGTTGTTTTCTCAGCTGAGACAAAGCGGGAGATGGTTATAACTGGCAGTGAAGGAGAAGCCACGATAAATTTCGCTGAGAAGACTCTTGTGATGACCGGGAGAAGAGGTGGGACCTTCAGGAGCGATGCAGACCAGCTCCAGGAAGAGCTCTCGTTTTTCCTAAGACTCGCCGGAGGAGAAAAGATAGAAGCCGACTCGTGGCTTTTAGATACTGGGACAGCAGCAGTCGACATCATGATGTCAGCAACAGCGACTCGAATTTCATTTTCTGATGCTCTTACTGCCCGCTGACCAGGAATTTTTCCAAGTCCGCAATAACTTCTTTTGCGTGAATCGCCGGGTTTACATTGTCATAGGATTTCGCGATTTTTCCTTCCGGGTCGATGAGGTAAGAAATTCGCTTGGTCAGGAATATTCCCTTCGCCTCGTAGAGCCTTACCGCTTCCGCCTTCGTGTCAGCAAGAAGCGGGAATTTGAGCTCGAACTTCTCCGCGAATTTCTTGTTGTATTGGAATTTGAAAATTCCAATGCGGACAAATTTTCGAAAATTTGTCCTGGCTCTCAACCGAGTCAGTGCTCACCCCGAAAACCTTTGCATTCAGCTTATCGAAGCTCGGGAAATAGTCCCGAATCATGCATGCCTCTTTTGTGCAGCCCGGAGTATTGTCCTTTGGGTAAAAATAAAGAAGAATCCAGCTTCCTCGGTAGTCCGAAAGCTTGCGGGTTTTTCCATCCTGGTCCGGCAGCTCGAAGTCCGGAGCCATTGTTTTTTCGTCTAGCATGGTATGAGATTTCGGGCGAGAAAATATAAAACGAATTGTTTTTGTTATCGGCGAAAGGTATATAAAATAAACCCACTAGATTATAACCCGCGTATTTCGATGACCGAAAGCGAGAGGTGTTTCTAGATGAAGAGTTACGTGAAGTTTGAGACTCCTAAGGAGCTCTCCGAGAAGGCTTATCAAGCTGTCCAGATTGCAAAGGATACTGGAAGGGTAAGGAAAGGGACCAACGAGGCGACCAAGGCAATCGAGAAGGGCGAGTCCATGCTCGTTGTCATCGCCGAGGATGTCGACCCAGAAGAGGTCGTCATGCACCTCCCAATCCTATGCGACGAGAAGAAGGCCGCTTATGTTTACGTGCCATCCAAGAAGGACCTTGGAAAAAGCGCTGGCCTCGAAGTCGGCTGCTCTGCAATCGCCATAGAGAAAGCTGGGAACGCAACCGAGATTGTCGAGGAGATAGTCAAGAGGCTCGGCAAGAAGGCCAAAGAGGAAAAGGTCGAGGAGAAGAAGGAAGAGAAAGAGGAGAAGCCTGAAGAGAAGAAGCCCAAGAAGAGGAAGAAGAAGGAAGAGGGCGAAAAGCCCGCCGAGGAGAAAAAGGAGTAGGTGAATGCAAATGGTTGACCAGGCGGGCTCAGCTGCTGAAGTTGTCGAAGTCATAGGCAAGACGGGCATCTACGGCGAAGTTTACCAAGTGATGTGCAAGATACTCGAAGGAAGGGACAAGGGGAGAGTCATCAGGAGAAATGTCAAGGGCCCTACCAAGAGAGGCGACAAGCTCATACTGCTGGAGACCGAAAGGGAAGCCAAGGTCATAAAGGCAAGATAGGGGTTATTGAATGAAATGCTCGTTCTGCTCTGCAGAAATGGAAAAGGGAACCGGGCTGATGTACGTCAAGAGGGACGGAACAGCGCAGTACTACTGTTCAAGCAAGTGCAAGAAGCACGTCCTTAAGCTGAAGAGAAAGCCCAGGCTGACCAAGTGGGTCTACAAGCCCGAAAAGAAGAAAGCATGAGTCCCTCATATTGGCTGCAACGCAGGCCTTTCGGTCCGGAGGTTGTCTTATGGAAAGAACTTTCGCCATACTCAAGCCCGACTGTGTGGAAGGGAAGCACTGCGAGGAAGTCCTGCGCATGATGCTCGATGACGGGTTCAAGGTGCTGCTCGCGAAGCCCGTCAGGCTCGAGGAAGGCATTCTCAGGGAGCACTATGCCCACCACGCACAGAAACCTTTCTTCCCTAGCTTGCTCGGGTATATGACGAGGTCCAAGGTTTTTCTCCTATTACTTGAGAGAGAAAACGCCGTCGCTGAATTGCGTAGGCTCTGCGGCCCGACTGACTCGAACGAGGCAAGGAAGGCCGCGCCTCAATCGATAAGGGCGAAGTTCGGCAAGGACAAGAGCGAGAACATAATACACGCATCAGACTCTTTCGAAACTGCAGAAGTTGAGATTAACCGATTCTTCACGAAAAGGGAAATCGTATGGGCGAAAAAGCCTCTGCGCCTTGAAGAATTGAAGGCTGACGTGGCCAGGCTCTACGGGTGATTCCGCGCTCCTCACCAAAGAGAAGATTAAGGAAAAAGGCCTTGTCAGCGAGACCATATCCGATATCCAGTTCCAACCTTGCGGAGTGGACCTAACTTTGCGGGAAATACACTCTCTCGAGAGCGAGGGAACGATAGATTTCGACAACAGCGAGCGCAAGCTCTCGGAGACCAAGAAAATCGAATTCTCAGGCGATTGGGTCCATTTGAAGAAGGGGGCTTACAAAATCGTTTATAACGAGGTCGTGAGTATCCCCGAGGACTGCGCCGGGCTCGGCTATCCCAGAAGTTCACTCCTGCGATGCGGGGCGTTCATACACTGTGCCGTTTGGGACCCCGGGTATAAAGGGAGGAGCGAGTCGCTCCTCATAATCGAGAATGAGGAAGGGATTAGGTTGAAGAAGAATGCGAGAATGATACAGCTGGTTTTTGTCAAACTCGAAAAAAAAGCGAAAGAGCTT
>JAKAKT010000019.1 GCA_021813385.1 Microcaldota archaeon
AATAGAGAACAACCGACTTGAGCCTGATTTCCATAGCCGCTTTCACCATTTTCCCACCCAAACGGGTGGGTGAAAGCGGACATAAGTTCGTGCACTATTTTAGGACAAATGTGTGTGCACTCTACATGTAATGTTATGTATTGTATGTATGTATACGACGTGCGAAAACAACCACTTGTGCTTGCACGTTGCCTAAAAAACAACCAATAGAAATACGAATAACACTAAGTTGCCGGGTCTGCCCCCAAATGAACAGTCTAATCGTTACGCCGTAAGGCAGGAGGCCGTGCAATCTGAAAAGTGCCCGGAATAGTCATACGTGTTTGCCTTTTCAGTGCTCCACGACGTGAGGTTATCCACCGTCGTAACCATTTTAGCCTCTATGGTGGATAACTACCCGACGAGGCGATTCTCAAGCTCAAGGAGTTTTTTTCAGCTCAAAATTTCCTCCTCAACTGGGCTATCCTCTTTTCGAGGATTGTGCATCTTTCACACATACTCAGTCGCCGAGAGGCCTAAAAAGAGCCGAAATTTCCATTTTTCGGTCAGTTTGGAGTTTGGTTTCTACGAACGCGTAGAATAACAAAAAGCGTACAAAAGTTCGAAAATTATAAATACTAGCACGTTTATTTAGTCGATTAGAATCAGTAAATCAGCAAAACCTTGGAGGTGGCAAAATGAAAATAGAAGCAATGGTTTTAGTCGTTCTGGCATTGGGTATGATGTTCACCAGTGCAGTATACGCCCCAAGTGGAAGTGCGACCATCTCCGGGATATCTGGTATTGGTATTTGCACGGATTATAACAACCACAGAAGCTCATGCTACCACACGTGCAGTACAGATATGGGCGATGAAGAGTTTAATAAATGCATAACGAGCTAATTTTTTATTATTTTTTTTATTTTTATTTTATTAAGGTCCTTTTTTTATTCTATTTTTATCCTATCAAAAATAATCCTCTGGTAAGGTATGCTCGTGTTTGAATACATCCTTGGGGTTACCGGCATAATGTCTCCAGTTACTGTGTAATCTCCTTTCGGCATCCCTTTAGGTAAAGGCACTGCCAATGTTAAGGTGGTATAAGGTTTCTGAACAGCAAATGACACTGTAGAAACATATCTTGTTTCTTTATCTTTTTGCTTTTTTGCCTTCTGTTCAGCGTCATACCCATCCTTCAAAACATCCCGTACATATCCGGGGACATCGAGAGTGTCAGGTTTGAACAAAGTTCCTTCCGAATTAGCAGGCACATTCACAACATATTTTTCAGGAACTTTCCCTCCAGTTTTACGAACTTCGTTTCCCAAAGAATCGAGTACTGTCCCATCATTGTCCCATGGCAGATGTAATGTAAAATCAGCATATGTGTTCAGTGTTCCACTTGAATCGCGAACTGTGGAATAAATCCTCCCTTTGTTATCCACATGCTGCCAGATCGTATCTTTTATTGCCACATTTTCTTTGGCGATGTTGATTTTCAGGCGTTTAAAATTCCTATACGCATCTTCGATTCTAGTTGAGGAAAATAAGTACATCTCGGTTATAACTTTTCCTTCTGTTGGTTTTTCTTGAGGAGAAAACGTAAATTCCCCAATGCATCGGTAGTTCCCCAGGGAATCCGTCACTGGCATTTTTATTGTCGTGTCAGAAGAAATGAAATGTGTTGGAACTTGCAGGTATAACGTGTCGCCGCTCACCGCCCCAAAAACGTTTGGTTTTCCAGTAGAATCAAGAACAATTGCATCTTCCTGGGGAACAATTCCCCCGACTTTCATTGTGAAATATTCCTTTTTGGGCCACACCTGATTTTTTTCCGGTTTATCATGCAAAGTAGTAAGTTTCATCCCCACCACATATTCCCCGTTATCATTTCCTGTCGGGTCGCCAATGGTGTAAAAAGGAGGAGTTCTTATGCTAAAATACACGGGCTCTTTTGTATCAATATTTATCGTGTCTGTTAATGTTTTATCCACCAGTAAAGAATTACTCGGGGAATGAATAGTATATTCTATCGAAAACGGAGTTCCTAATACATTCGGTTTCACAATAACGTGGAATCTTCCCGAATAATGCCGCCTGTTTGCGTCTGGCTCGACTACAAAAATGCAGGCAATATCCTCCAGGCTTATCTGGGGTTCAGGACTTTCTTTGTTGATATCCCTCTGCAATCCCGCCAATATCTTTGCCCTTTGCATCATCGCATAATTTAATCCCTGTGCTTTGTCATCCTCATCCATGTCAATTACCCACTTGTCGTACTGAAAGCTGTTTCGCACTACCGTAATTGTTCCTTTTTCCATCTGCGGCCAGCTTACCTGCAGCATACTAAGATTTTCCGGAGTTCCATTTGGCATTAAAGGAGTCGTTTCCATGGATGGTATCCCTGCGGCAATAATCAAGTCCCCATAATCATCAAGCATGTCTTCAACTTGCCGCAAGGTTGTTCCTACTTGGTTGGGTATGTAAAAATGGAAACAACCTCTAGACTTCTGGTTTGCATATCTAATTCTTACTTCAAGCAAGTCATAAAACTCATTACGCACTGTCAGCGGATTAAAATCTATGTCCTCTAAAACTTTGTCAAAGAATTGGTTGACTGCGACAGAATCACGGCGGGCGTCCATTTGTTTTAACTTATCTAATCGTGATAACTGATTTAATTGGCGCAAACGCATTTCTGCAAGGGTATATTTTGCAACCAAGCGCATTTTCTCCATACGCTGTTCCGGTGTATCCTCCGGGTAAACATTCAAGCTGTAACAAAAAAGTTTATCTGGTTTTATTACGGACGGAGGACGGGCAGCAGCTCCTTGAATTCCAGAAAGAGCTATTAGCACCGCGGCTATCGCTGTGTTCGTAAATCGACTAAGGCGAAAATGAAATGTAGTGGTAGACGTTGATTTAGCGTGTTTCTGGTCCATCGGGACCTGAGCAGGACTTCCAGTCCGGGATTCAGTCAAAACCCGCCTGTTAAAATCATTTCCTGGGCGTGGCGCATTTAAAGTAGCACTAATTGGCTTCTGCTGTCTGACAGCAGCACTCGAAATTCGAAGCGATTTCATGCCTATCCCCCCATCCCAGAACGACTATTATTATGACAAAAAGAGAATATAAGCCTATCGAGCGCGTATTTCGCCAAAAAACGACAGCAGTGGCGTTTTTCGTCGCAGCAGGGCTTATTCGTCCAATCCCACGACCGAATGCGTGAAGCGGCATTTACATGGATTTATAGGATGCGTTTCCGCGGGAATTAAGGACAGGCGGCTCGCCTGCAGCTGAAATCAGCGTGCCGGAACTTTCACGGCTTTCGCCGCTGGTGCAGGTCTTACTGCCTTAGTTACAGCTGCATCCGCTATTTGCATCCAAATTCTTGCAAACGGCCCGGTTCCTGCCTTTTTAGTCGCAATAGACGCAAGCTCCCCAACATCCTTCGGTCCCCTCAAAGCTAACTTAGCTTTAATCAGTTTTCCCGGTATCCCATAATCCGTTTCAAGAACAGACCCGGCATAAGAAGGTACAGTTACTTGGATTGTAAACTCAAGAGCACCAACTTCTCTTCTTATATCAAGTTTAGAGTGCCTTACACGACTGGCAACCTCCGGCGTTGGGTCGCCCCTGAGACACTCGTCTAGGGCAGCCATAGCCGTACCTGGCGCTGCCCAGCCTATCTTTCCGAGAACCTCAATCGCATTTTCCGGTCTAGTGCCAGAAAGCACCAATGCATAAATATTTTGAACCGCCTTTGCACCGCCGACTGCCCCGAGAAGCTCCACGTATTCGGCGTATTCCCGCTCCGATGGCTTTTCATGAGGGACCTCAAGCCTAGTGATTATATCGACTGCTCCCTTTCGTATCGCATCCAGAACTTTGGCATGTTGTGGCTCTTGAAGATGGGAATTCGAATTGAGAACGTGTCTTGCAAACTCAAGCCTTTCAGCATAAAGGCCGTGTATTCGGACGTCGAGTATGGCTTCAAATATTTCTGGAGAATGTACGTCGCTTCCAACCAGTTTGGCTAGGTCGGGTTCAGCGACATTCCAATAATTCGGCAGAAGTGGCATGAAACGCAGTATGTCCCATATTGCGCCCAGCCTAATATCATCGACAACAGCGCTCTTTCCTACAAGGTGTTTTTGGTTCTCGAGAATCAATCTTGCAATCATGTACCTTCTTGTACGCGTCTCGACATGGCCGTTGGGGTCAAGAATAATATTGAGGTTGCGCAAACCAATAGGAGCATCGCTGCACAAGCTCACAATGTCCTGTGAGGCGGTGAGTGCCTCCTTTCCGAATTTAAGATAAGGCAGGCAGTCCAGGAGAGCCCGAAGCATCCTTGGCCACCTTTCTCCCTCGGGAACTGACGCCCACTGAGTATATTCCGTGCCAAGAACAGCATGAAACAACGCGGTATATCTAGCTGGACGGGTATCGGCCCTCAGCGTTTCCCTGATTTGTTCAAGATTGGCAGGAGGTTTCGGTTCAGCCTTTGCTTTTGTGCTACTACCGCCATCGGCAGCGTCTGCCGGGGTGCCGCCTGATTCGTCTGCCATAATTACCACCTTTTTCGCTTTCAGAACAAGTACGATATTATCACAAAAAAAGAATATAAACGTGGCGGGACTCATTTCCGGGTTGCTTTTGGCTCTTCCTTCTCTTCGAACCTCTTAACCAGCCAGTAAGATGCGAGCGAGAAAATGAACGTCATCAACACCGTGAGCGTGAAAATCTCGGGAATCTTTGCTGCAGGCACCGGCGGGTGGGTCCCGAGCGAATAATCGACCCAGTCATTAAGGAGGAACCAGAAAATCGCGAGCGCGAGCGTCTCCCGCTTGACTGAGATTCTTCCGAGCAGAACGAGCGGCTCGGCGAAAAGGACCAGGTGCGAGATGAAGAGGACCCCGTACATAAGCGAGAGCTCCGGCGTGAAGTAGTAATACGAGTAGTTCGCGAGCACGAACATCGTCCAGAACCCGTATTTCACAGCGCCAACGAAGACGAGGAAATAGAACCATCCCGCCTTGGTTTTCTCGCTCAGCAATATGAGCGCGAGGGCGAAGAGGAATGCGTAGAGCGGGCAGTCCGGGACGAAGACCCAGAGGAGCGGGTTCGTTGTGAGCAGCTGCTGCCCGTAGTAAAAGATGAACCCGTAGGCTGCGCCTATCGCGTTCGCGAGCAGGAGGAATTTGAAGAGCGGACTTTGTTGCATTGAATCTAGACTCCACCGAGGATTACTTTGCAGTTTCTCGTGAATATGCCGTTCTCGAGAACCCCGGGAATGTTGTTCAGCTCGCGCTCGAGCCTCTTGGCATTCTTTATTTCCGGGAAATATGCGTCAACCATGTGGTTTTTGTTGTCGGTTATGAACTTCCCCCCTTCTTGCATCCTGAACTCTGCCCGCTCCGCGCCCATAAAGAGCAGCTCGCGCCTCACTGCCTCGGAGCAAAACGGGATTGCTTCGACTGGGACGGTTCCGGCAAACTTGTCTTTCACTTTCGATTTATCGGCGATTACAATGAACTTCTTTGCCCGGTAATCGACTGCCTTCTCCCTCGCTATCGCCCCTCCCCCGAGGCCCTTGATGAGCAGCTTCCCGAAAATCACGTCCGCCCCATCGACGGCAACATCGATTTGGTTTATTTGTTCGAAACTGACCAAAGAAAGTCCGAGTTCTGTGGCAAGTCGCTCCGAGGTCACTGAAGTTGCGATGCATTTTAGCCCGAGGTTTTTTCTTTTGTTCTTTTCCCCGAGAAGGCGTATGAAAAATGCCGACGTGCTGCCGGTCCCCAGGCCGACCGTCATCCCGCTCTTGACGTACCGGAGCGCTTTTCTTGCAGCTGCTTCTTTGTCCGTGTCGTTCATAATGCCACCCGCTCTTCCTTCCCCTAGTTCTAAGTTGAGCCCCCCGTCTCTTTCTTGCCTGTCTCGATTTTTTTCTCTTCCATTTCCGCTAGCTCGTGCTCGATACGCTGGAGCTCGGAGTCATAGTTCGCACTTAAGTCATAAAAGGTCTTCCTGTCGACTGAGCCCTGCTTAAGGTATTGCTCCTGAAGCTTTGCTTGGAGCCCGAGCAGCTGCTCCTTTCGCTTAAGGAGCCTGTCCTTCTTCGAAGCGAATATGCAGTTCTTGCAGAACGTGAAAAGGCCTATGATGATTGCGATGGCTGCAGGTATAACGAGGAAACGGTTCCGGTCCAGGGTGTAGAGGAGTGAAGTGCCGCTGACTGAAAGCGCCAAGCTCTTGGAGCCCGTGTTCCCGAAACTGTCCTCGATTTCAACTGTCAACATTTCTTCTCCTTCTTTTCCTTCGGGCGTTGTATAGTAGGCCACGAATGCCCCTTGCTGTGGCTGCTCCATGTGTATCCTATCGCTCCCAATGACCACAAACGCGCTTGTCGCGTTGACCGGGTCGCCGTCGGGGTATTTCGCCAATGCCACTATCTCTATGTTATCGCCGATGGCGAATTCCCCGCGTTCGGGCCTCGTTATCTCCACGCGGAGAGTAGACGGGACAATGCGGACCTTGTAGGATGCGCCACCTTCTACGGTCCCGCTCTCGAACTCGCTTGATGCGCGCGAGATTATCGTCCAGGCCCCGAGGGGGTCATCCTGTTTTATTGTGTATGTTGCCCCGTAGATTCCATTTCCAACTTCGGACATCTCGACCGGCAGGTTGGTTGGGGTTATGAAGAAGACCTTGGCCCCTGATACCGATTCTCCATCCCTTTTCACTCTCACGCTCACTGAAACCGTTGAACCACGGCTATAGGCGCCGACTACCGGGCTTACGTGCTCCACATCCAGGAAGCTGCCTGGCGCGAGCTTGGCCAATAAGAAAGAGCCCGACCATGGGCCTGAGTTCTCGAACTCATCGGTGGCGTTTACCCGAACTGACCAGTTCCCGAGCTCATCTGCCAGTGTGCCATGATAGGAAAAGACGAACGAGCCATTGGAAAGCGCCCCCTTTTCGGTGTAAGCGAGTTTTCCGGATGGGGCATAAAACTCTGCAACTGCTTCCCCGTTGGCGGGTTTCCCGAGGCTCGACGCATTCCCCCTGACGATGACCACGTCACCGAGCTTCTGCACCCCGCTTACTTCTGCAACTACCTTGAGGCTTGAGACGACTTGGACTAGCGATGTTCTCGATTCCTGCAAGGCCCCGTCCTTAATCATGAAATCAACAGGGAGAACACCCAATGCGCTGCTCGGGATGGTTGCCCTTGCTGCATAAATTCCGTCTCCCGCTCCATCGTCCCCGCTCATTCCATCGTCAAGAAGTTGGGCTGTCCCGAAGAAACCTGTTGCCGTAACCGCAGCTCCCTTCAGAACTGCGCCATTTTTTCTAACAATCACCTTTAGCAAAAAGCCCTCTCCCCTGTGGAGCCCGGTATAGCATTCCGGCTCGAGAATCTTTATCTCCATCCCATAAAAGAGGCAGTCCTGGGAGCAAGTGTTTGAGTTCTCTCCCCCTGAGCATTTCCCATCACCGCATCCTTCAGGGCAGTTTTTACAGGCAGTTGCGGCAATTGAGCATTTCCCTGCTAACTCGCTTCCCACAGAAGCCTCTATCGAGCAATGGACTACCCCAGATAGCGGCTGGGGGTTGAAGAACCCCGAATGGCAGGCCTTGCCTGACTCCCATCCCTGGCCCACGCAGGTCGCAGACCCCGTATAAGAGGGGTTTTCCCTGCTCCCTTTTGAATCCCAGATGAAATAGCTTACCTTCGGCTCACCCGAACCAGTATAAGTTATGAAGCTCTGGCAGTCCGGGTCCGCATTGTCGAATATGAGCTGCGGCACTAGCTCCGCATACTGCACGTCTGGCTGCGAGAAGGGAATGCGCGCCAGAATCAGCACGATGAGCGCCAGCAGGAATGGGGACCTCATAATGGGCTATCACTCCGCGCCTTAAAAACCTTAACCCAAAATCAGGAAGAACGCAATGCAGTAGAGGGAGATGAGCAGGTTGTCATCGATTCTCGCATCGAGGCTCTCGACGAGGGCGCCGAGCAGGGCGAAAGGAATCGCAATTGGGCCCAGCCAAGCGAAGGAAACGAGCGACACTGCGATGAACGCGAGCGAGCCCTCGAAAGTCTTGTTCCTGTTGTAAGGGAGCCCGTGCCTCCCGCTGTAGCCGATAATTGTGGAAACTGCATCCCCTACCCCTAGCATGAGTATGGAAGCGAGCATATCCTCTCGCTTGATTATGAATGTGAGAAGGGCGAGAAGGCCGAAGATGAACCAGAACGCCCCGTAGCCGGGCGGCTCGCCCGGCCTCCCGAAGAGCTCGAGAAGCTCGTCAGCGAGAGGCACTTTAAGCCGCCTTAGCTTCCTATCGAGAATCAACAGCCCCATAAGGAGCGAGAGGAATGTGAACGCTATTGCATACTCTGGGTCGAGAAAGATTGCTAGGGAGAGGACGAGAACCCCGAACGCTATGTGAAAAAGCTTTCTCCTAAGCTCCATTCCGCTTCCCTCTTTTTTTCTTCTGAACCGAGAATGTTCTCGAGGCCCAGTCGATTGATTCCTCCACAACTAGGTAAGTGAGAATCCCGAGGAGCGCGCCACCCGCAACATCAGCCAGGCTGTGGACCCCGAGGTATATCCTGCTGAAGCCGACAAGAATCCCGATGCCAAGGTACATCGGAAAAACAATTGTCCCGAGCGAGGCAGCCACAAAAACGAATGCGAATGCCGTGTGCCCGCTGGGGAATCCGAAATCGTCGGGAGGGGGGCAGGCTTTTGCGCTTGCGAGCCATTCGTTGCATGGGCGGGGGGCGCCATAAAGGTCCTTAAGCGCAAGTGAAAGCAATATCACGAGAACCATCGAGATGGAGAGCGCGACATACCTGCCCCTTCCCCTAAGCTGCGGGACAGTTATCAGCGAGAGAACCGCAACCAGCGAGTAAGCATAATTGTGGAAAAGGAGGGAGAGTTGGGTGAATGGCTCGAAAACGAGGCGTGCTATGAATGCCGTTATGTCCATAGCTGTCAGCAGCAGTAGAGTTTATCGGGTATCTTGCCCTTCTCGACTTTCCCGAAGGGGTTTCCGAATTCCCTAATCTTCTTAATCATCTCGGAATCAGTCTCCATCTTAAGCTTGCCCCTTGCCTTCCGTATGTATTCCGGGAGGCTTATTCCTGCTGGGCAGGAGAACTCGCAGTTCGAGCAGACGTTGCAGAGGTAGTTCTGCTTCCCTTGGCCCTCGAGGGCCGCATAGACTATGCCTTTCGGGCCGGGGTAGCGCGCCCCGAAGAACCCGAGGACCTGCCTATAAGCAGGGCACAGGTTGTTGCAAGCCCCGCAGTTTATGCAATAGAGCATCTCCGGGCTCTCTTTTTGCAGCCTGCTCCTGCCATTGTCAATGAGCACCAGAGTAACATCATAGGCGCCCTGGGCGCCCTTCACGAGCTCATTCTCTATGTCCCCGGTCGAGCTCGGGCCGGATATAACGCTTAAGTAAACCGGCCAGGGCCGGCCTGTGCCCCAGAGGGTAGCGCACCTGACAACGTGCATCGCATCATCCAGGGTGGGGACGATTTTCTCAATCCCGGCAACTACGATGTGCTTTTTTGGAATTCTGCTGACTAGCGATATGTTGCCCTCGTTCTCTATTAGCACTATTTCCCCGCTAGCAGTAAGAACATTCGCCCCGGTAATCCCAACTTCGGCACCTTTTATCTTCTCGCGCAGGTATCCCGCAAGCTCGTGTGTTATCTTTTCGGGATCGGCCGGGATTTTTTTCTTCATCTTCTTCCCCATTGCCTCGGCAATCTGCCCGGGTGTGAGGTGCATTGCTGGAATCACCTGGTGGATGCCTTGCTCGCCGACTAATTTTACTACGAAGTCGCCCGTATCGGTTTCCGTAATCTCCCTTCCTTCCCTCTCGAGCGCCTCGAGCCCGATTTCCTTGCATGTGTTGGACTTCGATTTCACGATTTGCTTGTCTGACCCTATCGCCCCGCCTATCGCCTTCAACGCCTCCCCGGCATCCTTTGCGATGATGACTTTAATCCCGTTCCTCTCAAAAGACGCTTTCGCCCGCTTGACCAGTCCGTCCATGTCCGCTATCGATTTTTCCTTAATCTCCCGGAGTTTCGACCTCATTTCTTCCTCGTTTTTGCTTGCCTCTGCCCGTTTCGCATAATATTCGTCCACAACCGAGGCGACCGCTCCTTTCGCCGATTTCCTCCTGGAAATCTCGCGGGAGAGCTCCTGCTCGAACACGCTCATGTGGGGTTGATTGGGTCTAGATATTTAAATCCCTTTTGCGCCATGCAAAGGTCGAAGGCCTATGCATGAGCGATAAGTTTATGAGGGCCGGCTTGGGAATAGATGCGTGGATATCGAGAAAATAAAGAGCGGGAAGCCGAAGCCGGTTTTCGTGCGTGTGCTCGAGTGGGTTTTGCTAGGAACCCTCACTGCCGTAATTCTCCTTTTCCTCGCTTCATTTGCTTTCCCTGCCCTTGCCTCAATGCTCAGCCTCTTCGAATTCCTCGTGATGATTGAGGTGGGGATTCTGGCGGGGTTCTACGGCGCAGAGGGGCTCAAGTATGGATTTATCTGGCTGACTTATCCTTCGCTCTCTGGCCCGAGGAGGGTTGGGTTCAGCGGATTCTTGGCAATTTTCATCAGCCTGTTGTACGTGCTGATGGGCGTCGGCTTCATTGTCGCTGCGATAATGTTCGCGTACCTGAGTGGGACAACGGGCTATTAGGATAAATGTTTTTCGCAGTAGAATTAGTGCATGAGGCAAACGCTTGCGCGAGCTGCCGTGCTTTTCGCCGCAACTTCGCTCCTTTCAACTTCTTCGCCCGTGAGGGGACAGGGGTTCTTCAACAGGGCATTGCCCCAGGAATCGGAAACCGCAAAGGCCGGTGCATCAGTTACTTTGCCGCTGATTATTAATGGCCCCAGCTTGTCCGTAAAAGTCAAGGTGCTTGGGGAGGACGTGAATGTCAATCTGAACACTTCAAACCAGGGAAGGTCGTTGCTGGTGAAATCGAGGCCCGGCGGGGGCATCACCATCAGGTCAGATGTCGATGTCGGGGGGCTGAGGGTGGCAGACAACGGCCCAATTGCCCATGACTACCTCGGGGGGTATGACCTGGATGCGTCATTCATGAGCAATTTCAGCTCTGTCCGGTTTGATTTTTCTGAGTCGACCGTGAGCTTCAACATCGGCTCAGGTCCAATAAGGGAGCAGGATTCTGTCATCTTTAGCGTGCCGTTTCGGGTTTCGGAAGACGCCATAGTCGTTCCCGGGAGAGTTTCGATGCTGAGCGGGAATGAGGTGAAGAGGGCTGAGGGGGACATAATATTCAGCATCAACCTTGGGGAAAAATTCATGTTCTCGACCTCCGTTCTTTACCGAGAGTTCGAGGGATTTTACAGGGTGGAGCAAACACCCGGCCTGCGCCGGGGGGAACTCTTCGATAACTATTTTGTCCCGCCCAATATCTATGTGAGCATTCGCGTCGGGGAGACGAGCATGTCTATAAACTCAGGGAAGATTGGGACATTCGAGGGCAAGAGAACCAATGCATTGAGATTCGAGACCAACCAAAACGCTCTCGGGGTCGTCAGCGCGTCAACCTTTCTTGAGTACGGGCGGCTCGCTTTCGGGCTTGACTTCTCCACGAGTACCCTTTATTTCATAGCCCCGAATGCGACGAGGATTCAATGATTGGCTCGGGGCGAAGATTGTTTGTGCGCGGGGCGCGGTTGGTTTCCTACCATTCCTCGTAGCCTTTGTTGTTGAACTCATAGACTAGCTTGTGCTCATGGCCAGAGAGGTGCGCTTCAATCACTTCCTCGCGGGAGCCGGATATGTTTACGTCGTGGACCGTATCCATCAGGTGGAATTTCCCGTTGAACTCGAACATTACAAACGCATGGCGCTGGCCATTCGTCTCGACAACCACTCTCGCGGTCTCGTTGTCCAATGCGATGAGCAGCGAGCACAGGAATATTGCCTTGTCCATCTCGTCTGCAAGCCCGAGTTCGAGAACCTCGTCAGGGGAGAGCCAGAAGTCCACGGGCAAGGCATCATTTTCAATTTTGTCGCGGAGGAATTCAAATGCCTTGCTCGCCGCCTCCTCGAAGTTCTTCTCATATATGTAGGGATGGAAATAGCCCTCGATATCCTGCTTAACCTGTTGAACCGCCTTGTTCTTCGGGTCTATGAAGTTCTTGAGGTCCGGAACTGTTTTGCTCTCGCCCATCTCTATCTGCTCGCGGTAGCGGTCGATAATCCGGCGGAGGACCGCCAATCTCTTCTTGCATAGCTCGTGGGAAACCCCGCCGTTCTGTTCAGGGCTCGGGTTTTGGCTGTTTTGAGAACTAGGCTTTTCGGGCTTTTTTTCGCCCTTTCCCCCCTCGCCCTTTTTCGGAAACGGGAGATTTATCACGCACTTAATTCCCGTCGGAGATATATAAACCTATCGACGTAGTTCGGCGTGGAATTTGGTTTCGCTGTTGCTCTGGAGTTCGGCATTGCCAGAAAGGAAGCTATAATATTAAGTTCGCGCAAAATAGCGACGGGGCAGGACATATGCGAGGAACCATAAACCGTCATATACATCCGTTTGGGACTTCGGATAACCCACACACTGGAAAGAGAACGCGCAGACATGACATAAAGAGGGATTGGCAGGTCTTTGACAGATTATCCGAAATCAATGAACTTGTCATTAGGAGGGGCAATTACACTGCTGTTTGGGAGACTAATGCCGCAAGGATAAGGTTTGCGGAAAAAAACGGGGTGCGCCCTGTGCTCAGGGCATATGGGCGTATTTTTTTCCGAGTGATTGAGACGGGCCAAGGCGGGGTGCTTAAGTTTGATTACACGGAGACAAGGCCGAATGTTATCCAGCCCTTAATCGATGGCGAGACTATAGGGGCCGCAACGGCAATCAGATATTTGGGGGTTACTGAAGTGGAACTCTCTTGCCTCCGGGCCTGTGGCGACAGCTCAAAGCCTCTTGTTCTGGCAGAACTGAATCGACTTAGGGAAAACGGCGGGCAATCTTAATTTTCACTGGAAACCCGCCATCCGGCTGCTTTTAAGTTTCAAATTCGCTTTCTTTCCTGGTGGTATTATGGCAAAGAGACCAATTGAAAGCGATGAGATTGAGGTTCCTGCAACTGTTCCAAAAGGGCCGAAGCCCGACTTTAGGGTTGTCCAGACCGAACGGGGGCCAGCTGGCGAGACGAAATACCGGAACATCGGCGGGATGTGGAGGAAGACGTCCAAGAGCGGGAACGAGTTCTACTCGATGAGCATCGGGAAGTTGAGGCTGCTTGTTTTCCCGAACGAGAATAAGGGTGAATGAGAAAAGCGGATGCTTTGCCGAATAAGAAAGCTATTTGTATATTTTCTTGCGGTGTCCGACAAGCGATACCAGGAGGATTTTCTCCTTTTCGAGAATAAGCGCTATGGCCCGGTAATCGCCGACTCGGATCTTCGATTCGCGGCTGTCAGAAAGCCTCTTGAAAAAGCGATGTGGGTCCGCTTTCGCCTCCTCGAGTTTTTTCATTATTCGCCGGACTATCGGGCGCTCGAGCTTGCTTAGCTGGCTAATTGCCTCCTGGGAAATTCTGAGCTCGTACATCTTCAAAGCCCCAAGAGGCGCTTCGCGTCTTTTTCCGAAAAGACCCTGCCCACGCGGATGTCCTGGAGCGAGCGGAACCAAGCCGCCCTGAATTCGTCTGAGTATTCGCCCTCATCATCCCCGGTCGGGACCAAGTCGAGGAGAGCGTTTAGAAGCTCGTCATATGTCTCCCGTTTATAGCGGCGGAAATCCGCAAGCCGTTTTCTCGTTAAGGTCGAGATTTGTATTGTTGTGTTTTCCATATAATCAGTTATATGTTGATACATAACTGGTATATAAACATGGCGGATATCGAAGAGCGGAATAACTTCGTGAAAAATATATAAACCTAAACTGCGGGATATACTCCCATATGGCAGTCGTTGCAAGCATGCCAAAGCGCACTTCTTGGGATTTCGCCCAGGCGCATAGAGGAGTGACTCCCAAGGGAACTTCGGATGACCCGCGCACTGGCCCTAAATGGTCGAAAAGAAACCAACGAGTTGACCGTCCTGGCCCGGGGCTTCGGCATAACCTTCTTCCTGGAGAGCTCATCCAAAGTTTAGATGTCATTGTTTATCGCTGGCCACCAAAATATGAGAGAAGAGAGCACAGGACAGTTGAACTCTTTGAAATGGATGTCCAAGGTACAAATAAGAAAAGGATAGAAGTTGCTTTGAAAATGGGATATGCCCCAGTTATGAACGGGCCAGGGGGGCAGGAGTTCAGGGTCGCGAGGCTTAATGGAAACGGTTTGCTGCGGATATCATACGAAAGTCAAATGCCTCCGAAGATAGAGGCTTTTTCTGACAGTGAGACCTTGCCGATTCCTATTGCTGCAAGGTACTTGGGGGCGACAGAAGCCGACATCCTGAAGATGGTTGCGAGCGGAGTATTGATCGGAAACGAACAGAACATCAACCTAAGAAAATTGAACGAGATTAGGAGGGACACTGGCGAAGTCGATGGCAGGGGACGATTCGATAGGTTTTATAGGCGACTCGCACTACAGGATGAAAGAGTGTCCAGAGTGTTTGGTCTCTCGGGCCCCTGAAAAACTTTTTAAGCTTGAAGTGGCGAGTATAGTCCTTCATGTCTGGGCCAGTCATGTTCTCAAGAACTCTTGGGGGAAACCGATCTGTTGACTTTTTACATTACAAGCCCGGTACATACCCGAAAGGAACTTCTGATTATCCGATAACTGGGTGGTCGTATACTGGGCGCAGCAGGAATCCGCCCCCGAATTGGATTCCTCTCCGGGAAGAAGCCCTCTTGACAGAGGACCTTGCCCTTTGCAATAATACGGTTTCTAGGAGGGCCAATGGAACAGTCGATGTTGGGAAGACTAATGCTTTGAGGAGAAAGCTCGCTCTCGACGATGAACGGGGATTGCCGACTATTGTCGGGGAAGAGAGCCCGCTTTTTAGGGTTGTGGGCGAGCGGGAAGGATTACTTACCATCCGCTATTCTTCTGAAATGCCAGCTGATTTCAGGGCGCTTGCGGAGGAAGAGACTGTGCCCCGATGGGTGGCTGCAAGATATGCGAGGAGCCTCGGGGTCAATGCTGGAGCAGTCATGGAAATGGTGGAAAAGGGCGAAGTGCGGGCTTATGGGAGCGAAGTTGCCCTGGATGACTTGAGAATTGCGCTGAGAGAGAGGAAAGCGGATGAAAGAACTGTTCCAAAAATAGCTGCCAGAGCGGAACCAATTGCCGTTCCCGAATCTGTGCCGGTTCAGCAGCCTGTTTTTGTCTTTGTTCTTCCAGCGAGGATTGCGGCGGTCAGGCCGAGGAGAGAAGTCGTCAGCTATTACGGAGGCGGCGAGATGAGCGACTGATTGGGGGCGATTTATTGAAACGGACTACGGCTATTGCAACGGTGGCTGTCGCAGGACTTGCAGTTGCCGGGATTTTATCACACCATATGGCAGGCAAGCAAGGAACCCAGAAGATTGCACCTGCTCCCCAAGTAGTTTTGCAGGGCGCTAAACCTGAGCCTGAACCCATAGTCAAAAAAGAGAACCGACCGGTTGTGATTTCCCTTCAGAAATATCTTGAAAGCTTCGGGGGGTTTGAAGGCTATTGCCCGCACCCATTAATCCGGATTAACTTTCAGGACTCGAGCGTGGTGATGGGTGATTCAGGAAGCCCAGTATTCAAGACTGATTCGGTTTTGGCCAAAGTCCCGCTCCAAATTACTCGGAGCTCGATTTTTGTAGAATGCTCACTTAAAGTTGCGAATGATAAGCGCGAATGGACTAAAGAGGGACTTGCCTGGTTTAATATTGGGTGGCCCATGCTGTTCAGCCTCAATAAAAATTTCTTTTTGCAGATTCCTTGGGCTAAGCCGTTCGACGCAATGAAGGAGGGAAGGCGCTTGTTGAGCGGAGAAGGAATCGGCGCCTGGGAAGAAACCCGGAGTGAAAACTCTTTCAGCTCCATCAAAGTTCCCCATGGCGGCGGGGTACTGGTAGATGTCGGGGGCTTCAGCTTCCCCGGGGCCAGGTTGTTTTCAGAGACATTTGAGCAATCGCTCAGCGTGATTGACCTCAAATCCAACATCGGGTTGGTGGAGGATAACCTCGGGGGAAGCTTTTTGGGCGTGCTTGGACCTAGATATTTGAGGGAGATGGGACTTACCTTAGCAATCGTCAAGAATGATGGAGATGGCTTCAGCGGGAATGGAACGCTTTATATCATTCGGCCCAGGGGTTGGAGCCAGCCAAATCAAAACCCCAAACCCGACCCGAAGTATTGTTATTAAATTGTGTGCTCTTTCTTGATTGAACGATAAATTGCGAGAACCCTAGACTTCAAGATGGGGCGGCGAATGCAACGACTAAACCAAATCTCGAGTTAGATATATATTCTTTTTTTGGTAAGAATGCGTTATGTCTGCAGCGATTAGGAGAGCATTAATGGTCGGAGCAGCTGCAACTGCACTAATTATCACCTGCCCGAGAGACATTCAAAAAACAACCCATATGCCAGACTCCTCGTTTTTGACCAAAGCCCCTCTTAGCGAGCCTATTTGCAGGTTCTCAGACGCCAGAGCGAGGGTAATGCAAATGACAGAGTATCGCCAAAGTGACGAACTGGCGGCAATCCGCGACTCGAACTTTGTCCGCCTTGATTTTACAGATGGGACAGTGACCATCGGCAGGGGGACCGGAATCCTAACAACCGATTCAGTCCTGGCCCAAGTTCCATTGTTGGATAATCCGCTTCTAAGGAGCCAGGGGGTCAAACTCATTAAAGTGGACTTCTCGTTTGATTGGGAACCTGGGCGGGGGCCGGCGGATGACAATAGTGGTTCAAGGAAAGTCGAGGGAATTCTTTCATATAGGAACAGCTGGCCATTTCCGTTCTCCCTAAGTAGAAAGATGCTCTCGAAAATTATTCCTGAAATAAAGCCACCTGTCTCTGGGGGTGGAAGCCGTGGATGGAATTTTATTGACGCAACCAAACGCATTGGAGATGTGAGTATGCCTGCTGGTGCGAGAGCCCGGCTAAGGATTGGGAATTTTACCATAGGCGCTGATTATAGCCCATTCGGCCAGCTGGCCCCGGAAAATTGCGATTTTGCCACATCGCGTGAATCACGGACTTTAAGCGTGGTGGATTTGAGGAACTCTGAAAAGATTATTGGGGAGAAGCTTCTCGGGGTAGCGGGCACTGGTCTTTTTAGGGAAAGGGGCTTGGCAGTTGTTATGGATTATGGTAGCAATACTTTCTCCGTTGCCAAAGCACCTTGGACGAGACCTAGGGACTGGTCCCTTTCTGAGATCAGAATGCTTTATTTCTATAGTGAACCAAAAAATGATTCGGGAAGCGTTAGTAGATAGCCGCCGATAATGTTCGAGCTTGGAGCTTGAGAATGTCCGATTTTCAACTACGTTTTGTTTCGTTACATAGTTTTATAAGCTCGGATTGAGCGTATTAGCCCAACAAACTAGATGGGGTGATGGAAGTGAGAAGTGTGGAAATAGGAGAGGAAAGCAGTTTAGCAGAGAGGACTAGAGGCAGGGCAGACTGTTTGGCGAGAGTTAGCGGGAAGAAGCCTATTTTTGAAAAGCGGTTTATGCGGGCCATTTATCGGACGTCCTGGGCGGCCTAGGGCCTTAAGCGAAGAGCAGGCCGAATGGGCGCTTGAAATGAGGAAAATTGACGGCCTCAGCGTACGCGATATCGCGGACGAGCTCGGCGTCTCCCATATGTGCATCTGGAGATTAGTCAAGGCTAGCGATGGGTGATTGCATGACACAAAGCACATTGCGAGCGAGAGCCATGGGAGTAGGGGTCTCGAGCGACAGGGCCCAGAAGGTGTTGCGGGGATTCCCCCCTCACCTCCTGACAGAAGGGCTGATTGACAATACCCGGCTTACGCCTACTTTCCTTTCGGTTCACTCGAATCCGGTTTGTAATTTCAAGTGCGGGAAGTGCTTCATCGGGGACATGACTGAGTTAGCCGGCGGAAGGAGAAGGCTCGAGCTAACGGAGATTGAATCCATTGCAAAAAATGGCCGCGCTGCCGGGGCGAAAGTATTCGGAATAAGCGGGGCAGGCGAGCCGCTTGCAGACAAGCTGTCGCTCGATATCCTTTCGATGACAAGCGGCCTTGGCTTCATCAATTATTTGGCGACCAATGCTGCGCTTTTGGATGAGCAGAAGCTGGTGGCGCTTAGGGAGAGCAACGTGACGCTGGTGATAAGCCTCGACACGGCGAATCCAGTTAAGTTCGCGAAGCTCACAGGTACCAACGTTCGGACATTCGAGCGGGTTATCCATAATCTTCGGATTGCTCAGGAGGTGTATTCGGGAACAAGTGAGGCAAAGACAATTGGCGGGAAAGAACTTCTGGTGTATCGCCTGGCTGTCCACTCTACCACGAGCGAGATAGATGTCCATGAGATTGAGGGGATAAGGGAGCTTCTGGACGAGAGGACTACTTTGTTGAGCGTCTCCCCAATCGCAGCAGTTAAGTCCGCCACTGGAATCTCTTCAAGCATCCAGGGGGAAGCGGAGAGAGAGCTGACCGAACGGCACATTGTTGTGGCTCCCCATCCGAAAACCGGTTCTCCTGTGTGCGGCCTCTTCCTGTTCGGAATCGACCTGAGCTTTGACGGGGAGCTCCTGCTTGACGCACACGCGATAGACTCGAGAGGCCTGATTTCGAACATAAGGGATTTCGACTATGATGTAGGGCGCGCATTCTTGGCCCTCGCCAAGGTCAAGGACGAGTTCGTTGAGAAGTTCATTGGGGGGTTCTGCCCAGTCAGGAGCCCGAAACTCGGGGAATGGCTTGATTTAAAGAAGCGGGCGAAATTGGAGGCAGAAATCATGAAACAGATAAGGGATGGACAGAGCCTGCTAAAGTTTGCATACCTTGGGCAGGGGGCGGACCGGTTCATTGAGGTGACTGAAAGCCCGGGGTATCATAGTGGGAGGATTGAGAAGGAGCTTCTGGCTTCCAACAGCAAAGCGATTCGGGAGTTCTTGGCTAAAAGGAGAATCGTAGTGCTCGGCGCTGGAGACCACAAGCTGCAGTATGTGGTAGGGGACCAAAGGGGCGCTGTTCTTGTCGACATGAGCAAGCGGATGCTCGAGATTTCCAAGGACACGGTGGCCTCCCCTAAGCTCATTGAAGCGGATTTCGAGACCATTGACTTATCCGGATTCGGAAAGGGCGGCGCGTTCGTGGTGCTCGGGAACACTCTTGGGAATTTCGAGGACATGCGCAGATTTCTCGAGGGCGCGAGCAAGGTTTCCGGATCGAGGATGGTTGCGGGGATGGAGCTCATCCCGAATCGCGACTCCGAGAACTTGGATCGAATACTCGCCGAATACACGAGCGAGAAGATATTCCGGTTCCTTTTCACCCCGCTTGAGATGTTGGGTGTAAGTAGGGCCGATGGCGGGATAACGGTCAGCTTCAACTGGGAAAAGAAGAGGGTCGAGCATTGGTTCGAGTTCAGTAGCGGGGCAGCTTGTGGGAAACTGGCGAAAAAATTAGGCCTCGAAAGCGGTAGCGTCAGGAGGATACTGCTCTCAACTTCGTCAAAACTGAGCGAAGAGGAGTTCTTGGGATTGGTTGAGGAAAGCGGCCTTGCTGTCGAAAAGAAGTTCAGTGAAGGTTCGAACTTCATCTTCCTGCTAGTGAATGCCGGCTGACGTATTTATTTTTTATAAGCAACATAAATGTCGGCTTCGAGCATCTTATTGTCCTTGAAGAAATGATGGATGAAATAGAGGTTCCCTGAATTGTCGAGCGTCGGCTCTCCTGCGAATGAGGAAACGATGAGTTCCGGGGGAGACCAGGCCCCGTTGATTTTCTTCGACCTGAAAATTCCCGGGGAGCCGAGGTAAGTCCTCAGGAACCAGAGCTCGCTCCCGTCCTGGGAAACGAACGGCCAGCCCTCGTTCTCGGGAGTGTTCAATGCCTCGAGGTTCTCCGGGGACTGCCACTCGCCATTGATTTTTTTTGTGACCCAAATGTCCAGTTGCCCTTTTCCCCCTGCCCGTGGGGAGTGGAAGTAAAGCTCATTGCCATCGGAGGAAATGTGCATCTCGCCGGCCTCGTAGTTGGTCAGCTTGTCGCCCGCGTATTTCCAGCCCTGCCATTTCCCGTTCTTTAGCTCCGCGGTGAATAGGTGGATGCCAGTATAGCCTTCCCGGGCTGAGCAGAACCACATCGTGTTCCCCTGAACGAACTCGCAGCCGTCTAGGGAAAGCTTTCCTGCGTCCTGAAGGACCACTCGCTCGGGCTCCCCCCACTTCCCGCCCTCTTTCTTCGAAACGTAAATTCCCGTAACCCCGTCGAGAAGCTGTTTCTCGACAGGGACCCGGACATCCGGGGTGAAGAAGAAGTAAAGCGAGTTCCCGTCCGGAGTCACGAATGGCGAGTCCTCCGCCCCCGCGGTGTTTATCGGGCCCTCGAGGGGGATTGGTTCGTTCCATTCGGGAGAGTGGAGAACGGGGGGATAGATGTCTGCTGCCGGCGTAATTTTGACTGCGTCTTTAGGGATTGATTCTTCCCGGGTTTTTAGGGGTTGCTCGCTTTGGACCGGGCTTCCGGTTGCTTGCTTTTCCCCTTCATTCCCTGCGCAACCAAATAGGAGGAGCAGGACAACGAATAATGCGAGCAGGAGCTTTTTTTCCACGAATTGATGTTGCGCGCGAAGTTTTAAACAGTGTGTTTTTTATACTGGAATGAGAAAAACGATTATGAAGCTTCCTCAGTATGCTTTTTATGGACTGGTCGCGATTTTAGGAATTCTTATTTTTGTTTTCATAATCTCGCCTCTTCGAAAGGGATATCGGTGGGGAAGCCAGCCCTTTGGATTTGAATTGTTCTTCGTACCTTCGATTGGCCTGATACTGGGCGTTCTTATATTATTCATCTTAGCATCCATCTTAAAGATGAAGGACAGCGCAAAGCTTGCTAAGCGCCTTGGAATTGTTACGTTCATTTATGCTGTTTTCGTCCTTATTGGAACTCCGTGGTACACGAATGTACCCTCGTTAATAGCGGTCCTTTTGGTTATATTCACGCTTTTTGTTCTAACTGCCATTCTCTTTGCTGTAAATGAGAGAATTGAAAAACAGACATTCGAAGGAACGCCTGGTCTCTTGCTGTGCTTTGTGATTGGAGTTTGCATTCCTGGTTTAATTGTTGTGTGGGATATCCGGCAACCTTACAGTACTGGATATGTACCGGGGGCTCCTGAGGTCTGTTCAATGCCGGCTGGAATGACGTGCTCAAAAGCCTATCTTTCCAGCGAAACCGACACCTTAAACATAACTCTAGTAAATGGGCTCCAGAAAGCAATCATTATAACGAACATGAGTTGCTCTAAGAATTATGGCCATTCCGAACCTGTCCAAGAAATAGAAATGGCCACTGGTCAGTCAGATTGGTTCGTTATGGCTTGCAGTGATGAAAATGGAAAGCCGATGAAGTTCGAGCAGGGCGACTATTATTCTGGAAAAATAAATCTCGAATATTATTTTTTTGATGAGGGACCGAGTGCGAAAAGGAAAATAATCGGAAACCTCTATACTCGGGCCACTTGAGTTTTCAGTGGAAACCCCCCCACTTTCTGTTTTTAAAAGAAGCGAGAGAAGTCTTGCTGCAAGCGAAGCAGTTTTATGTTTTGTTCGCGATTACAAAACGGGGAAGTGGTTTTATGGCAAGGGAGAAAAAAGAAGCTGAGGAAGAAGTTGCAGTGGATGCTCAAAAAGTCGTGAAGAAGGCGAAAGAACTGACCGACCTGCCCGGGATTGGCGAGGCGACCGCCGAGAAACTGAAGAAATCCGGGTATGACGAGTTCGACAGGATTGCAGCGTCAAGCCCGCACGAGCTCGCGGAAGTTGCTGAAATCGGCGTCGAGACTGCGAAGAAGGCCATAGCCGCAGCAAGGGACGCGCTCGAGATGGGATACGAGTCGGCGGACAGGATTCTCGAGAGGAGGAAAGCCATCGGGAGGATAGACACAGGCTCGAAAAATTTGAACGACCTTCTGGGAGGGGGGGTTGAGACCCAAGCCATAACAGAAGCCTTCGGAAAATTTTCGAGCGGGAAAAGTCAGCTCGGCTTCCAGCTCGCGGTGAGCGTCCAGAGGCCTGTTGAGCAGGGGGGCCTTGGGGGGAACTGTCTCTTTATCGACACTGAGAGCACGTTTAGGCCAGAGAGGGTGAGGCAGCTCGCCGTGGCAATGGGCCTTGACGGCGACGAAGCGCTCAAGAACATCTTCGTCGCGAAAGCTGTGAATTCCGACCACCAGATGATTCTCACTGAGAAAGCAGAGGAGTTAGTGAAGGAGAAAAACATCAGGGTCGTGGTCATCGACTCCCTGACATCTTATTTCCGGGCCGAGTATCTCGGGAGAGGGGCGCTCGGGGAGAGGCAGCAGAAGCTCAACCGGCACCTGCACACGCTCCAGAAGCTTGCTAACAAGTTCAACATTGCGGTTTATGTCACGAACCAGGTGATGGACGACCCGAGCATCCTGTTCGGGGACCCGACCAAGCCGATTGGGGGCCATGTGCTCGCCCACCTCGCGACTTACCGGCTCTATTTCAGGAAAGGGAAAGAGGAGAAGAGGATTGCGAGACTGGTCGATTCGCCTTCCATGCCTGAAGGGGAATGCGTGTTCAGGGTCTGCCCGGATGGGGTAAGGGACTAGGGTTCTGTCTGCTTCTAGGGGGCGCACGACCCCCTCTTTTTTAAATTTAAAATCCCATAATTTGGCGGGGGGATTGAATGGACGTACAAGCAAGCCAAGGCGCCAGGTCGGCGCATCCCAGGCCTATTTTAGCAAGAATGGTGAGGGGAACTGCTCCTCAAGGCCTGGATAGGGTCTTCAGAGGAATGCGATACCAGACGCTTCTTGAAGCCAAGTATGGGGACTTGCTCAAGAAAAGCGAGAGCAGCAACCCTGCTGTCTCGGTTCCAGCGGCCTTGCAGCTTGTAAAGGAGTTAAACGCCCTAAACCAAAAGGAAAGCGGGGGAATGGACGTAGACCTTTGCAGGGCCAAGAATAATGTTTTGACAAGGCTCGGTGAGGTTCTCAGACAAATTGAGTTGGAAAGCCCTGAATTCGAGATGAAATATCAGGCTGTTTTGAAGCTGATTGAACTTGGGGAACGGGGAACTCTTATCCACCTGGCAAAAGAAGACCCTGTCACAAGAGCACTGCTTTGCGAGCATTTTACCCACAATGACAAAAGGTTGCTTGCGGAGTATGTGAAAGGAGAGGAAGACCCAGGGGTATTGCATCGGGTGAGAAATAGGCTCGGGGTCTTGAGGGGAGGGGAGGGCAGCGAACCTCGGGATTAGCTACTTTATTTCTTCTTTAATAACATCTTTCAACGCTTTCTTCACGATCGAATTCTGTTTTTGGGGGGATTTCGCTTCCTCGATGATTTCCCGGACGGCTTCTTTTGCCACTTCTTTTGCGAATGGCTCGGCCTCTGTGAAAATTGGCCCTCCTTTCAGTGCCTCGCTTTCTGGGATGAAAGTGTAAACGCTATCGGAAAGCTGCCTGAAGAGTGCCCTCTCGGATTCGAAGTTTTCCTCTCTCTCGATAACTTTCCCTATCCCTTCCCACATGCCAAACCAGCCAGCAGGGGCGAGTAGGAGTTCGATTACTTTCACGGGAAGGTTATCGGGGTAATTAACTCCGACAATCGTTATTGTAGTAAGGACGAGAGCGCCGAACGATATGTACATATAACCTCTTCTTCGCCTGTCGTTGATGTGCTTTTCAATCACCTTTTCCTCGTCCTTGAAGTAATACTTGAGCCTTCTCTTTATGATTGCCTCTGACTTCTGGTCCCTCACGCGGTCAGGGACAAGAAACCGTACCTCAAGCCCTCCTTTCTTGTGGGGCACGTGCCTCCGCCTTACTTCTGCGACAAAGTCCTCGGAAAGGGCCCGCTCGTGGTATGGGCGCGGGTCGAAGTCAGAGAAAATGTCGTCGTAAGTGTCGATTATTATGGAGATGTTGAGCTGCTCCGACTGCTTAAGCGGTGGAGGGGGATGAAAAGTCGGATCAGCTGGTTGCCGAGTGTCTTTCGAAGGATATTTCTCCATGGAGCAATTTTGCAGGAGTGGTTAAAGAAGTTTTGCCTGGGCGGGGGATGTAATAAGTAATATATACCGAGAGGTTACGAATATGTTCGAGGTGGTGCTGTGAGCGATATGGTAATAGCGATGGTTTTGTCCTTTTTTCTCTCTGGCATAGGACAGGCGTATCTATCGAAACAATGGGTGAAGGGCGTAGCTTATCTTATTGTGACCTGTATCCTCTCGTTCTTCTTGATTGGAGTGATACTCTGGCTTTATGGGCTATATGATACATACAAGATGTCTGAGGCACAAGATAAGAAAACCGGATACAAGAGCCCGATTTTCGGCTGAGTCGCTATGGGCGCTCCCCGAAGAGCGCCCTCCCGATTCTTATCATCGTCGCCCCCTCAGCTACCGCAATCTCGAAATCGTCACTCATCCCCATCGAGAGTTCGGGAAGGTTGTGGCTTGCTGCGAGTTCGCGAAGAGAACCAAAAATTCGATGCAGCTCTTCTTCTTTTGCTCCATATGGCGCCATTGTCATCAAACCTAGAACTCGGATGTTTGGAAGAGTTTTCGAGCTCTCCAAAACCCCCTTGACTTCGCCTGTTTTGAGCCCGTGTTTCGTTTCTTCCCCGGAAATATTTACTTCGAGAAGGACGTCCTGGATTATTCCGAGTTCCCGGGCGCGGGAGCCTGTTTTTTCCAATAGCTTTAGTGAGTCGATTGCATGTATCAGCTTGAACTTTCCGACTGCTTCCTTCACTTTGTTCGACTGCAGGTGGCCGATGAAGTGCCAGCGAATATCTTTTGGGAGGGCCTCAATCTTGGGGAGCGCCTCCTGGACCTTGTTCTCGCCGAAATCGCGAAGGCCGAGGTTATAGTAGGCTAGGATTTGGTCTGGCGAGTGGCTCTTTGTGACGCCGATTAGAAGGGGGTTTTTTGAGTTTGGGGGAAGGACTGCCTTAACGCGAGCGAGAATCGAATCGAACTTCTCCTTTGGGGTTGGCATAATTGAATTTCGCGGGAAAGGGATTTATTGGCTTTGGAAGCTGGCAATTCCAAAACCAAAAAATAACGCAACGACTCGTTCGGCGTGAATCTTGGCGCCCCCGAGGGAACTGTTCGGGTTCGCGGCTGTGGGCGAACGGCATTACTTCCTATGGGTGTGCGGGTATGACTCGGTGGGAGGGCGTATGTGTTGTCCTGAATTAATTTCCTCTCGGTGTTGAAACTTGCCCCTCATCTGACCACCAAAGCCTCGATTCTCTGTTTCTTCTTCCTCTGCTTCCTCAAGAACGCCTGAGCTGGTGTTTCCAGCTCCTCCCAGTTCAGGCTCATGTGGGGCCGCCGGTTGTTGTACCAATCCACAAAACCATCAACTGAGCCAAAGTGCTCTTTTTTTGCTTTCAGTTCCCCAAAGAACCGC